>JBIJAC010000080.1:0-12415 GCA_044345935.1 Polynucleobacter sp. | reverse complement strand
AACTATTTAAGTATTAGGAGCTAAAAATGGCGATTACCAAAGAAGAAATTATTGAAGCAGTAGGTAGCATGTCTGTAATGGACCTGAACGACCTCGTTAAGGCATTTGAAGAGAAGTTTGGCGTTTCCGCAGCAGCAATGGCAGTTGCAGGCCCAGCTGGCGGTGGCGGCGGCGGTGCAGCGGCTGAAGAGCAAACCGAATTTACCGTTAACCTCCTTGAGGCTGGCGCAAACAAGGTTTCCGTTATTAAGGCTGTTCGTGAAATCACTGGTCTTGGCCTCAAAGAAGCAAAAGACTTGGTTGATGGCGCACCAAAGCCAGTTAAAGAAGGCGTTGATAAAAAGACTGCCGAAGAAGCCAAGAAGAAACTCGACGAAGCCGGCGCTAAGTCAGAGCTTAAGTAATCTAAAGATAGGCTGGCGCCCTGAGTTTCAGCGCCAGGCTTATTTTGGTTTGATCTTTAGAGGTCAAACCCGATTTCATTTCAGTACGTTGATTGATATCGGGTTTGCCTTCTGATACGACTGCAGAAGACAAGTTTGGTCGGGCACTGGATCCATGCGATTTAGTGTTGTCCGCCAGTGGTTGGTAGAGGCCAACCGCCAAATCTTTGCTCAGTCGCTGAATTCGGAGATGAAATGAACTATAGCTTCACCGAACGCAAGCGAGTCCGTAAAAGCTTTGCTAAGCGCGTAAATAATCACCAGGTTCCGTACCTGATCGCAACGCAGCTGGAGTCCTACGCTAAATTTTTGCAGGCGGATAAATCGCCTGCTGCCCGCATCAATGAGGGATTACAGGCTGCCTTTACGTCTGCATTCCCAATTGTTTCGAACAATGGCTACGCACGGATGGAATACGTTTCCTTCCAATTGTCACAGCCGCCTTTTGACGTCAAAGAGTGCCAGCAGCGTGGGTATACCTACCACTCAGCACTGCGCGCTAAAGTTCGCTTGATTATTTATGATCGCGAAGCGCCTACCAAGGTAAAAGAAGTTAAAGAGAGCGAAGTCTACATGGGCGAAATTCCACTCATGACAGAAAACGGCTCTTTTGTGATCAATGGCACCGAGCGCGTCATCGTTTCTCAGTTGCATCGTTCCCCAGGCGTGTTCTTTGAGCACGATAAGGGCAAGACACATAGCTCAGGTAAGCTGCTGTTCTCAGCACGCATCATTCCTTACCGTGGCTCATGGCTCGATTTTGAGTTTGATCCAAAAGACATTTTGTATTTCCGCGTTGACCGTCGTCGTAAGATGCCTGTCACGATTTTGCTCAAAGCCATTGGCTTAACCAATGAGCAGATTCTGGCTAACTTCTTTAACTTCGATCACTTTACGCTGAGCCAAAATGGCGCATCGATGGAATTTGTTCCAGAGCGTTTGCGTGGCCAGTTGGCTAACTTTGATGTGCTCGACAAGAACGGTGTTGTCGTCGTTCAAAAAGACAAGCGGATTAACGCAAAGCACATTCGCGAACTCGAAGCCGCAAAAACCAAAGCCATCATCGTTCCAGATGACTATTTGGTGGGCCGCGTGGTTGCTAAAAATATTATTGATCCGGATTCAGGCGAGTTACTAGCCTATGCCAATGACGAAATCACAGAGGAGCTCTTGGCTTCCTTGCGTGATGCGGGCATTAAGCAACTCGAAACCATTTATACAAACGACCTCGATTCGGGCGCGTACATTTCGCAGACATTGCGAACCGATGAGACAGCAGACCAAACGGCAGCGCGAATTGCAATTTACCGCATGATGCGTCCTGGCGAGCCACCAACCGAAGATGCGGTTGAGGCCTTGTTCCAGCGCTTGTTCTACAGCGAAGACAGCTACGATTTATCACGCGTTGGCCGCATGAAGGTCAACAGCCGTCTCGGCCGCTCCGAGATGGAAGGCCCGATGGTTTTGTCGAACGAAGATATTCTCGATACCATTAAGTTGCTGGTCGACTTACGCAACGGCAAAGGCGAAGTCGACGACATCGATCACCTCGGTAATCGTCGCGTGCGCTGCGTTGGTGAGTTGGCTGAAAACCAATTCCGCGCTGGTTTGTCACGAGTTGAGCGTGCAGTTAAAGAGCGTCTCGGCCAAGCCGAAACCGAAAACCTGATGCCGCATGATTTGATTAACAGCAAGCCAATCTCGTCTGCTATTCGCGAGTTCTTTGGTTCGTCGCAGCTGTCTCAGTTTATGGACCAAACCAACCCACTGTCTGAAATCACGCATAAGCGTCGTATTTCTGCATTGGGACCAGGCGGTTTGACACGCGAGCGCGCTGGCTTTGAAGTGCGCGACGTGCATCCAACCCACTACGGACGTGTTTGCCCAATCGAGACGCCAGAAGGACCAAACATTGGTCTGATCAACTCACTCGCCTTGTTTGCGCGTTTGAATGAGCATGGCTTCTTGGAAACACCATACCGCAAGGTAGCCAATAGCAAGGTAAGCGATGAGGTGGTTTACCTGTCCGCAATTGAAGAAGCAAAGTATGTGATTGCGCAGGCCAATGCCACGATCGATAAAAACGGCAAATTAGCCGATGAGCTGGTGTCGGCGCGTCAAGCGGGCGAGACCATGATGGTGAGTCCAGAACGCATCGATTTCATTGACGTTGCGCCAAGCCAAATCGTTTCTGCAGCAGCTTCGCTTGTTCCGTTCTTGGAGCACGATGATGCAAACCGCGCCTTGATGGGTGCGAACATGCAGCGTCAAGCGGTGCCATGCTTGCGTCCAGATAAGCCATTGGTCGGTACAGGCCTTGAGCGTATTGTGGCGGTGGATTCCGGTACGGTTGTATTGGCAAGCCGCGGCGGTATCGTCGATTATGTCGATGCAAACCGTATCGTGATTCGTGTAAACGACGACGAAACAGCAGCTGGCGAAGTGGGCGTAGACATCTACAACCTAATTAAGTACACCCGCTCAAATCAAAATACCAATATCAATCAGCGCCCAATCGTTCAGGTTGGCGACCGTGTTGAGCGTGGCGACGTCGTTGCTGACGGCGCATCGACTGATTTAGGTGAATTGGCTTTGGGTCAAAACATGACTGTGGCGTTTATGCCATGGAACGGTTACAACTTCGAAGACTCCATCTTGATCTCGGAGAAAGTGGTTGCGGATGATCGCTACACTTCGATTCACATTGAAGAGTTGTCGGTGGTTGCCCGTGATACCAAACTCGGCTCAGAAGAAATTACACGCGATATTTCCAATTTGGCAGAGTCACAACTCTCCCGCTTGGATGAAAGCGGTATTGTGTATATCGGCGCTGAAGTAGAGGCTGGCGACGTTTTGGTTGGCAAAGTAACGCCAAAAGGCGAAACTACCTTGACGCCAGAAGAGAAGTTGCTGCGCGCCATTTTCGGTGAGAAGGCCTCGGATGTAAAAGACACATCCCTGCGCGTTCCTTCCGGAATGATTGGTACCGTGATCGACGTTCAAGTCTTCACCCGCGAAGGCATTGAGCGCGATGTTCGTGCTCAGTCGATTATTCAGGAAGAGCTGCAGCGTTACCGCTTGGACTTAAATGACCAGCTGCGTATTGTTGAGGGCGATGCCTTCATGCGTTTAGAAAAGTTGCTCATTGGCAAAGTGGCCAATGGCGGCCCTAAGAAATTAGCTAAAGGCACTAAGATTGACAAGGCTTACCTTGGCGACTTAGATAAATACCATTGGTTTGACATTCGTCCAGCGGACGACGATGTTGCTTCTCAAGTAGAAGCGATCAAGTCGTCGATCGAAGCCAAGCGCAAGCAGTTTGATGAGGCTTTTGAAGAAAAGCGCACCAAGCTGACGCAGGGTGACGATTTGCAGCCCGGCGTAACCAAAATGGTTAAGGTCTATTTGGCCGTCAAACGTCGTCTGCAGCCTGGCGACAAGATGGCCGGCCGTCACGGTAATAAAGGCGTGGTCTCTAAGATCGCACCAGCCGAAGATATGCCATTTATGGCCGATGGACGTGCCGTTGACATCGTCCTGAATCCACTCGGCGTACCATCCCGCATGAACGTAGGCCAGATTCTGGAAACCCACTTAGGTTGGGCTGCCCAAGGTATTGGCAAACGCATTGATGCGATGGTCAAAGAGCACGTAAAGCAAGCTGAGCTACGTAAGTTCCTCAAGCAGCTTTACAACGAGACTGGCCGAATCGAAGACATCGACAACTTTACCGATGAGCAAATTTCAGTGTTGGCTGAGAATTTACGCCAAGGCTTGCCATTTGCTACGCCGGTATTTGATGGCGCAACTGAAACAGAAATCGGTCGCATGTTGGAGTTGGCCTATCCTGCTGATGTTGCAGAGTCCCTCAAAATGACCCCATCGCGTCAACAGATGATTCTGTGCGACGGCCGTACTGGCGATCAGTTTGAGCGTCCAGTTACGGTTGGTGTCATGCACGTCTTGAAGCTCCACCATTTAGTGGACGACAAGATGCATGCCCGCTCAACCGGACCATACTCCTTGGTAACGCAGCAACCCCTCGGCGGTAAAGCGCAGTTTGGTGGTCAGCGCTTTGGTGAGATGGAAGTCTGGGCTCTCGAAGCATACGGCGCCTCATATGTCTTGCAGGAAATGCTGACAGTGAAGTCCGATGACGTCGCAGGCCGTACTAAGGTTTACGAAAACATCGTCAAGGGCGAGCACACAATTGATGCTGGCATGCCCGAATCCTTCAACGTACTGGTAAAAGAAATCCGTTCGTTGGGTATTGACATTGACATGGAGCGCAACTGATATGAAAGCATTGCTCGATTTATTTAAGCAAACGCAGGGTGATGAGCAGTTTGATGTCATCAAGATTGGTCTTGCATCCCCTGAAAAAATCCGCTCATGGTCTTTTGGTGAAGTACGTAAGCCAGAAACCATTAACTATCGGACATTTAAACCAGAACGCGATGGCTTGTTTTGCGCCAAGATCTTTGGACCAACTAAAGACTATGAGTGCTTATGCGGCAAGTACAAGCGCTTAAAGTTCCGTGGTGTTATTTGTGAGAAGTGCGGCGTTGAAGTCACCCTCGCTAAGGTGCGTCGTGAGCGCATGGGCCACATTGAGTTGGCAGCCCCGGTTGCACACATTTGGTTCTTGAAGTCCTTGCCATCCCGTTTAGGCATGGTTCTCGATATGACCTTGCGGGACATCGAGCGCGTTCTCTACTTCGAAGCCTATGTTGTGGTTGATCCTGGCATGACACCTGAGGGCGCGATGAAGCGCGGTCAGATCATGTCTGAAGATGAGTATTACGCTAAAACGGAAGAGTATGGTGATGGTGCATTTACCGCCATCATGGGCGCGGAAGGCATTCGCGATCTCTTGCGCGGCATTGATATTAACCGTGAAGTAGAAACCATTCGTGCAGACTTAAAAGCCACTGGTAGCGATGCCAAGATCAAGAAATACGCCAAGCGCTTAAAAGTGCTTGAGGCGTTCCAGACTTCAGGGATTAAGCCTGACTGGATGATCATGGAAGTATTGCCAGTATTGCCTCCTGAGTTGCGCCCATTAGTGCCACTCGATGGCGGACGCTTTGCAACTTCCGATTTGAATGACCTCTATCGCCGCGTAATTAACCGTAACAACCGTTTAAAGCGTTTGTTAGAACTGCGCGCTCCAGAGATCATCGTTCGTAACGAAAAACGCATGCTGCAAGAAGCGGTGGATTCATTGCTCGACAACGGTCGTCGCGGTAAGGCCATGACTGGCGCTAACAAGCGTCCTCTCAAGTCCTTGGCTGAGATGATTAAAGGTAAGAGCGGTCGTTTCCGTCAGAACTTGCTCGGTAAGCGCGTTGACTACTCTGGCCGTTCGGTCATCGTAGTTGGCCCAACATTGAAATTGCATCAGTGCGGCCTGCCAAAATTGATGGCCTTGGAGTTATTCAAGCCCTTCATTTTCAATAAGCTCGAGACTTTAGGAATCGCAACCACCATTAAGGCTGCGAAGAAGGAAGTTGAAAGCCAAACACCAATCGTTTGGGATATTCTCGAAGAAGTCATTCGGGAGCACCCAATCATGCTTAACCGTGCGCCAACATTGCACCGTTTAGGTATTCAGGCGTTTGAGCCAATGCTGATTGAAGGTAAGGCGATTCAATTGCACCCACTCGTCTGCGCGGCATTTAACGCCGACTTTGACGGCGACCAAATGGCGGTTCACGTTCCGTTGTCGCTCGAAGCGCAAATGGAAGCACGCACCTTAATGTTGGCATCGAACAACGTCTTGTTCCCAGCCAACGGCGAGCCATCCATCGTTCCTTCACAGGACGTGGTTTTGGGTCTCTATTACGCCACACGCGACAAGATTAACGGCAAGGGTGAAGGCATGGTATTTGCCAACATCACTGAAGTGATTCGTGCGCATGAGGCGGGCGTTGTTGAAATCGCATCCCGCGTAGCGGTTCGCATTACTGAGTTTGAGATTGTCGACAAAAAAGCAGAGGGCGATGCCCGTTTTGCTGAGAAGACCAAGATCTATCAAACCTCAGTAGGCCGCGCGATGCTGTCGGAGATTTTGCCTAAAGGCATGTCGTTCGAGGAAATCAACAAGCCGCTGAAGAAAAAAGAAATCTCACGCCTGATTAATACGTCGTTCCGTAAGTGCGGACTGCGCGATACGGTGATCTTTGCTGATCGCCTCTTGCAGTCTGGTTTCCGCTTGGCGACAAAGGCTGGTATCTCGATTGCAATTGACGATATGCTGATTCCATCGTCGAAAGAGCGCATCATTACCGAGGCATCCACCAAGGTGAAAGAGTACGACAAGCAGTTCATGTCAGGCCTCGTAACCAATCAAGAGCGTTATAACAACGTGGTTGATATTTGGGGCGCTGCGGGCGATCAAGTGGGCAAGGCCATGATGGACGAGTTGTCGTTTGTCGATGTGCTTGACCGCAATGGCAAAACAGCCCGTCAAGAATCATTTAATTCCATCTACATGATGGCCGATTCTGGCGCGCGCGGCTCTGCAGCGCAGATTCGTCAGTTGGCTGGTATGCGTGGTTTGATGGCAAAGCCCGATGGCTCGATCATTGAAACGCCAATTACTGCCAACTTCCGCGAAGGCTTGAATGTATTGCAGTACTTCATTTCAACCCACGGCGCTCGTAAAGGCTTGGCAGATACCGCACTGAAAACAGCGAACTCGGGTTATTTGACACGCCGTTTGTGTGACGTAACCCAAGACTTGGTTGTCATTGAGGACGACTGTGGCGCAACCAATGGCGTCACCATGAAGGCCTTGGTTGAGGGCGGCGAAATCATTGAAGCATTGCGTGACCGTATTTTGGGTCGTGTTTGCATCGGCGATATCGTTCATCCCGATACACAAGAAGTGATCGTTAAAAACGATACCTTACTCGATGAAGATCATGTTGATGAAATCGTCGCGCTTGGCATTGATGAAGTAAAAGTGCGCACCGTATTGTCGTGCGAAACACGCTATGGCCTATGTGCCAAGTGCTATGGCCGTGATTTAGGTCGTGGCGGATTGGTCAACGTGGGCGAGGCAGTTGGTGTTATTGCTGCCCAGTCGATTGGTGAGCCAGGTACACAGCTCACCATGCGTACCTTCCACATCGGTGGTGCGGCGTCACGTGCTTTAGTAGCAAGCAACGTTGAGGCGAAATCCAATGGTGCCTTGAAATTCTCGGCAACCTTACGGGTTGTGAAGAATGCCAAGGGCGAGCAGATTGTGATTTCACGTTCGGGCGAAGCCTTGATCGTTGATGACAACGGCCGTGAGCGTGAGCGTCACAAAGTTCCGTACGGCGCAACCCTGTTGCTCAAAGAAGGCGCGGCTGTTAAGGCTGGTGCAAGCTTAGCAACCTGGGATCCATTGACCCGTCCAATTGTTTCTGAGTATGCTGGTATCGCTCGTTTTGATAACGTCGAAGAAGGCGTAACGGTAGCCAAGCAGGTTGACGAAGTAACTGGCCTCTCGACACTCGTCGTTATTGACGGTAAGCGTCGTAGTGCTGCAAGCAAAGGTGTTCGCCCTGTAATTAACTTGGTGGATGACAAAGGGAATGAAGTGCTGATTTCTGGCACAGACCACCCTGTCACCATTGGCTTGCAAGTTGGCGCTTTGATCACCGTAAAGGATGGTCAAAAAGTCGAGGTGGGTGAGGTATTGGCGCGTATTCCGATCGAGTCACAGAAGACACGCGATATTACCGGTGGTCTACCACGCGTTGCCGAGTTGTTCGAGGCACGTTCACCAAAAGATGCTGCAGTCTTGGCTAAAGTAACTGGAACCGTTTCCTTCGGTAAAGAAACCAAAGGGAAGCAGCGCTTGGTGATTACCGATATGGATGGCGAGGCGAACGAATTCTTGATTCCGAAAGAGAAGCAAGTGCTCGTTCATGATGGCCAGGTAGTGAATAAAGGTGAAATGATTGTGGAAGGCCCAGCTGATCCACATGACATCATTCAGCTCAAAGGCATTGAAGAGCTTGCAATCTACATCGTGGACGAAGTGCAAGACGTTTATCGCTTACAAGGCGTGAAGATTAACGACAAACACATCGAGGTGATTGTTCGCCAGATGTTGCGTCGTGTTCAGATTACCGATGCAGGCGATACCGATTTCATTACCGGTGAACAGGTTGAGCGTTCGAAGCTGTATGACGCAAATGACCGCGTTGTTGCAGAAGGCAAGCATCCCGCTCAGTTTGAGAACATCTTATTGGGTATTACCAAAGCCTCCTTGTCGACCGACAGCTTCATTTCTGCTGCGTCCTTCCAAGAGACCACTCGCGTGTTGACCGAAGCCGCCATTATGGGCAAGACCGATACACTCCGTGGCCTCAAAGAAAACGTCATTATTGGTCGTCTGATTCCTGCGGGTACCGGCTTGGCGTATCGCCGTGCGCGCAAGGTCAGAGAGCAGTTTGAGCGTGATCGTGCGCAAATGATTGCCGCCGAAGAGGAAGCAATGGCCAATATGCCCGAAGTTGAGGCTGAGGCGGCTGCTCCTGCTGGGGAGGCAGATCAGGCGTAATTCTCTGTATTCGATGCAAATTGGCCAGTTTCTCCTGCATTTTGTTGACGGGAGGGGCTGGCCAAGCTAGAATGCTGAGTTCTACTTGTTCAGTAGGGGGTCTAGTTTACTTAGAAATATTCTAAGTCCTTGATTTTCCTAAAGAAAGCATTACAGCAGTACTTAAAGAATTATTAACCGAGCCATTTTATGCCGACAATTAATCAGTTATTACGCAAGCCAAGAACACGGCTGACCGTTAAAAGTAAGAGCCCTGCGCTGCAAAACAGCCCGCAGCGCCGTGGTGTGTGCACACGTGTGTATACAACAACCCCTAAAAAGCCTAACTCTGCGCTGCGTAAAGTCGCCAAAGTTCGCTTAACCAATGGTTTCGAAGTCATTTCGTACATCGGCGGTGAAGGCCATAACTTGCAGGAGCACTCGGTGGTATTGATCCGTGGTGGCCGTGTAAAGGATTTGCCAGGTGTTCGTTACCACATCGTTCGTGGATCGCTGGACTTGCAGGGCGTTAAAGACCGCAAGCAATCGCGTTCCAAGTATGGTGCAAAGCGCGCCAAGAAATCGGCGTAATTGCATTGAAGTAGTTTAGTAATACAGTATTAAGTCATTTATTGCCAGACTTTAAAGGCAAGTAAGTGGTTACTCCGTTTAGGTATTTTGCCTAAATAGTAGGGTAACCGGAGCGGAGGCCTTTATTTGGATCTCCCTAACTGAACTGAAGGAGTAGTTATGCCGCGTCGTCGCGAAGTTCCCAAACGGGAGATCTTGCCTGATCCAAAATTTGGCAATGTAGAAGTAGCAAAATTCATGAACGTCCTCATGTTGGACGGCAAAAAATCGGTTGCGGAGCGCATTGTGTACGGCGCCTTTGAGCACATCGAGAAAAAAGCAAACAAAGAGCCAATCGAAATCTTTTCAAGCGCCATGGGCAACGTAAAGCCAATGGTTGAGGTGAAAAGCCGCCGTGTTGGTGGTGCCAACTACCAAGTTCCCGTCGAGGTACGCCCATCGCGTCGTTCGGCTTTGGCCATGCGCTGGTTGCGCGAAGCGGCTAAGAAGCGCGGTGAAAAATCCATGGCACAACGCCTGGCAAACGAATTATTAGAAGCGGCCGAAGGCCGTGGTGGCGCAATGAAGAAGCGTGAAGAAGTGCACCGTATGGCAGAGGCTAACAAAGCATTCTCGCATTTCCGCTTCTAATCGCACAGTAAAGAAAAGGTACCAACCGTGGCACGTAAAACCCCCATCGACAAATACCGTAACATCGGTATTTCTGCGCACATTGACGCAGGTAAGACAACAACCACAGAACGCGTTTTGTTCTACACCGGCGTTAATCACAAAATTGGTGAAGTGCATGATGGCGCCGCAACCATGGACTGGATGGAGCAAGAGCAGGAGCGTGGTATCACGATTACTTCTGCTGCTACCACCACCTTTTGGAAGGGCATGGCTGGTAATTTTCCAGAGCACCGCATTAACATTATTGATACCCCAGGCCACGTCGACTTCACGATTGAAGTAGAGCGTTCGATGCGCGTACTGGATGGTGCTTGCATGGTTTACTGTGCAGTCGGCGGCGTTCAGCCCCAGTCAGAAACAGTATGGCGTCAAGCAAACAAATACCAAGTTCCACGTTTGGCATTTGTGAACAAGATGGACCGTACGGGGGCGAACTTCTTCAAGGTCTATGACCAGATGAAAGTACGCCTCAAAGCAAATCCATTGCTGATTCAAATTCCAATCGGCGCTGAAGAAAACTTCACGGGCGTTATTGACCTAGTAAAAATGAAAGCAGTTATCTGGGATGAGGCCTCACAGGGCATCAAGTTTGAGTACCAAGATATTCCCGCTGAATTGCAGGCATCTGCTGATGAGTGGCGCGAGAAGTTGGTCGAGGCTGCAGCAGAAAGCTCGGAAGAGTTAATGGAAAAATACCTTGGCGGCGAGCCGCTGAGCGAAGAAGAAATTAAGGCGGCATTGCGTGTCCGTACCATTGCTGGCGAAATCGTCCCAATGCTGTGCGGTACTGCGTTTAAAAACAAAGGCGTTCAGGCCATGTTGGACGCAGTAGTCGAGTATTTGCCATCACCACTCGATGTACCACCCGTTCCATGCGAAAAAGAAGACGGCACTCCAACGACCAGAAAAGCGGCGGATGACGAGAAGTTTTCTGCCTTAGCATTTAAAATCATGACGGACCCATTCGTTGGTCAATTAATATTCTTCCGTGTTTATTCAGGAATGATGAAGTCAGGCGACACCATCTATAACCCAATCAAGGGTAAAAAAGAGCGTGTTGGTCGTTTGCTACAGATGCACGCCAATCAGCGCGAAGAAATTAAAGAAGTGTTTGCTGGCGATATCGCAGCCGCAGTCGGCTTAAAAGACGCAACTACTGGGGAAACATTATGTGATCCAGATAGCATCGTCATTTTGGAGCGCATGGTATTCCCAGAGCCAGTGATTTCGCAGGCAGTGGAGCCAAAGACAAAGGCCGACCAAGAAAAAATGGGTCTGGCATTGAATCGCTTGGCACAAGAAGATCCATCTTTCCGCGTGAAGACCGATGAAGAATCAGGTCAAACCATTATTTCTGGAATGGGCGAGCTCCATTTGGAAATTTTAGTGGACCGTATGAGGCGCGAATTCAGTGTTGAAGCAACCGTTGGTAAGCCACAAGTGGCCTATCGCGAAACCATTCGTAAAACCTGCGATGAAGTCGAAGGCAAGTTCGTTAAGCAATCGGGTGGTCGCGGCCAGTATGGACACGTCGTATTGAAGCTCGAGCCACAAGCACCAGGAAAAGGTTTTGAGTTTGTGGATGCTATTAAAGGCGGTGTAGTTCCGCGCGAATACATTCCTGCAGTTGAAAAGGGCATTATCGAAACGCTCAACTCCGGTATTTTGGCTGGTTATCCCGTTGTGGATATCAAGGCAACCTTGTTCTTCGGTTCGTATCACGATGTTGACTCGAACGAGAATGCGTTCAAGATGGCTGGCTCAATGGCGTTCAAGGACGGCATGCGTAGAGCTTCTCCCGTATTGCTTGAGCCAATGATGGCGGTTGAAGTAGAAACACCAGAAGATTTCATGGGTAATGTGATGGGCGATCTATCATCCCGTCGCGGCATTTTGCAGGGTATGGATGACATTCCAGGCGGCGGTAAGATTGTGCGCGCTGAAGTGCCATTGGCCGAGATGTTTGGTTACTCAACGGGCTTACGCTCGCTGACTCAAGGCCGCGCCACTTACACCATGGAATTTAAGCATTATTCCGAAGCACCCAAGAACGTTGCTGAAGCAGTGATGGCTGCTAAAGCGAAGTAATTTATCCACATTATTTTGAATATTGACTAGCTAAAGAAGGCAGACAAAAAAATGGCAAAAGAAAAGTTTGAGCGGACAAAACCGC
>JBIJAC010000045.1:0-12652 GCA_044345935.1 Polynucleobacter sp. | reverse complement strand
CTGATCTTCAAAAGCAATCAGGCTAGCCTGACTTTGCTCAATACAGTAAAGCCTGAAAATATTTTCACAATTGATGCCTCTAGCCTGAGAACACTGCTTGTCGATACGATCGCTTTTTTAATCAAGGCGCGCATGCGTGGCATCGATACCGTGATCGACTTGGAGTTGTTCTCACGCTTTACTGCCCTCTTAACCGGCCTATGTGGCGCACGCAGACGTGTGGGCTATCACATCTTTCACGGTGAGGGATTGTGGCGCGGCACGATGCTCACGCGCAAAGTGCATTACAACCCACACATCCACATTACCAAGAATTTCTTTTCTTTAATTCATGCAGCCTTTGCCACTGAGATCGAAATACCCTTTAGCAAGATTCAGATTCGCGATGACGAAATTCAGTTAGCGCAGGCAATCATTGATCCTGCTGTACGTAATGCGGTATTAGAGCGCATTGAGTCTTTGGCCCGCAACGCTGATGTGCCCTACCGCCATGGACAGCAGCGCCTCATTTTGATCAATCCCAATGCCAGCGATCTATTACCACAGCGGCGTTGGTCGCAGCAACGCTTTTCGGAGCTGATACGCGCAGTACATGCGCGCTGGCCGGCTGATTTAATCTTGATTACGGGATCCCCTGCTGAATTTGACTATGTTGAACAGGTACGGCGCGTTGCCGACATGAAAGCAGCGATCAATTTCGCTGGCCAAGTGAAGTTTGCCGAATTGCCTGCGCTGTATACGCTGTCCGATGTGATGGTGACCAACGATTCTGGGCCAGGTCACTTTTCTGCAGTGACTGCACTGCGCACCGTAGTTTTATTTGGGCCTGAGACGCCAGCACTGTATGGCTCGATTGGTAATTCAATTGCCATTACTGCTAATCTGGCTTGCTCGCCCTGCGTCAGTGCTGCCAATCACCGTAAAACACCGTGTCAAAACAATGTATGCATGCAAGCCATTACGGTAGCCGATGTGCTTGCGAAGGTAGAAGTCCAGTTGGACGCTGCCGATCGAGCGCGCTAAGCGGATCATGGCTACCCGCTTTTCTTGGGTTGCTTGGAGTATTCCCCTCATTCCCATCGGAATCGGCGCCGCACTCTACTTTACGGAATCCCAGCAAAGCACTTTCCTTGCCATTAACGCAGTAACCCGCTTGGCCCCCGATTGGATTTGGACCTGGATTACATTTTTAGGCAATGGTTGGGGTGTCTTTGCACTGTCATTTCCCCTACTAATACTCGCGCCACGCACACTCAGTGCCGGGATCTTTGCGGGCGGAGTCGCTGCCATCGTCAGCGCTATCCTTAAGAACGTATTTAGCCTGCCACGCCCGGCTGGGATCTTGCAAGAGCATGAATTTTATCGGATTGGCGAGACTGTGTTTCATAAGGCAATGCCATCAGGCCACACCCTCACGGCGTTTGCAATTGCTAGTGCTTACTTTTTCACCGTTCCTACTGAAAAACGCAAACCCTTTCTATTGCTTTTCATTGCGGCAAGCGCCGTTGGATTATCACGCAATGCCATAGGCGCACACTGGTTGACGGATGTGCTTGTTGGTGCGGGACTCGGCATCTGGTGCGGCTTAATTGGATCTTGGCTAGCAAGTCTCTTGCCTAATAAGCAGCTATCGCCTCGTAGTCCATGGCCAAGGGTGATCGCCATAGGCGGCCTTGCCTCGCTCTACGTCTTACTATATGAGACCTTAGATCACCCATTGAATATGCCATTGCAATACGCCGGCATCGCACTCGTATTGCTTACGCTGGTGCTCTTTTTACAGCAGCAGTCCCGTAGGCGCATTTAAGGGATGTTTAGCTATCGGCACGCCTTTCATGCGGGCAGTCACGCAGACATTCTGAAGCATTTAATTACGATTCAGTTAGTGCGGTACTTGCAAGAAAAGCCGGGGGCGCTGTCGATTGTGGATACCCATGCTGGCGCAGGCTTGTACAACTTGCAAGATGGCTTTGCAGCAATCAGCCAAGAATCGTCTGGGGGCATCCTTCGCCTCAAAGACTATCTAGCAAGTACTGGCACACATGTACCGACCAGCATCGCTGACTACTTGGCCTGCGTTGCCATTGAAAATACACAGGAAAGTGCCACACTCTACCCAGGCTCTCCTTTTATATTGGCTCGTTTATTACGCCCACAGGATCGCCTGCGATTATTTGAGCTCCACCCCAATGAGATTGACATCCTCCGAAGCAACATGAATCAACTTAAGCTGGATAAGCAAATAGATATCTATGCTGCCGATGGCTTTAGTCGACTCAAAGGACTGTTACCGCCACCCAGTCGCCGTGGGCTTACCTTAATTGATCCGTCCTATGAGGACAAAAATGATTATCGCAATCTGGAGTCGTGCCTAGAGGAAGCGCTTGGACGTTTTGCGACAGGCTGTTATGCCGTCTGGTATCCCGTAATTGCGCGGCGTGAATCGATTGCGCTACCCGATCGACTTAAGGCTATTGCGAAAGCCCATCAGCGGAGTTGGCTATGCGCAGAGTTGCGCACTGAAAACGCCCCTGGTGAGCGGCGCTTACAGGCTAGCGGTATGTTTGTATTCAATCCACCCTGGACTCTGCAGGGCCATCTTAAAGACGCATTACCTATTCTGAAAAACGCCTTGGGCTTGGATTCTGGATCTGGCTATACCTTGCAATCCAGCGAAGCATAAGCCCAGCACGTAAATAAAAATCTGCAGCGAATTACCAATCGGCCTGCATCGAATAACCGGTATCGCTTACTTCGATTTCGACAATAGCCCCTACCGGTAATGTCAATTTATTGGGCTGATGCCCAAATGGCAGATCAGTCAGAATGGGGATTGAATCAGGTAAACGACTTCGGATTGCTTCAAATGCCGCTTGCAAACTGTAGCCACGATCGTTGTCATATAAACGGTAGGCGGAAAATCCACCCATCATGATTGCGCTCTGCTTGGCTAAGATTCCAGCCTCGAGCAGTTGCATGAGCATGCGCTCAATGCGGTATGGGTGTTCATTCACATCCTCGAGGAAAAGAATGCCGTTCTGATATTGCCGCTCAGAAGGAAAGTAAGGCGTACCTATCAGGCTTGTGAGAACAGTTAAGTTACCGCCCCAGAGCATGCCAGTAGTGGTTTTTGTTTTGCTGCCCAAGGCGCTCAGCGGCTGACTTGCGTTCACTTGTGCACTGAGGCTGCGCTCCTGAACCGCACGCTTGAATTGAGTCCACATAAATTGATCGGGTGCTACCAGTTGATTGTCTTCAATGCGACCAAAATCGTAATTGAGCATTGGCCCAGCGAGACTGATGCCGCCTGTTTTTGCAAGTAAGCCCAACTGAAATGCCGTGAAATCACTGTGCCCGCAAATCTGCAGACCGGCTGTGACTGCTTTGTGAATTGCTTGCCACTCCATTTTCCCGAGCAGGCGATGCAATCCATAGCCGCCGCGCATCGCCATCACCGTTGTGCCTGAAGGCAACGCAGCAAGATCATTCAGCTCAGTCACTCGCTCTAAGTCCGTACCTGAAAAACGCTGATATACGCGCTGTGTGCACTCTGCATTGAGCACCGATACGCCCTGCTCCATTAGCCACGTAATGCCGGCCTGCGGGCTGCGTGCATCTAAACTAGCGCCCGATGGGGCAATCAACTGCACTTGCATTAACGCCGCTCCTTAAAAAAGCGTTTTAAAACGTGACCGCATTCTTCTGCCAACACGCCGCCCTCAACCTGAGTTTGGTGATTAATTTGCTGATTAGCAAACAAATTTAGCGCACTTCCAGCAGCCCCAGTTTTAGGATCGGGGGCTCCATACACTACACGCTCCACTCGCGCATGCAGCATCGCTCCTGCACACATCGCACAAGGCTCTAGGGTGACATACAGGGTCGTTCCAGGCAAGCGGTAATTGCTTTCAGCTTGGCCAGCGGCGCGCAACACCTGCATCTCAGCATGGGCACTGGCGTCATGCAATCCAATGGGTTGATTAAACCCTTTCGCTAAAACCAGGCCATCTCGAACAAGTACGGCGCCAACCGGAACCTCACCAGCCAAAGCAGCGCAGTTCGCCTGCTCTATGGCTAGAGCCATAAATTTCTGATCGAGGTCGGCCTGCATTACCTAGGCCTGCGAGATGTCTGCCCAGCAATTGGGGGTTTCATATAAACGAATCGAAGCTAAGCGCAACCTTCCTTGAAACGCCTCTGCAAAAATAGGCTCTAAGATTACAAAGGCAGCATGCGCGAGATTTTCAACGGTGGGAACGCGATCCAATATCACTGTCTTGTGATTCGGCATGCTGGCCAAAAATGCCACCACCGCCTCATCTTCTTTGGCGACTAAAAAAGCATGGTCCCATAAATTGACTAGATGCTCGTTTGCCAGACGCTTGATGTCTCCAAAGTCAAGCACCATTCCATCGTCCGCAGCTCCAGGCGTCTCAAGCACATCGCCCGATACGGTTAACTCAATCGCATAGCGATGCCCATGCAGGTGGCGACACTGGCCATTGTGATGCGGAATGCGATGCCCCGCATCAAACTCAAGCCGGCGGGTAATGGTGATGGCTGGGGTGGAGCTACTCATCGAATTCCGATCCATTTATGGGTTTGTAAACTCAGCCGCCAGAGCGGTCTTTTTTGGCAAATGCTGACTGCTAATGCTGTGTTTTCTGAACGCAGTGGCCCGTCCATGGGCTGAATATAGCGATGACGGTAGTCCATTCGCTCAAATCGCGTTAGCAGTTGCTCCAATTGATCATGCCCCGCTTGTGGAATCACTAACTTCATTTCATCGGCTTGCAAGACCACGAGCTCAGAGCCTGCCTTTGGGCTGACGCAGACCCAATCGACTCCTTTTGGTACAGGTAAAGTGCCATTGGTCTCAATCGCAATTTCAAAATGCAATGCATGCAGTGCGTTGATTAAGTCTGCATCGAGTTGCAATAAAGGCTCGCCGCCAGTAAAAACGACATAGCGGTGATGACGATCGCCGCCTGCTCCCTGCCAAGCAAGCTCAATTTGCACAGCTAAATCTGGAGCAGTCTCGAATTTTCCGCCGCCATCGCCATCCGTACCAATAAAGTCAGTATCGCAAAATTGACACACGGCATTGGCACGATCCTCTTCGCGGCCACTCCACAAATTGCATCCCGTAAAGCGGCAAAAAACCGCTGCGCGGCCAGCATGCGTACCTTCGCCTTGCAGCGTAGCGAACAGTTCTTTTACGCTATACATTAATTTTGATCACTTCCACGACACCAACTCCCAGCGCACGTAATCCTCTTTGATGGACTCTGACCACCCTCGCATACCAAGCCAAAGGTATTCACCGAAACGTTCACGTACGACCCACCGGCCAACCTCCGGTGCAAACCATGCATTCTCGCGGCGATTGCTCGCCAGACGAAACCAATCGTCGCTCTGAAAAAAATCGGCCGTATTGACATAATGCAAGGCATTAAATTCACCGGCTTGGGTTTTCACTCTGTTCCAGGCTTTGGCATCCATATTGAGACCCCAATAAAAATCATTATCTGGAAACCCTACTACTTGATAACGGGTTCGATAAAAGCCAGACCAACCTGGTATGAGCTTTTCAGGCCAAAGCGGTACTGCTTTTAAGAAACGTTGGGGTGGAGTCCAATTGGGATCCTGTAAGTTCATGCCCCACGGCTGTTGAATCTCATCGGGCAACGGACCCATCTTTTTACCATGGCGAGCAATCCGTACTTTAGGACTAACCTCAACTACGGTCTCGGTCACCACATCAACTAACTCACCATTAAAGAAATTACGAACCTCGTACACCCATTGCTGTCCGACTGCCGGAGCGCGTACTGCAGGAATAGTAACGGGCGCCACAATTGGAGTCTTGGGAATGTGTGCAACCGAACCCAAACAAGCAGTAAGTAAGAGTGTGGTGAGTGCAGACGATAGTTTCAGCATACGCTGCAAGGAACGCAATGAAATAAAGTTCATCAACTTAAATCAGGTCCACGAGAGTAATTCCCACTTCGTACTATTTTCAAGTAAAACGGTACCAATCTGCAATTGAATTTGGAATGAGCCAGAAGATTCGCGCGCAACCCAGCGCCCAATTTGCGGCGCAAACCAAATCGTCTCGCGGCGAATGCAGTTCACTTTGTTATCGTCAGTGCTTTCATAATTGATCAAATTCTGAAAGCGTAACGCAATAAAGTCACCTGCCGGTACGGTAATTTTTTCCCAGCCGTGGGCACTCATATAGAGCTGCCAATCATTTTTATTTTGTGGGTATCCGCTTACGGTGTACTTAGAAAACACTTCTTTGTTCCAGCTGCTACTCATTTTTTCGGGCCACAATGGAATCGCTGGACTGAAATTCAGCACCTTGCCCCAATGCGGATCCGTAATCACCATGCCATGCGGCCCCTGAATTTCACTGGGCAATGGCGAGCCATACTCATCCGAGCGACTGACTGTAATGGCCTTTCCTAGGCTGCTTATCCTCTCTACGAGGACGCCACGGGTTTGGCCGCTAAAAAAATCACGCTCTAAGTAACGCCACTCTTGCCCAATCTGTGGCAAACGCACTAATGGCATTGGCATAGGCGCTGCTACTGGAATGCCGTAGTCACGGGAAATGGGGATACCGCATCCAATCGGCGCTATGGCCGAAGCGGCAATAAATAGTCTGCGGGTTTGTTTCATATTGCTTTGCTCTCTCGTTTACTTTATTCAGACGCAATTGCTCTAAAACCGCCCCTTAAACGCAGTCCGGTTCTCCATGGCAAGTGCATAAAAGCAATTAAATCAAACACTTATTCTAGAAGGAGGTATGTTTTATGCGAATTTGATCTGCTTAAAAATTCGTAGTTAACGAATTGTAACAGCCTAATTCTGATAAAAATCAGTACCTTAGCAAAACCGGATTGTCCATAAATCAAAGGGTAAGCAGGCAGATTGAAATGAAAAAGCAGCTCATAGTAATCTGACTTACTCCGGCAACAAGCCCATCAACATGGTTTGGCCAGCAGCCGCATATTCACCCTAAAGCTAATATAAATAGAATGGAGTTTATGTTCCTATAAGATCTTCATTATTTTCACTTCAAATGAGATTTTCATGTCATTGAAACTAAAAAAATCTGCCCTTGCACTGGCTATGACTGCAGGCGCATTAATGTCTTCCAACGCCCTATCCCAAAAGGCTCCCAATGTATTAATTTTGTGGGGGGATGACATTGGCCAGTTTAATATCAGTGCCTACAACCAGGGCATGATGGGGTACAAGACACCGAATATCGACAGCATTGCCAAACAAGGTGCTTTGTTCACAGATTGGTACGGGCAGCAAAGTAGTACTGCAGGTCGTGCAGCATTCATTACCGGTCAATCTCCGATTCGCACGGGCCTAACTAAAGTTGGCTTACCCGGAACGCCCGAAGGGATGCGTAAGGAAGATCCAACCTTAGCCACCCTATTGAAGGCGCGTGGCTATAAAACTGGTCAGTTTGGCAAAAACCATTTGGGTGATCGCGATGATATGTTGCCAACCGCCCATGGCTTTGATGAGTTTTTTGGTAACCTCTACCACCTCAATGCTGAAGAAGAACCGGAGAACGTTGACTACCCAAAGAATCCAGAGTTCAAAAAGAAATTTGGGCCACGTGGCGTGATTCATAGCTTTGCTGGTGGCAAAATTAACGATACTGGACCGCTGACTCGCAAGCGCATGGAGACCATTGACGATGAAGTCATGGTCAAGACGCTGGACTTTATGGAGCGCGCCAAAAAAGAAGATAAGCCATTCTTTATTTGGTGGAACTCCACTCGCATGCATATTTTCACGCACCTGAAAGAAGCCTCCCGCGGCAAAACTGGTCTTGGCGTCTATGCCGATGGCATGGTCGAACACGATGGGCACGTCGGCACCTTGCTCGCCAAACTGAAAGAGCTCGGCCTAGATGAAAACACCATCATCATGTATTCCACCGATAACGGCGCAGAAACATTTACTTGGCCTGATGGCGGAACCACCATGTTCCGCGGCGAGAAAAATACCAACTGGGAAGGCGGCTATCGCGTTCCTGCCATGATCAAATGGCCTGGCGTCATCAAGCCAGGTACCGTGATCAACGACATTGCAGCACATGAGGACATGCTTCCGACTTTACTCTCCGCTGCTGGTGATAAAACGGTGAAACAGGATCTTCTCAAGGGTCGCAAAGCTGGTAATAGGTCGTATAAAGTGCATTTAGATGGCTACGACCTAATGCCCTCTTTCAAAGGTGAAACCAAAGACTGGCCACGTAAGGAATTTATCTACTGGACAGACGACGGTAGCGTTGCCGCATTGCGCTATGACAATTGGAAGCTCACATTCATGAAACAGGAAGCTGAAGGCCTTGAGGTATGGCAAAAACCCTTCACTGTATTGCGTGCCCCCGCCTTAACCAACCTCCGTATGGATCCATTTGAACGTGCTCAGCAAGAGCACGCCATGGGTTATCAGCGTTGGTATTTAGATCGCATGTTCATGATTGCTCCAGCAGGTGCTTATGTCGGCAAATGGCTGCAAAGCTTTAAAGAATTTCCGCCACGCCAAAAGCCTGGCAGCTTTAATTTAGATCGGGTAATGGAGGCAGTATCCCAACCCCAAAATAAATAAGCCCCAAAGTCGTCTCATTAAAATCTGCTACCCTTTTGGCTAGTAGATTTTTTTTATTTCAATACCTAGTTAAATCACCCTACTCATCATGAAATCGATTTTCTTAAGCCTGATTCTCCTTTTTTCTGGCGGCGCCCTTGCCCAAGACCCGCTACCAGCATGGAATGACGGTCCAAGCAAAAAAGCCATCATTCGCTTTGTCAATGAGACTGCCCAGCCTGGCTCGAAGCAATTTATTCCACCAGAAGA
The DNA here is from genome assembly GCA_044345935.1 of Polynucleobacter sp. Taxonomy (GTDB): domain Bacteria; phylum Pseudomonadota; class Gammaproteobacteria; order Burkholderiales; family Burkholderiaceae; genus Polynucleobacter. The sequence continues at coordinate 3,760 of JBIJAC010000045.1, read as the reverse complement.
GCGTATTGCCGTATTTGATAATGACGGCACGCTGTGGAGTGAGCAGCCCATGTACGTCCAAATTGCTTTTGCAATCGACCGAATCAAAACCTTGGCTCCACAAAACCCACAATGGAAAACGCAGCAGCCGTTTAAAGCCGTATTGGAAAATGACATTCAAACGATTAAGGCCAGCGGACATAAGGGCCTCTTTGAACTGATTGCAGCCACACATGCAGGCATGAGTACCGAAGCGTTTCAGGTCATTGTTAGTGATTGGCTTAAAACGGCACGCCATCCTGTTAGTAAAAGGCCATACACCGAGATGGTCTATCAACCGATGATCGAGTTACTGGCGTACCTGAGATCCAATGGCTATACCAACTACATTGTCTCCGGTGGCGGCACTGAGTTCATGCGCCCATGGACGCAAAAAGCCTACGGTATTCCGCCGGAGCGCATTATTGGTAGCACCATCAAATCCAAATTTGTCGAGGTCAATGGCCAATACCGCATTGTTGGACTGCCAGAGCTGGAGTGGATTAATGATGGTCCGAATAAGCCTCTCTCGATTCAGCACCAGATTGGTAGGCGTCCTGTGATTGCCTTTGGTAACTCCGATGGCGACCAAGATATGTTGTTGTGGACTACTGGAGCCGTTGGCCCACGGCTAGGTGGGATTATTCACCATACGGATAGCGCGAGGGAGGCTGCCTATGACCGCAAATCGGCAATTGGCAAACTCAATACCGCACTTGATTTAGCCCCAAAAAACAATTGGCTAGTAGTCGACATGAAAAAAGACTGGCGCACTATTTTCCCGGCGATACAAACTAAATAAAGGGCTGGGATCTGAAAAGCAGTTTACTTGGGTAGACGCCCTAGGTGCTTCAAGATACGTATGACGTCCGGCCCAATGTGTTCATAAAAACGATAGAGGCCAGAGCACAGGTAATTTAACTGGGTTTCACCATCCTTGGTTTTGATCAGGCGATTTTTGGGGCACTCGCCCCAGCATAGCTGTAGGTAATCGCACTCGCGGCATTGCTTCGGTAAGGTATCGCGCTTATCCATACCAAACTTCTCTTGTTCTGTAGAAAACGCCATATCGCCTAAGTGCGTCTCTGCAATGTTGCCAAGGCGATACTCTGGATAGACAAAGTGGTCGCATGAATACACTTCACCATCGTGCTCGACTGCTAAGCCCTTACCGCAAAATTCAGCCTGTGTGCAGGTTTGTGCAGGTAGGCCTGCCGCTTGCGCAATAGCGGTTTCAAATAAATTGACATGAATGCGACCAAAGTCTTTTTTAAGCCACTCATCCCACACGACTGATAAAAATTGGCCGTACTCATCCGGATCAACCGACCAGTCTGTAACAATCGAGAGGGGATGGCCTGGCCTCGCTCGCTCCGAGTCCTGTATTGGCGCCGATGAAAAGTCCATCTTGCCTGGGGCGCTCTGCTTAAAGCTGCGCGGCTCCACTGCGGGATTAAATTGAATCCGCCAGGTACCAAGTTCTTCAGTCAAGAAACGGTAAACCGCTTCGGGTTGTTTTGCATTTTGGCGATTGACAACACATAAGGCGGCGAAGGGAACTTCTGCCTTAGCCAACTTTTGAGCAGCAGCCACGACATAGTCAAAGGTAGGTTTGCCATTGCGGGTCTTGCGGTAGTAGTCGTGCAATTCTCTCGGGCCATCGATCGACAAGCCCACATGAAAGTGGTGCTTCTTTAAAAACGCAACCCATTCATCATCGAGTGCAATGCCATTGGTTTGCAGGTCATTCTCAATCTGCTGCCCTGCCTTGGCATACTTTGCCTGCAGCTCAACGACTCGCTCGTAAAAAGGCAGTCCCATTAAAGTGGGCTCACCCCCCTGCCAAGAGAACACCACCTGCTCCCCCGTTTGCGATTCAATGTACTGCCGAATGTGTTGTTCCAATTGCGAATCACTCATCCGCGCATGTTCATCGTGCTTGAGCAAATCGGTCTTGTGTAAATAGAAGCAATAGTCGCAATCGATATTGCACTCTGCACCCGATGGCTTATTCATCGCATGAAAGCGATAGTGCCGACCTACCGGTAATGCAGGGAGGTTTAGCTTTGGCTCAAGCACCCGAAGACCTTAAGCTCACTCCCACTCGATCGTCGAGGGGGGTTTACCGCTGATATCAAAGACCACGCGATTGATGCCGCGGACTTCATTGATGATGCGATTGGATACTTTGCCGAGTAATTCATGAGGGAGGTGTGCCCAGTGGGCGGTCATAAAGTCTTGCGTCTGAACTGCACGCAAGGCAACGACGTATTCATAGGTACGCCCATCACCCATCACGCCAACCGACTTGACAGGTAAAAACACCGCGAATGCTTGGCTAGTGAGCTCATACCATGATTGGCCGCTCGCTTCATCGATGGTATTGCGAAGCTCTTCAATAAAAATCGCATCAGCGCGGCGTAGCAAATCCGCAAACTCTTGCTTTACCTCGCCCAAGATCCGCACACCCAGGCCTGGGCCTGGGAAGGGGTGGCGATAGACCATTTCGCGGGGCAGGCCTAAGGCAACGCCCAGCTCACGCACTTCATCTTTAAATAGTTCGCGCAAAGGCTCAAGCAATTGCAAATGCATATCGTCTGGTAGGCCGCCGACATTGTGGTGGCTCTTAATCGTATGTGCACCCTTTTTGCCTTTGCCCGCAGACTCAATCACATCCGGGTAGATGGTTCCTTGGGCAAGCCACTTGGCATTTTTAATTTTTGCAGACTCGGCCTGAAAGACCTCCACAAACTCCTTGCCAATAATCTTACGCTTGGCTTCTGGATCACTCACACCGGCCAACTTTGACATAAAGTCGTACTCGGCATCGACCCGAATGACTTTGACCCCCAGATTGCGGGCAAACATCTCCATTACCATCGCGCCCTCATTGAGGCGCAATAGACCGTGGTCAACAAAGACGCAGGTCAGTTGCTTACCAATGGCGCGGTGAATTAGCGCCGCTGCCACGCTGGAGTCAACGCCGCCCGATAAGCCCAAGATCACTTCGTCACTGCCCACCTGCTCCTGAATGCGAGCGACGGCTTCACTAATGTAATCGCCCATGACCCAGTCGCCACGGCAAGCGCAAATCGTACGCACAAAGCGATCCAATATGGCGGGGCCTTGCAGGGTATGGGTTACCTCCGGATGAAACTGAAATGCATAAAAGTGCCTGGCTTCATCCGCCATGCCCGCAATCGGACACGAGTCAGTCGACGCCATGAGCTTAAAACCGTCTGGCAAGGTTGTTACCGAATCACCGTGACTCATCCATACTTTCAGGATGCCGTGGCCTTGGCTTGTCGCAAAATCCTGTATGCCTTTGAGTAAGGCAGTGTGGCCATGGGCACGTACTTCTGCATAACCAAACTCACGGGCCTTACCAAGGGCTTCAGCCGAAGCAACGGCACCGCCCAGCTGGGTTGCCATGGTCTGCATGCCGTAGCAAATGCCAAGCACTGGAACGCCCAGCTCAAATACGATTTGTGGTGCTCGTGGGCTCGCGCCCTCGGTCACTGAATTGGGGCCGCCAGAAAGAATGATGCCTTTACCGCCCTCTTCTTGGATGAAGCGGCGTATGAAATCGGGGTCACAATCATAGGGGTGAATCTCCGAGTACACTTTTGCTTCGCGGACCCGCCGCGCAATCAGCTGCGTGACTTGCGAGCCAAAATCCAGAATCAGAATCTTATCGTGCATCAGGCAATCCACAATCAATCGATGTGGTAGTTGGGGGCTT
>JBIJAC010000079.1:0-43588 GCA_044345935.1 Polynucleobacter sp. | reverse complement strand
TCGCCTTCGAGCAGAAATGGGTGAGGGATATAGCGCTGCTTGTTATTGCAACTAAACTGCGATATGATCTTACCATCTATCGTAACTGACTTGCATTAACACCATGCCCATACCGATGCAGCGTAATACCACATCCCCCGATGCCGATTGGGAAGAGTTACTCCACACAAAAGGGTTGCGAGCAACGCGTGCTGCCGTCTCCGCACTAAAAAGCATCCATAGTATGGAAAAGCCCATATCGCATGATGATTTACACCAGTACCTTGGTCAGCAAAACCCGAGTGCATTAGTGGATTCGGTAACGCTCTACCGCATTTTGGATCGCTTGAGTCAGGTTAAATTGATTGAAAAAGTGTTGGGCTCTGATCGCATATGGCGCTATACCGTTGCTGGCCAGCGGCTGCATGGTTTTTACGAGTGCGAATCATGCCATCAGCACTTTAATCTACCCCGAAGCTCTCCGCTGGTCACGTTGTTAGAGCAATTTAGTACTCAACTGAAGCGCAAAGGCGATGCCGCGTTTGCGATCTCATTCAATGTTCAAGGGAAATGCCATGATTGTTCGTAAACAACTTTATTTTTCATGCCTTGCTGCTTTAATAGGCTTGGCAAGTCCTTTTGCTTTAGCCCAGCAAAAGCATAGCCATGCCCATGAGCATGGCAAAGGGAATTTAGAGATCACTCTGGATAAAAATCGGGTAATTAGCCGTTTTACTTCGCCCCTAGAGGCCCTAGTTGGTTTTGAGCGCCTACCTAAAAGCCAGGCAGAAACGGATGCTATTGCAGCCTTAAATCAGCGCCTCCAAAACCCAGCAGCATTGTTTAGTGTGAATGCCGAAGCAGAATGTAAGCCGGCTATATTGGAGAATAAAATCGTGCGTGATGCCGCTAACAAGCATGCCGATTTGCATTACCAACTGGAATTTACCTGCACCAAACCTGCCGCCCTGAAGCAACTGACCATCCTTCTTTTTAAAGACACAAAACACTTAAAAGAAGTGCGAGTGGAGTGGCTTGGTTCTAAGGGTCAAAAGTCGAGTACGGCTACCGCAAAATCCAACACGGTTACATTCAATTGACCGCATTGCAATCGACAGCTGCGATACGGGTATCGGATTTATCGTTTGCATGGCCTAAGCAAAAGCCCCTGTATACCAATGTCTCGTTTGAGCTCTACCCAGGCGAGAAGTTTCTGATTACGGGACCGAGTGGTTGCGGCAAAAGTACCTTGCTGAATTTATTGGCTGGAGTGGTAAAGCCCACCGCTGGCGAGATCTGGATTTTGGATCGCCGCATACAGGCCTTAAGCCAAACCGCTACTGATCAGTTGCGCGGCGAACAAATGGGTTTTATCTTTCAGCAATTTAATTTACTGCCTTACTTGAGTGTGCGCGACAATATATTGTTGCCGGCGCACTTGTTTGCCAAGCGCAAATCAGCAGCGCTCGCCCAATTTGGTAGTTTGGATGATGCATTGCGCTACTACATGAATCACTTGGGTTTGTCCCAGGAATTAGAAAGCCAGCCTGCGCATTTGCTTTCGATTGGACAGCAGCAGCGGGTAGCGGCAGCCCGTGCATTTATGGGTAGTCCATCCATTGTCATTGCCGATGAACCAACATCGTCGCTGGATGAGGCCAATCAAACCCAGTTACTGAACTTATTTTTTGCACTGGCAAAAGAGCAGCAGACCGCTTTGCTCATGGTCAGCCACGACTCAAGGCTGTGTTCGTACTTTGATCGGCAACTCCAGTTTGCTGATGTGAGTCAATCATGATTTGGCTTCGACTAGCCGTTCAAAGTGCCCTTGCCCGAAAAGGGGCGTTACTCATTATGGTTTTATCCACCGCCATCTCAGTCGCTATTTTGCTGGGCGTATTAAAAATTCGGGACGATGCTAAAACCAGCTTCTCCAATGCAATTAGCGGTGTTGATTTAGTGCTTGGGTCAAAAGGCAGTCCTGCCGAATTAATTTTGTATAGCGTGTTTCACCTGGGTAAGCCCACCAATACCATTCCTGCCAGTCTGGAAAAAGAGATTACAGCGATTTCACAGGTGGATTGGATTGTGCCCATTCAACTGGGCGACAGTTACCGTAACTATCCAGTTGTGGGCACGAGCACTGCTTTTTTTGAACGGGTGAAGGCACAGGGTCGCCCCTTAGTCATTCAAACCGGAAGAGCGCTGACTGACCCAACATCGTTTGATGTTGTGCTCGGATCACGGGTAGCAAAGAGTCTGGGACTGGCGCTTTCCAATCAAATTGCGATTGCCCATGGATCAGGTAGTGGGCCAAAGAAAGACCATAGCGACTCGCCCTTTAAGGTCGTCGGTATTTTGGCTGCAACCGGTACGCCGATTGATCAGGCTTTATATATATCGACCCAAGCATTCGATGCCTTGCATGATATTCAGGATGGCGGACAATTGCAGTTTGCTAAGCTCGATCCTAATTCACGGGCCAATGCTTTTTTTATTGGCTTAAAAAGTCGCGCTAGTATTTTTTCAGTGCGCCGCCAAATTGATGATTTAAAAAATGCCAACCTGATGGCCGTGATGCCAGGGGTCGCTCTGGATGACTTATGGTCCACCATGGAAGTGGCAGAAAACGCTCTTATCCTGATTGCCTATGGGGTTTTACTCACTACCATTCTGGGCATTACCGCAACCCTGTTAATTGCGCTCGATAACCGGCGTCGTGAGCTCGCTATTCTGCGCGCCATTGGTGCAAAGCCATCCCAGATCCTCTTTTTTATTCTGGCGGAGGCTTTTTTAGTCTGCATCATCGGTATTCTGGCGGGCTGGGGACTTTTGCAGGCCCTTATTGCGATGTATGCCGATCAACTCCGAACCGAGTGGGGCGTGGTATCGTCAATTGGACTCCCCAATGCAGCGGACCTAACATCGTTGTTGATTGTTTTATGTACAGTTATATTGTTTGCAACTATTCCAGCGGTAAAGGCCTACAAAATGGCACTGAATGACGGATTAAACCCACCATCACCATGAGACGACTTTTTTTACGCCGATGCCTTTTGTTGACAGCAGGATTCTCTGCTGGTGTAGCCTACCCCTTGCTTGCTTTAGCAAGCGCCTATAAAGAAATTGATTGGGAAGAATTGATTCCCGACGGCTGGCGCAAGCAAGTCATTCTTGAGTTAGCGCGGATGCGCCGCTTTGCTAATGCTGAGGACGGCGATCCAAAAGCCGAGCAAGCTTACGCTAAATTAAAGAAAACATGGGATGCTGCCCCAATTGTAAAAAGCATGATTGGAAAAAAAGTACGCATACCCGGTTACGTTGTACCGCTTGATGCAGAGCGGATGCAAAGCAGTGATTTTTTAATCGTGCCGTACTTTGGCGCTTGCGTTCACTCACCGCCACCGCCTGCCAATCAAATTATTATGGTCGTTCCCCCCAAAGGCACCCGTACCCGTACCATGGACGCGATTTGGGTCGAGGGAGTACTGGGCGAGGAGCGAACATTCTCGGAAGCCGGTACGAGTGCATATGTCATCAAGGCCGATAAAGTAACGCCCTATCGCTAGCGTAGAGACTTACCTTGGTCCAGCGTGGAGGATCCTGGCCATCTATGGGCAACTGGGCGATCACTTTATTTGTCGGGTAAACCGACATTATTGGGTGATGGCTGGATTGACCCTGACCTTTTGGTGTCGGTTTGAACCGACATTATTGGAGTCGGGGTACTTAAGAGAAGGGCAAGCCTACGGGGCGGGCTACTCAAGGAAAGGCGTATATCGATCGCATTACCTAAAACCGAGTTTAATAAAAGAGTTAATTGTTAACCTGCTTTTTTAGCCAATCAAAATCGATGCCCCCAACTTTCATTACCGGCTTGTTTAGCTTATCAATAATGAGCGTCATTGGAGTCTCTCCTCGCCATTTTGGGTGAATTTCATAGCGTAAAAATTCATCATAGGGGGGTGATACGGTGTAGTTGTTGGCCGACTCAAGTTTGGCTTTAGCTATCATTTTTTGAGTTTGATTGGGCGGCACATTATCGACTTGAAAATAGATTACGTTAAGGTTTTTATTTTCCATAGTGAATTTTCCCCAAACTGGCATTTCCTTTACACAAAGAGCGCAGGTTACGCCCCAAAAATGGACAACTAAGGGCCTCTTTGGATTTTGATCAATAACTTTTTGCCAGTCGCCTTTTTGATATAGCTTTAAATCATTTGCCAAAGTCGGTGCGACCAAAATAAATGACAGGAATAGGCTAGTTAAATATTTTTTCATGGTGCATTTCCTAATGGAATTAATTGATAGCCATCTTGTCGTGTCAGCCACGATAGAAAAATTTGCTGATTATTTTTAATTAACAGTGGGTGATCGGAATAATTCTTAGTTCTAGCAATTACCTGAGGGGCTAACCATGTTAAGCCGTCATCCATTGACCTTTGAATCCAAATTAAGGTTTGCTTTCCATCAAATTCTTTCCAAGTAAGCCAGACATTCTCTCTATCAGCCATCAAGTATGGTCTAGATACGTTAGCATCTTTTGCCCCAATTGAAGAGGGGGCGCTAAATTTTGAATTTCCATTCTCAGACCGCGAATAAAAGAGCCCAGAGCGTATAGAGCCCTGGGTAAACCAGGCTACATGACTGGTATTGGAGCCTGAAATGGCAATGCTCGGACCATGGTGGGGGCAGGCATCGGTTTTCCAACCATCATTGGCCACCCGTTCAATTTTGCCAATTCCACCCTCATTAAAAACTTGACTAGCATGATCGCGCACTCCGCCATCAAATATGGCTCGATAGATTAGGGTGGGCTGGTTATTTGTATTTAAAGTTGCACCAATTCGACAGCACTCACACATTTGCTCATTGGCTATTTTGTCGGTCGAAAAGGTTTTCCCAAAGTCATTTGATTTTGCAAAAGCCAACGAAGCACCTAATGCCTTACCACCCTTCGCTTTAGCTGCCTGAACTAGCCGTTTGTCAATCCAGCTCAGAAATAAGGTCCCGTCAGGCTCAAGCAATAATGATGGGAATCGTTGACTCGAAGCATCGTTGACAATGGATTTTGGGGTTGTAAATGACTTACCACCGTCAAGCGAATATGCGTAATTTACCTGTGCATTCCAATTCTTGTCTCTAAAGAAAGAGTAAGCAATAAAGATCAAGCCTTGTTTATTGACAACAATCTGTGGCCGAGCATCACTTCCAGTATCTAAGGCCTTTCCATGGCTAGCAATTTCAATAGACGAAGACCAGGATTTTCCTAAATCAATTGATTGAGCATATGACACAACACCATTAGCAGACCATACTAGATGCAACTTCCCATCCTGAGAAAAATACGGATTTGCAGCATTAGCGCACTCTAAACCACTTGTTTCGCATGAAACTTTCTCCTTTACACTTCCGCCAACATTGACATGGGGGGAGTGATTCATTTGCGCATAGCCGGTAATTGAAAAGGCGATGCTATAGGTCAAGAACACAAGGGCTTGATATTGCTTCCAATTAAATAGATTCATTTTCATCATCTTAGAAGGTAATTTTTGCACCAATAGTGATTGACTGTGGCGTTCCTTGCGTATAGTCTACTGAGGAGCTTCCGGTTCCAAAGGTAATAAATTCTCGATTAAATAAATTGACTACCGATGCAAACATCACAACATTTCTATTAAGTTCATAATTGGCTCGTAAGCCGAAAATAGTGTAGCTAGGCACAATTAATGTATTTCGCGTGTTTAAAGATGATGAGCCAACGTACCTTATAGTAGTGGTAATGCTTGCCTTTGGTATGGGGTAGTAGGTAATGCCAGCGCCAGCAATGTTACGTGGAACGCCACCCACCTGTTTATTCGCAGGATCGCTAGTAGCGCTCATCGTTAGTTTGGTCTGGGTATATGCATAGTTCAAATCGAGCGCCCAGTTTTGACTGATATCGTGATGATACTGAGCCTCAATACCTTGACTTAATAGATTCTGTTTATTGGTATAGTAATTTAGGCTGGTTGCTCCATTGCAAACGCCATAATTAGAGCTCGTTCCGGTCCATGTTGCACTACTATTACACAAACTCTGTGCCAAGGCTTGATCGGTTGAGTTTGTGGGACTTAGCGTATATCGCGCAACCGCATTTTGGATATAGTTATTAAAAAATGTTAGTTGACTGAATCCGGATTTCCATCGGTAGTCTGTACCAAACTCATACCCTGTCATTGTTTCAGGCGTGAGATTCGGGTTAGCAAATGTCCAACCTCTGCTACTTCCATAGGTTCTCAATGTGTTATTCATACCTGGAGCATGAAACGCACGATAAGCCGCCGAACGTAAATCCCAATTTTTACTAGCTTGATATAACAATCCTAAGGTTGGATTTAGCATTGTCTTGCTTTGATTTGGAACAGCCTGATTAGCCGTCCCAGTTGATGTTTGATTATAGTAATCTGACGTTTGACTATTCCAATAATCTAATCTCGCCGATAAAGTGGCTTCCAATGGAATCGAACTAGATTTAGATTTAATTTGTGCCAATGCACCATAGAAATTTTGCTGGCCTTTGGCATAATTAATCATTGCGTTGGATCCATTCGCATTGAAGTTGTTTGCCAAATTAGAACCGCTAATATTTCTACCATCAAACCCAACAACAACCTGATCAATTACGCTATTTAAATTTTTTGTATATTGGGCGCCGCCGCCAATCGTGCTGTATGGATTTTGATAAGTTGCACTAATATATGGCTTCCCCGTAGCTGTTGGCGAGGCAGTTGAGCCGTTTTGTTTATTAAAGATCGTATTTTGGTAAAAAAAGTTTACCTGTACATTAGAACTGCCATCGATCTGAGTTCTTGTTCCAGCTGCAATGTCTGTATCCTGCTTTAGATTCGTTGCAAATGAGTAGCCGCTCGATAAATCTGCCATCGTATGGTATCCCATACGAAAGAAGCCGTTTGTTGATGTTGTTGGTTTGAAATAGCCCTGCAATCGAAGGTTGGAATTATCTGAACTGGCTGGGCCTTGTCCGTTGTATATATTGCTCGGCGAACCTGGACTAATGGTTGCTACGTTTTGGTAGCCGGCAGTACTAAAGTAGTCCGCAGAAAATCGCAACTGCATGCTATCTGAGGCGATAATGTCTTTTGAGGCTGCGATATTGCCTGTGCCATACGACCCATAACTTGCTGAAACATCCTGTTGACTATTCTTTGGATTCTTAGTTTTAATGTTGATAACACCGCCCATACCAAAATTGCCCCATAGACTTGAGACGCCGCCACGTATGTATTCAACGCTATCAACTGCCGATAATGGGACTAAATTCCACTGAACAGTTCCGTAGAAGGCATCATTTGCGGGTGCTCCATCAATTAAAACCAGGGTACGGGCATTTCCAAGTCCTCTAGTATTAATACTCTGACCAGTTGGGTCTTTTTGGTAATAGGGCTGGTCATTCAAAATAACTCCAGGCACATTCTTCAATACTTGATCAATGGTTTGATCTGGTGCAATTTCCAGGGCCTCTTTAGTTAATATTGTTGTATTAAGTGGAATCTCATCTAGCGGCGTTCCAGAGCGTGTTGCATCCACGATGACATCTTTTAACTTTTGATCGTAATTTGGTGGGGGCGCAATCTGTCCATATGCTGATCGCAAGAAAACCGAAAAGATCAAAATGCTGCCCATCAGGGCAACACTATTTTTTAACAAATGCATACATTTCTCCAAAACATAGGACTAATGCCTAAAGCCATAGCTAGGCTATGGAACTATCGTGTTTTAGAAGAAACGGGGAGGGGCTTGAGAGGGAAGCTTGACCCATGCAAGTAAAGGCTTGGGGGCATGGTAGAAGCGGGGTGGGAAAAACGTTAAATCTACTGGTACAGCAAACTGCAACTGCTCCCCTAGAGGTAGGGCAATCGGTTGATGGGTAGTGCAATACGGACAGGATTTGTTGGCTTTTGTAGGGGAGGATTCTTCATCGATCTGCTCGATGATTTTGGTGCCATTACTGGTGCAAACCTCAATGGCAAAGCCAGAGCCTGTCTGACCAACAGAAATTGCTTGAGAAATAGCAGGGGCAAGGCCACTAAAGACAATTGCTGCAATTGTCAGGTAGTGAATGAAAAAACGCTTGCTAATGAAAGGCATACGCCAATTATAAGGTACATTAGATTTTCTCAAAATAATGAGATATCAAGCAAACGTCTAAGGCGTAGGTCGCACGTTCGAATCGTGCTGGGCAGGCCAAAACCCTTAGGTCCGATGAGATAACTTAAAAACACCTTACTTATTAAACTCAATTGACAGCTCTGGCCATCTATAGATGCTCAAACCTGCTAATTGGGTTATTTGGGTAGAGGAGAGCGATCCTTCACTGGCGCTTAAAAAAATTAGAAGTTATATCCAACCCAAGGGCTTACATAGTATATTCTAATTACGAATTCTCTAATTTGCTTTTGCATCCTTATCATCCTAGTAAATGCATGTGAATAATTTGAAGGAAAAAAATCCAATGAAACTAGTACAACTCTTGCTGCTAAGCTCAGCTTTATTCAATCTCAATGCATATGCAGAAGCTCCTCTGAACTTCCCAGTTTCGAGTGGTGATTATTTGCTTGCTCAAAATATCACTAGGGATCCAGTAAGGGATGGATTGGATTCGAGAGAAGTTAGGAATAATCGAGATATGAAGCGTCGAGATGATCAGCCTAATAAGACTCCTGGCCCTATAGCAAAAACCGGCCTTCAAGAATGCGCTGGCGAGTTTGCCTTATGTGCCGCCTCTACCTGCGTCAAAACTGGTAGGCAGATTGAGGTAAAAGAGGATGGTGGGAAGACCACTAAAAAATACCCAGAAGTCATTTGCACTTGCCCAATTATTACTAAAGAAATAGCATTTAAAAATGGCTCTGAATTGAAGGGTATTGCGGCTGTAAATGAAGGAAATATGAATGGTTCGTGCAGGGTACCGGCGCCTGATAAAATTTGGTCGCTGTTCTACCCTCTTAGCGATTACCCGCAAGAAAGCACAACCCCAAAATTTCAATCGCGTCAGTTCAATCAACAGTCTTGCTCGGCACGAAGCGCAACTGGGTCCAATTGCTTTAGTTTTCTATGTACTAGGGACAAAGAGTTAACAAATGGCGTGAGAACTGCAACTTGTGCTTGTCCGGCCGGAGAAAATCCTTTTGGCGCACCCACACAGAATAGTGAATTTTTAACTGCTGCTGGGGCTTACTATGATCAAGCCAAAGGTGGACCACAAGCGGCATGCTCACAGTTTCCAGTGAGCATTCCGAATATTACGGATTTAAGTAAGTAAATTTTGCCAGCAGGTTCTAACTCATCATTGTTAATTTCCCCGAAGCATCAAGTGATACTTCGGGGTCCATCGTCCCTGCTATTTTTCTAACTCATTTTTTCAGCCTCTAAGGCGGAGCTCACCCGCTTGAAATGTGCTGATCAGGCCAAAGACCCAGCTGGCTGATGGGATAACTTCAAAAATCTGATTTTATAGTGGCCTGTTGTGCAAATATTGATTACGCTTGCGCATCTTAAGGGGCGCCTCGGCAGCACTTAGGTTGATTGTCTAATCTTGTCGCGTAAATCGACAAAGTTGGTTAATAATCAAATCCTATGTTGAAAATGCCCTTTCGATTACTGCAACTTTTGTCCTTAGTCTTTCTGATGGGGGTTTCATCTCTATCCTTATCTCAGGCTATCTTGACTAAAATCGGTTCGTCTTTTCCGATGTTTAATGGTTCTGATTTATCAGCATGGACGCAGACTGGTAATGCGAATTGGCAAGTAAGCAGCAATCAGCTCCTAGCCAACCAAGGAAGTGGTCTGTTGATTAGCAAGTTAACTGCGCCTGATTATCAGATTGATTTTGATTATTGGGTTACAGACAATAGCCAAGCAGTTATTTTTATACGGTGCACCAATAAGGATGTAATTAATACCGATACTGCCTATCAGATTTCGCTGTTTAATCGAGATAACAGCCAAGGCGCTGGCTCTATCGCAACACTTAATAATGTAGCAGCCACAATAGTGGCTAATCAGTGGAACCACATGCAAATTAGTGTAATTGGTTCACAAATATCCGTAACCCTAAATGGAGTAAACAGTCAGGTGACTGATACTCGCTTTGGCTCAGGAGGTCGAGTAGCAATCAATTATCAAGCGGGTGAATTACGACTCAAGAATTTTAATATCACCATCCCTGGAAGATGGTGACACGTTTTCCTCAACTGGAATACATAAAGCCGCCTTGATAATTCAAACCGTAGATTTATTGGGATTAAATGGCATATTTTGCTTCTAAATGGGGAAATAGCTTGGCTTTTAAGCTAACAGCCTCTAGTATTATTATCAACAATAAGAGTCGCAACAATCATTTTTTTAGCCTAATTCGATGCCAGATTTGAAGTTCACGAGACTACCTTTATTTGTATTCACTTTAATAATTCTTGCGGGATGTGCTGGAGTGAGCGGTGGCCGCTCGAATATAGCCCCTAGCTTTGGCTCAGCTCAGAACGATCAGAGAATTTCACCCCCTAAGCGCAATGTCACGCATGAGCTAGTAAAGCAGGGCATTAAATACTTGCGCGAGGGTGATTACGAGCGTGCTCAGAAAGTATTTAGTGCCGCCGTAAAGGTTAGCCCCAGCAGTCCTGCCTTGCATCTACTCAATGGCATTACCTATCACTTGGAGTATCTCAACAATACGCCTGATAGCAAAGAGCTTGCAGAAACGGCTTACGCATTAGCAGCTTCAATGGATAAATCAGATGTTTTGCCCATTGTGCAGCTAGGTCGTCTGCATATTGATTCAGCAGAATATTCCAAAGCAAGCAAAGACTTTATTGCAGCTTATTCAATCAGCCCGTCAAATCAAGATGCCTTGTTTGGGCTGATGCAATCCTCTCTATTGCAAAAAGACTTTAAGACTGCGTTGTGGGCTGGGGAAAGTTTAAAAAATCTGAACACAACTGATGCTGATAAATTAAGGTTAATGGTCTTGATGTATACCGTGGTTGGAAAAACTACTGAAGCAGATCAAACCTTCTCGGCTTACGCCAAAGTAAATGCCGATAATCCAAAAGAGATTGCCCAGCTAAGGCAGCAAGTCTCTTATATCAGTGCCCAACTCAATAGTCTTAAGTCAGCCAATGTGGATATTGACCGGAGTCCGGCAAGCCTAGAGTCTGTGAAAAATGAGCAGGGCAAGATGATCAAAGTTGATGATAGATCCAGTTCCTCGGGGGCAAGAGGTCGAGCAACTAATGACGGTGGAAGAAATAGTAATTCTCCAGCTACCTCTTCAGGTCGAAGTTTCGGCCAAGGCGTCACAGTTGAGGGGGCGTACAATGCCGGCAAAAATACCAGCGATACTTCATCGGGCGGGTCCTCTGGCTCCTCTGGATCTTCTGGATCCTCGGGTTCTTCGGGAGCGGCTCCGGCGACGGCGCCATCTGCTTCTGCACCGCCCGTATCAGGCGGAGGTGGCGGCGGCACCTATACAGCAGTCTCCATGAGTAATCAGCAACAGCGCTGGTTTGATTGTGATACCAAACCTGGTTTAGGTAAGGCGCCAGGTGGAAGTTACGGTGTGCCAGTTGGAGGAACGAGTGGCGATCAAACATTGTATTTAGAGCCATTGCCTAGCCCTTGCAAAGGTGTTAAGCCACCCCAAATGGCAACGGTGGATGCGGTATTGATTCGAACTGTTGACACACAATCTAGTAGCTATGGCATTAATTTACTCAGTGGACTTACGGCCTTTGCAGGCGCACAAAGCTTCCGTTCTACCGGATCCTCAGGAGGCGTTAGTGTCAGTGGTGTCGTGCAAAATAGCGTATTTGGTGTTGGTACTGCAACTAGCGCAGCTATTAATAGCGTATCTGGTCTTGTAAGTTATAGCTTAAATATTGCGAACTCCACCACAACGAATTCTCAAGTGATTGCAAGGCCAACACTAACTGCCTTAGATCGCATCCCTTCCACTTTTTATTCTGGCGGTGTAATTACTGCAGGTTTAAATGGTGGTGGGGTATCGGGTGCTCAAGTGACAAATATTCCCACCGGCGTCAGTCTTTCTATTACACCCACTTTTGTAGATGACGATACGATGATGTTAGCTGTTAAAGTTTCTCGCTCGTATGTCTCTGGAACAATCCCCCAAGGAGGATTTGATGCGGGAATTTCAACAGAGCAGCATGCCGTAACAGCGAATGTCAGAGTCAAGTATGGCGAGACTCTCATATTGGATGGTCTGGCTAGTAGGCAGATAAATGGTACTCAGGATGGAGTTCCAGTTCTTCAGGATATCCCGATTATTCAGTATTTATTTAATCAAAAGACAAAACTGCAGTACTCTGAAAATGTCATTGTCATGGTAACACCTAGGAGAATTGAGTCCAATGAGGATGCCATGAAGAGGGCGTCAGCTAATGCTAGGGACGAAAATTTAACGCCAAAAGAAAGAAGCGTTTATAAAGCGTTGAGCCTGTATCAACAAATGGCTAGCGCCGATACTAATTTAGATAATGCTTTAATTGCTCTTGACCGAGATAGCTCGTATTTCCGCTCTTTTAGAAGTGCTGCGCTTAGTGCTCCATTGGACAGCTGGATATCCGAACCTGCAATCAACAAATTCTTTAACGATGCGGCAAATTTGATGTATTTCACTCGTTAATTGTGCCAATAAAAATTCACATTTTGTAATCCATGGGACCGTCATGAAAAAACTTTTCTTATTACCTGTGGCTTTAATTATTAGCTTTTCTGTTTTTGCGCAATCTAATCCAAATTTGAAAGACCGAGTTGAGCAGCGTCCAGATACTCGTTCCAATGGTGATGTTAGACAGTCTATTTCAAATGATCGCAATAAGAGTGATGATGCGAGTAAGACTACCAATTCGAAGGGCGTTGGAAATGCTGGTATTGCTATGTGTGCTGGTGAGTTTGCACTTTGTGCATCTTCTACATGTAAGCCTACAGGCAAAACCATTACGGTTAAAGAGAATGGCGGCAAGACTACGAAGCAATATCCTGAGGCTATTTGTAAGTGCCCCGTTATAAATGCGAATATCGCTAGTCAGAATAACTCTCCCTTGGTTGGCATCGCTGGTTTAAATGAAGGCAATATGGAGGGTTCTTGCCGTTCACCTGGCACTGGCAAGATCTGGTCCTATTTCTCCACTACCGTAACGACCTACCCTCAAGAGCAACCCAATGGCAGCTTTACTCAGCCAACGGCATCTAAATCACAGAATTGTTCAGCCAAGGGGCCGGCTCAAGGATCTAACTGCTGGAGCTATATCTGCACGTTAGACCCAAAGGAAACCAATGGGGTTAAAACAGCCTCTTGCCGCTGCCCATACGGCGAGGGTCTATTTGGCCAACAGGCGAAGAAAGATCGTGGCTATGTAACGTATGCTGGCAGTACTTGGAGCAATCCTGCTGCCGCTTGCAAGGAGTTGCCTGTCGGCTTTCCTGATCAATTACTGCAGTAAAAAGACTGATGGGGTAGGGAGTCTACGATTGATAAGAAGCCTATTAGGCAGTTTGAACCATGACTGTACTAGCGACTTATGCGGCGGGTTTGTTGGTTAAGCCGATAAACTGGAAATCGGACCGCCTTCGAATACCATCCGAGATCCAGCGAATTCCACCCGAAGCCACAGATCTCGGTGCTTACTGAATGCCAACCCTCACCACTTTAAAACCGTAGTTTCTGCTGTTTTCCTGGCTCATTTTTTAGGTTTCTAAGGCCTAGGTCACACGTTCGAATCGTGCTGGTAAGACCAAGTTATGGCGGTTTATTGTTTAAAAGGGGGCTGATGACACTCTCTTAATCTAAAGTAATACCAAACTTACTTAAATAAGACTTACACGTCCGCTAGATAAATCATAAATCGCTCCCACAATCTTCAGATTTCCTTTCTTTACTCGCTCGCTCAAGATTGGGTTTGATTCCTTCAGCTTTTCAACATTTAATCGAACATTCTCAACCGTAGCTGCGTTAAGCAGATCCTTGCCTTTCGCTTTTTTGCTAGCCTCTCGAACGGCAGGAGCAAGAGCCGTGGTTAGAGCCTGAATATGACCAGGGAAAGATGTATTTTGTGTATATGCTTTTACTGAGGCATCAATCGCACCACAACTAGTGTGCCCCAAAACCATAATTAATGGAGCGCCGAGTACAGCAGTCCCATATTCAAGGCTTGCCAGAATATCCGTATTAACAAAATTACCAGCTACCCGAGCCACAAAGAGGTCGCCACGTTCCTCATTGAACGCTAGCTCAGGGCTTATGCGGGAGTCAGCACAGCTGAGGATACAAGCATACGGATTCTGGCCGCGTGCAAGTGCTCCCCTTGTTTCATCCACATTAATTTGTAATGTTTTACTTTTGACATAAGTAGCATTCCCAGCCATTAATCGAGTAAGGGCTTGATCTGGACTTAGAACATTTTCAGATTTAGGGGGATTTGCAGCTTGAGCAATTGAAATACCTGCCGATGACATTAGCCCGCCAACGGAGAGAAGGCCAGCCGACTTTAGAAGTGTTCGCCGAAGCGGATTATTAGGTAACTGGGATATTGAATTTATTTTTTTAGTGACGCATAGAATGCACATTAGAGGCCTTTTTATAATAATTTTTATTTCAATAGAGCTAAGTGCATCTAGTTAAATGAATCGTTAAAAAACGTTCACTTAATCACATCAAAAATGATTGTTACTAAAGATCGTATGCTAATTGCTAGAAATAGCAACTTTTTTCACTTAGCTATTTAATTAACTTATTAATCAAGAGGTTACGATTTCTTCTCAGGCCCAGGTCGCACGTTCGAATCGTGCTGGGCAGGCCAAAGGCCTAATCGGTTTATATAAACATAGGCTGGTTGATTGTGGTCTATTGACCGAATCATGGATCAAGCTTGTAAATTGCTTGGATAGTAGTTGGGGGAAGCAGTAACGTACTGCTGATGATGAACCCAAATCGTGGTGTGGCTTTTGGAGCTAATATCAAAGGCATCTATTTCAGCGTCTGATGTGAGCTTGCGCTACAAGAAATCAGTAAATAACTTATGCTAATCTAGTTAATCGGATACTTTAGAAAACCATAAAATGACCATTTGGATACGAATTGCTCTTACTACTGTTTTGATTATTGGCAGCGGATCAGCAAGCTATGCCAAGGATCAGCCAAGTTACATCATTAGCTCAAGTAGGGTTCCCCAACTCAATCCCATTAAATACGAAATGGCTTTTGTGTCACGTTTTGACAACCGTATTGTTGTTGACTTAGGTGACCTAGGACCATCGGTGGATGATGTGGTCGCTGGTAGCGGGACTCTATGGGATAAAAAGGGTGTTCAAATTGGCCGATTTGATGCTAATACTAGGGTATCTGAAAAGCTAAAGGATGGCGATAAGCGTTTACTTTTCGTTACTTATTCGTTCGGTGATGGTCAGGATTCGATTGTGATATTGGGTGTTGGAACATATGCAGGAACTCTCGGTCTTATGAACCAGCAAGCTACCAATACTTTTTCTATCGTTGGCGGAACGGGAAAATTTCTAGCTGCTGGCGGCCAATGTCAAATTACGCGGATAGATCGCATTAATTATCAATTGTCATGTACAGCTTTCACTGATTATTGAATGCTGTCCAGATGGCTAGAGTAAATTGCGGCGTGAGTACACCGAGAGTTACGGCAAGGCTTCAGCATAGTGACGTTCTAAGGCGTAGGACGCACGTTCGAATACGCAGTATCGGCGAAGCCAATCGTGCTGGGCAGGCCAGATGCCTACTCCGCGGATGCGATCCCGCCAAATTGCCCGTTCGCTTCTGCTCGATTGGCCTTAGTATCAATGAATCCACATAGCATATGGATGGTCTTGCTATAGTGATAGTTAATATGAAAAATACTGAGTTACCGTTAATTGATGACATTCGTCTGCTAGGAAAAATCCTTGGCGATATCGTTCGTGAGCAAGAGGGCGAGCCTGTCTATGCTTTGGTAGAGCAAGTCAGAAAATTATCTGTAGCTTTTCATCGCGATGCAAATCAAAAGGCGAATCAAGAGCTAGGCAAGCTACTGAAAGGCCTTACTAGCGAAAGCGCTGTGAAAGTACTGCGTGCTTTTACTTACTTTAGCCATTTAGCTAATTTGGCTGAGGATAGGCATCACATTCGTCGTCGCATAGCGCATGAGCGCGTTGGTAGTTATCAAGATGGCAGTATTCCGATGGCAATGAAAAAGCTTCACGCTGCAGGCGTGACTAGCAAGATGATCTCGAAGACATTAGAAGAAAGCTTGATTTCGCCAGTGCTCACAGCTCATCCAACTGAAGTGCAAAGAACAAGTATTTTGGAGGCCGAACGCGATATTGCTAATCTATTAACTGCACGCGATCAGATTAAAGAATCATCTAGAGCAAACAACCCTAAAAAAGATGCCTTGCTCAATAAAGAGCTTAAGGCAAATGAAGAACAAATTAGGACACGAGTACTTCAGCTCTGGCATACGCGTTTATTGCGGTTCACCAAGCTCACGGTTGCCGACGAGATTGAGAATGCCCTTACCTATTACGAGACCACTTTTTTAAGAGAGATTCCCAAGATTTACGCTCAATTGGAAGACTTGCTTTCTGGGAATGCGGTAGCCAGTTTTCTGAAGATGGGCCAATGGATTGGTGGCGACCGCGATGGGAACCCGAATGTTACCGCTAAGACACTGGAGTACGCTGTTTCAAGGCAGGCTGAAATGGTCCTACGCCATTACTTAACCGAAGTGCATTACTTGGGTAGAGAGCTATCTGTATCCGCATTGCTTCTGAAATTTCCTAAAAAGATGCAAGAGCTTGCAACAAGCTCCCCAGATACGAATGAGCATCGTCAGGATGAGCCCTATCGAAGAGCGTTAACTGGCATTTACTCAAGACTTGCAGCCACTTTAAAGCAATTGACCGGTACAGATGCAGCTCGCCATGCCGTCCCTCCTCAAAACCCCTATATCAGCGCACACGAATTTATAGCTGATCTCAAAACAATCGATGCTTCACTCATTTCTCAGGGCGCAAAAGTACTAGCAGATCGCCGCTTACGTGGCTTAATCAGAGCAGTTGAGGTCTTCGGCTTTCATTTGGCTACTGTCGATTTGCGTCAAAGTTCAGATATGCATGAGGCTGTTTTGGCTGAGTTACTTAGTGTGGCGTCGATTCAAAAGGAATACCCTAGTCTTTCTGAGCAGCAAAAACGGGCGCTTTTGCTCTCTCTCTTAAAAGATCCAAGGCCGCTGCGTGTGGTGGGCCATCAATACTCTGAGTTTGCACTTTCTGAAATTACTATTTTTGAGATGGCTAAGAGAACACGCACACTTTTTGGTAATGACACTATCCGCCATTACATCATCAGTCATACTGAAACTGTCAGTGACTTGTTGGAGGTTCTGCTGCTCCAAAAAGAAGTGGGCTTAATGCATGAAACCCTAGGCAAAAAATCCTCAGCGGACCTCATTGTGGTTCCATTATTCGAGACAATTGACGATTTGCGTAATGCCGCGCCAATCATGCGCGATTTTTATGCCTTGCCTGGCATCTTAGATTTAGTAAAGCGCTCTGGTGCTGAGCAAGACATTATGTTGGGCTACTCTGACTCCAATAAGGATGGCGGAATTGTCACGAGCAATTGGGAGTTATATTGCGCAGAGCTTGCTTTGGTTAAAGTATTTGAGCCTCTAGAGCAAAAGCATGGCGTGAAACTCCGCTTATTTCACGGCAGGGGAGGCACAGTCGGTCGTGGGGGTGGGCCGAGCTATGAGGCAATCCTCGCTCAACCTCCAGGCACCGTTCGCGGTCAAATTCGTTTAACCGAGCAGGGTGAAGTGATTGGGTCAAAGTACGCCAACCCCGAGATTGGTAGACGCAATTTAGAAACCTTAGTAGCCGCCACCCTAGAGGCCACCTTATTAAAGCCAACTAAACAAGCTACCCCTGCTTTTTTAGATGCCGCCGCACAAATTTCCCAAACGAGCATGGATGCGTATCGACGCCTCGTATATGAAACTCCGGGATTTGCAGACTATTTCTTTGATGCGACGCCCATTCGAGAGATTGCAAAGCTCAATATTGGTTCTAGGCCGGCTAGTCGCAAAGCTACTCAGAAAATCGAAGACTTAAGGGCCATTCCATGGGGGTTTAGTTGGGGTCAGTGTCGTCTAACACTACCAGGTTGGTTTGGTTTTGGTTCTGCAGTAGAGGATTTTTTAAATCATCCCAAGGCCGCAGATAAAAAATCAGCACTCGCTCTTTTGCAAAAAATGTATAAAGATTGGCCATTTTTTAGGACCTTGTTATCGAATATGGATATGGCACTTGCTAAAAGTGACTTAGCGCTAGCATCTCGCTATAGCGAATTGGTTCCTGATGCTAAGCTACGCAAGAAGATATTTAATGCCATTGAGGCGGAGTGGAATAAAACAGTGGATGCCTTAAACGTGGTCACTGGCGAAAAAGTACGACTAGCCAACAATCCATCTCTAGCAAGATCGATACGGACCCGCTTTCCTTATATCGACCCACTGCATCATTTACAGATCGAGTTAGTAAGGCGCTATCGTGCAGGCAAGCATGATGAAAGGGTGCAGAGGGGGATTCATATTGCTATTAATGGAATTGCGGCCGGGCTTCGAAATACTGGCTAAAAGGGCGTAGCTTGGTATTTGATGACTTTGGGATCTGTCCGATTGATCTGCCAACCTAGGCACTAGGTAGTTCTATGACAAAACATGCTCCGCCATCGATAGAATTGTGGGCTGTAATTTCACCACCAAATCGATTGATGATATTTTTTGAGAGCCAAAGACCAATACCCGAGCCAGCTGCCTTATCGCTAACCATCAAGTCAAAAATTGTCGACTCTTGACCGGGCTTTATACCAGGCCCATTGTCTTGGATGAAAATCTTTATAACCTTACGCTCTTGTTTGGCACTAATCTCTATTTTTTTACTGTCAGAATCAATCCCATCAAGAGCATCGATCGCATTATTGATTATGTTGATTAGTACCTGTTGCCACTCGCTCATATTGACACTAATTTGATAGTGGCTGGCGCAATCAAGGTTGATGGTCGCTTTCGAGGAGCGCAACTTCCCTTTGGATATTTCCATGACCTGGTTGATCGACTCGGCGAGATTGATATAAGAAACACTATTAATTTGATTGGAGTTCAACCTCGATAGATTTTTAACAATAGTAGAAGCTCTATTGATGTCTTCCAATATGTTTTTAACAAGCTCTTTAAGCAGTGAAACATTGCTTGGGTCTGATTCCAGTTTCATTTCAGCAAATTGCGCATTGAGTCTGGATGCGCCTAATGGTTGATTAATTTCATGAGAAATTGTAGAAGCTAGAGCATTAATTGATGCGGATCTATTGAGCCTTTCTAGAGAGAGAATCATTTCATTACGCTCCTCCAAAACATTGGAGAGTTTTAAGTTCATATTATTGAGATATTTATATTCAGCAAAACCCAGGTGAAGTCTCAAAACAATATAAGCAAGATTTCTAATAGATCCAAAAAGAACGATAAAAAACCAAATAATGACATTTAGAGTTTTGATATCAAAGGTATAGCCACTGTAGCCTATGACCACATTGGTTATCCGTAAAAAATATAGAACAATAACAATTCCAAACATCGCTGCTAAAAAATTAAAGAAAAATCGGCTGGTAAATTTTTTACTCACTTTTATCGCTTGATAAAGGCAAAATAAATTACATAGCGCAAAAAATAGTGTCGCAGTAGCTGACATCATTGGCGTAACCAAGCCATTGCCAATAGATCGTTCGATCTCAACTATCGCAAATAAAGCTACTGGAACAATTAGAAGGAATTTATTGAACTTTGTTTTACTGGTGTTATCACCTAACTGTCTTAAGGACTCTCCTAGGAGCACAACGGAAAGTGTCTCAAACGAGACCATTAGGCTAAAACTAATCAGGGGTGAAATATCGCCCCTGAAAACAGTAACGGCAGTTGCGATTGATGTGAGCAAGCAAGCCCAAAGCCAGAGGTTTGCGGAAAAATCTTTCTTTCTCCAAAATAATGCGCCAATCAGAATGGCTGATAAAAGGCTTATAGCGCTATAAAGCAAAAAGAGTGTTTGAACGGTAAATGGGGTCATTTACGACAGTGTAGGGGAATTTAGGTGAAGCTGTAACGTTGGATGTATTGGCTTAAGAGAGGGTTTGTCGATTTACCCGTCAAATGCCATGTCCAACTATCCGACTGCCTGCAGATGACGTCACGACTACATGGCATACCAATCTGCGCCACTAATCTCGGTGCGTATGCCACATCTGATCTGGCTAGGCTTAAATCATTGCATAAGCTATTGTTTTGGCTTATTTTTAAAGCTTCTAAGGCGTAGGTCTAGCGTTCTAATCGCGCTGGGCAGGCCAAATGAAAAGTAAAATAGCCTGATAGCAGGCAGATAAGCTTAATACTTAACCAGCAGAAGCAAACTATGAATGATTCCCTGAAGAAAATTAAAGCAACGCTGGAGACTTCTACCCTGTTATCGGGAAAAGACGCTATTAAGTTAATCCAGCCAAAAGAGGCAAAAAAAGAGGCTTTAAGACAAACTGAAACTAACTATGCGCCAAAGCAAGCAGGAAGGGATTGGTGGTGGTGTGATGATGTCTAAAGGAGGCTAAGCTATCCCGCTTATGGCACCCCTCAGCTAAGAATTTTTCTAAATCCTCGATAAACTGACTCTTCCAAAATAAAGGCGATGAAACTGTGAATACGGAGTTGCTCATGGACCCTCAGCCTGCTGGCCGCTTTCGCGCATTATTTATTTTATCGATTTGCATCGTTTTATCGATGACCACGTGGTTTTCAGCAACCGCTGTCATTCCGAAGCTGCAGTCGATTTGGAATTTAACGCCAACCCTGTCCGCATGGTTAACCATCGGAGTTCAGCTTGGATTTGTTATAGGCGCTATCGGATCCAGCATCGTTAGTCTCTCCGATGTTATTTCCAGTAAAAAACTCATGGTTTATGGATCCATTGGGGCTGCAGTCGCTAATTTTGGGTTGTTGCTTGTGGATGGCGTCTACCTTGCCATTTTGCTCCGTCTGATGACCGGAGCATTTCTTGCCTTGGTATACCCACCGGCATTGAAATTAATTTCGACCTGGTTTAGAAGAGGGCGCGGACTTGCCATAGGCGCTCTCGTGGGATCAATTACGCTGGGTGCGGCATCGCCGCACTTTATTAATGCGATTGGTGGACTTGGATGGGAATTGGTTGTTATTACAACGACAATTGCAACGCTATCAGGCGCTCTCATTATTGGATTATTTATTCATGAAGGACCATTTCCATATCCACGTGCACCATTTCATCTGGGGCGAATTGGGCAGGTTTTTAAGAACCGCGGGGTGCTTCTAGCTAGTGTTGGCTACTTTGGCCATATGTGGGAGCTCTATGCGATGTGGGCATGGTTTCTGACTTTTTCGCGGATGGCTTTTATTGAACTGAATATCGATAGTCCAAGCGCAGCATCCTTTTTTACATTTGCCGCCATTGGGATAGGCGCCTTCGGTTGTATCGTGGGTGGGATCATGGGGGATCGATGGGGCAGGACTGCCACCACGAGTTTGATGATGTGTATCTCGGGTACATGTGCTCTTCTGGCAGGTTTTGTATACGACGGACCCTTGTGGATGTTAATTGCTCTAGGCCTTATTTGGGGCTTCACCGTCATTGCGGATTCCGCTCAATTTTCGACAATCGTTACAGAGCTTAGTGACCCCATGTATGTGGGCACTGCATTAACTGCGCAATTGGGGATCGGTTTTATGTTGACGGTTGTGACCATTTGGCTTTTACCCCTTGCAGCAGCCAGCCTCAATAGTTGGCAATGGGTATTCTTAATACTAATACCAGGACCCTTGATTGGAACGTGCGCAATGTTATTGCTACGCAGAATGCCTGAGGCAATAAAAATTTCGAATGGAAATAGGTAGCATTCCTATCTGCATTCGATTGAAAGCTTTTTAGGCCTAGGCCGCACGTTCGAATCGTACGATATTGAGCACCCGGAGGGAGATCTTCATTTTTATGAAGATCTATCCCGGGGCTGCCGCTCTCCTAATTTAACTTGTTAGGCTACCGGGTCTATTCAGCCTTAATGTTTGCAGTTTTTATTATTTCTGAAAAATTTTGAATATCTTTTTTGACAAATGCATCAAGTGATTGTGTTGTACCGCCAAATGGCTCTGCTGCTTGTAAAGAAAGCTGCTGAATTACATCTGGACGACTTAATATTTCATTTACGTCTGCATTTAATTTTTGCGTTATTGCTGTCGAAGTTCCTGCTGGTGCATATAGAGCAATCCAAAAGATACTATTGAATCCAGGAAAACCGCTCTCCGCCACCGTTGGAATATTTGGTAGATTTGGTGATCTTTTTTCGCTAGTGACTGCTAATGCGCGTAGACGTCCGGCATTAATTAAGTTTATCGATGCGGTAAGTCCAGAGACCAAAACTGGAACTTGCCCAGCTAATACATCAGCAGTAGCAGGGCCACCACCTTTATATGGTATATCAACCATTTTAATATTCGCTGTAATTTTAAAATGCTCTCCTACGATATGTTGAAGCGATCCAGTTCCAGCATGGGCATAGCTTAGTGAGTCAGGTTTATTTCTCGATGCAGCAACTAAATCTTGAAGCGTTTTAAATGGCATTTGTGGATTGACTGAAATCGCATTTGGCGTCGAGGCTAGACCCACTATTGGAACAAATTTCCCAGGAAAAATTTGACCCTTGGCGCCCATCAAAGCAGGATTTGCTGCATTACCACTGCTGGCAGCTAAGAGTGTATATCCATCATTTGGTGAGCTTGCGACTAACTCTGTTCCAATCATCGCATTAGCGCCTGGTTTATTTTCCACTACGACGGAGGTGCCCAGTTTTTCTGTTAACTTTTGGGCAATTATTCTGGTTAAAACATCGGTGCTTCCGCCCGGCCCATAGGGCACAATAATTTTGATGGGTTTATTGGGGTAATTGGACTGAGCGTAGCTGGATGTAATATTCCACGATGTTAAAAGCGCTACACCAAGCAAAATAACTTTTTTCATGTCATCTCCATTAAGTATTTTTTTAATAAATTGAACCATTCTTAAATTAATTGCAATGCCTCTAATTCAGAAACTTCATTTCCAGCAATTTGGCCGCTGATGAGGCACTCCGCCAAATTACCGCCTGAAAGATACAAGAATCCCCATATTGAGCCTATTTCGCCAGCAACATAGAGTCTTGGAATGACTTCATCAAACGTATTTAATACCTCCTGTTTTGTATTGTGAATGAGAGCGCCTTGGGTGTTTGATACTACCGGCCAGATTTGTCCAAAATAGTAAGGCGGGGACTGAATTGGTAATCTAGTTTGACATGGTCTACCAAACTCATCGTCACCATTCGATTTGCATAGGGAATTCCATTCTTGAATGGTGACTTGTAAGGTATCGGTAGGCACATTCATTAAGTTTGATAGCTCTTCTAGCGAATTTGCCTTTTTTAAAATGCCTAAACTCACTTCCTTAAGATTGTCAGGACTCCATTCGTAGCAATCAATATTAGGGTCGTTAATATACGCTTTTGCAACTGGATACATTTTTCGCCCATCTTCATCAAATAGCATATACGCAGGTAAATTTGGAAATCGATTTTTGGTGGCCTCATATTGGTCCATATAGCGATGACCAGTATCGTGCCCATAAGGCTCATACTCATTCATGAAGCGTTTACCGTCTTGATTCACTAGAATCCAGGACATGCGGACATCTGTTGTTGTCACGCCCCTTGTCCAGTCAGGCAATTTTTTACTTCTGATACCAAAAGGATATTTGGGATCGGAATGGCGAAATCCATAGCTGCCATGAAAATGCCACATATGACCAATATCTGCACCCAAAGCCTGTGCCATTTTTATGCCATCCCCAGTATTGCCTAAAGTGGCGGCAGGCAAAACAGGGTGGAGTTGCCAGAATTGCCGTTGCATTTCAATACCCGCCTCAAATCCACCGCATGCAAGAACTACACCATAACGCGTTCCGATTCGACGTAGTTGATTATCAACTTCTACTAGAAGCCCAGTAACAGTACCATTGCTATCTGTAATTAATCTTTTAACAGCGTTGGAATAGCGTACCTCAACGCTATGCATTTTGACATTATCATCAATAACCTTAAAGGCGTTAGCTCCAGATTTGAGGGATTTTGCTCGAGGAAATTCTTTAGCTTGATCAAAGCCAGGAATGGAATCGTATTCCATAAATTGAAATGCTTCGTAACCAGGTAGCGGGTAATTGGCTGGTCGGTCGAGTATGGTTATATTTGCATTATTTACTTTGCCTAGTTCTTTTAACAATGCAGGAAGCTTTACCATTTCCTCTGAAAATTGTTTTAATAAACCCTCATCAATGGTTTGTGCATTGGTTGCTTTCAGATATTCAAAGGCTTTTTCCTTGTTTGTGGCTACCCTAAAGCCGCCCCCCGAACAGATTGATATGCCTCCTGGAATACTCATTTTTTCAAAAATGATCGCTTGTCGTCCGGCCTTGGCCGACGCAATTGCAGTCATGCCGCCGGCAAAGCCATAACCCACAATTGCCACATCGATGATTTCGTCAAAATCGGCTGTCACATCTTGGGTCCGAGGAAATGCTGTCATTGATCGCTGTCTTTCAATAGTTATTGTTCCGCACAGCAGAACTTATAAATTTCATAAAAACTATTGTGAGATAAAAAAAACATATTGACAAGCTTTTAATAAGATTTTAGAGTCTTTTTAACTAATTAAATAAATTCTGCAATGCAGTACAAAAATAATCTAACCCGCAACCAAGTGATCGCTTCAGCCGCTGGCACCTTAGAGGTGCTGGAGGCTATTAGTAAATTAGGAGTGCCTTCTTCTCTAGGTTCCATTATTTCTGCTACGGGAAGGCCGAAGGGAACTGTCCATCGTATGGTCTCAACCCTTGTAAATACCGACTTTGTGAGGCAGGATGCAGCAGGCCGCTATTTTTTGACTTTAAAAGCTTGGCGTATTGGATCGGTGGCAGTGCAGGCTTTGGATATTGCCGATAAAGGTAGGCCGATTCTAAGTAAACTGGGCTCCGAAACAGGCGAGACTGTGCATTTAGCAGTATTAGATCCCTCAGGCGGCGTTGTATATGTTTCCAAGGTTGAAAGCCCTAAATCTATTAGCGTGCAAACCAGGCTTGGTCAAATCAATCCTTCGTGGTGCACTGCAACTGGAAGAAGCATTATTGCTTTTAATACCTTAGTCGCCCAAAAAGTTTTATCAGAAAAGCTTGAAAAGTTTACAAATAAAACGATTGCTAGTCCTGCGAAGATAAAAGAATTACTCGATCAAGTCAGGGTGAACGGTTTTGCAGTCACATTGGCCGAGAACCATCCTGAAATGGGTGGTATCGCCGCACCCATTCGAGATCATACTGGTGCGGTAGTTGCTTCATGTGGCGTTGCCATTCCAGCATTTCGGATGAATGCAGAGCTCATTGATCGATTCATTCCTCTTGTAGTAGATGCGGCAAACACAATTTCAAATCTACTTGGGTATACAGCCACATTAATTGATAAGGAAATCTCCCATGCATGAAGAGACTTGCGATATTTTAATTTTAGGGGGAGGCGGCGCTGCGCTTTATGCAGCAATTAAAGCCCATGATGCCAACCCCAATTTAAAAATTGTATTGGCGAGTAAGGGCTTAATTGGCAAAAGTGGCTGTACGCGAATGGTGCAGGGTGGATATAACGTTGTTCTGAATTCAGAAGACTCGTTTGATAAACATTATGACGATACTTTGCGGGGCGGTGGGTTAATTAATGATCAAGAACTTGCGTGGACTTTGGTAACCGAGGCGCCAAACCGAATTATTGAGTTAGAAAATAAGTTTGGTTGTTATTTTGATAGAAATGATGATGGCAGCATCCATCAGCGCGCATTAGCAGGTCAATCGTTTAATCGAACTGTTCACAGTGGCGATTTAACTGGTATTGAGTTAATGAATAGATTGCTTGAACAGGTATTAGTTCGGGATATCAAAAAAATGAGTGAAGTGCGCGGTATTGATCTGTTATTTGATGTCAATCAAGAGCGGGTCATTGGTGCCGTCCTCATGGACTTTAACTCTGGTGAACTAATTCAGATGAAAGCGAATGCTGTATTGCTCGCAACTGGAGGGGCTGCACCGTTATATAAATTTACACCGGCTTCTTTAGAAAAAAGTGGTGATGGCTTAGCAATGGGCTTCAGGGCCGGCGCAGAAATGATCGATATGGAAATGATGCAGTTTCATCCAACAGGATTAATTGCTGGCGATTCTGTGATGACTGGAACTGTATTAGAAGAGGGCCTGAGAGGTGCCGGTGGATATCTATTAAACGTAGATGGCAAACGTTTTATGGAGAATTATGATCCTGCCAAGATGGAGCGCTCGACGAGAGATCGCGTCTCTAGATCAAGTTATATGGAAATACGAGCTGGCAGAGGCACTCCTCAGGGCGGCGTCTTTTTAGATGTAAGGCATCTAGGAAAAGAATTTTTACTCAAATCCTCTCCGGGCATGTACAAGAGATGCCTATCTGTCGGCTATGACATGGCAACCGATCCAATACAAGTAACTCCAACTGCTCACTTTCAGATGGGTGGAATACGAATTGACCCCCTGTGTCGAACTTCTATTCCAGGCTTATATGCCGCCGGAGAAGATGCTGGAGGTGTGCATGGGGCTAATCGATTAGGCGGAAATGGAGTTGCTGAATCGATTGTGTTTGGCGGCGTTGCTGGTGAGGCGATGGTAAATGACTTGCAGACTCAATCGGCATCAAGCAATAAGGGTTTTGGCAATTTAGCGGAAATATTAAATAAATTAACTCCCGCCGATGGCAGCATCAACCCATTTCACTTGCGCAAGGAGTTAGGTTTAATGGCGTGGGATCAAATTGGAATTATCCGCAGTAAAGATTCTCTTGAAATTGCGGAAACTAGTTTAGATAGCTATGAAGACAAACTCAAGGGAGTCGCAATACCAGAAAAAAGAGCTGGTAACAGCGCCTTGCATGAAAGAATGAATTTAGAAAACTTAATTGCAGTCGCAAAATTAATATCAAAATCTGCCGCATTACGAACTGAAAGTAGAGGGAGTCACTATCGTGAAGATTTTCCTGAAATAGATCAGGAAAACCTCTATAACATTTATCTTAAAAGAGATGTTAATGGGGCAATTCATTCTGATAAGAGGCCTGTTAAATTCACTCGAAGAAACCCTGAGCAATTGCGTGGCGAAACTGTTATTCCTAAGGGAAATGCGAATTTAGCTGGCTCTAAGATGACCTCAGAGGTTTGAAATGCTAAGAATTTATTCAGCTAAAAATTGGAAATTTCTATTTCATCGGGTGAGCGGATTAATTCTATTCGTTTACTTCTTATTGCACGTGATCTCTATTTCTACCGCATTACTCTTTGGTGAAGAGGTATTTAATGCAGTGATGAATGCCTTCAAATCCAACGTATTTCATTTTATTGAAACAGTCGTTGTCATTTGTGTCTTAGGCCATGGATTAAATGGACTCCATATTATTGTCAGTGAGCGTGGCTGGTTTAGAAAAGAGGGGGATAGCTGATGAAGGAAACGTATTTAAGCGGCAACCCACTCGATCTCAAATTGTGGAGACTTCAGCGGAGCTCAGCAATTTTTGCAATGATTCTAGTCGTGGCCCATTTGATTCTTCAGTACATTGTTTTTAATTCTGATGCGATTACTTTTCAGGAGGTATCCGATCGGATCAAAAGCGGAGTGATTCTAGCAGTCGATGTCGTTTTACTAATCTCAGTGTCTATTCATGGGTATCTAGGCTTTCGCAGTATCTTGCTCGACTATATAAATTCCTCACGCCTTGCTTGCTTTGTAACTTACACCATTTTATTTGCCATTGCTTCTACCATTTTGTATGGGTTAGTTGCATTGCGCGCGTTCATTTAAGGGTAGCTATATGTCAAACCTAGAGTCCTTTGAAATTACTTTAGAAGTATCAAGAACTGATAGTGATGATGTTGATTCATTCAAAGTTCCGGTTCCCAGTAAGAATAGTCGCGTGTTGGATGCCTTGCTTTACGTTCGGCATAATGTTGACCCATCTTTAGGATTTCGCTATTCATGTCGCGCCGGCATGTGTGGGTCATGCGCTGTTGTCGTGAATGGTAAAGAAAGTTTAGCGTGCCAAACCAGGATTGGCTCTTTGGAATCCAGCGTCGTGCGTGTAGAGCCAATGCGTGCATTACCGGTAATAAAAGATGTGATGTGTGATATGGATCCATTTTTTAAAACCTTAAGCAAATCCCATGCGGCTTTAGTATCCAATGATCCTGATAGAAAAACACTCAGAATTATGCCGCCTAAAGAGAAAGTTCGAAAATTAATTCAGGGCCAAAGTGGTTGCATTACGTGTGGCGCTTGTTTTTCCGCATGCGAATGGTCGGCCACGAAAGAATCGTATTTAGGCCCTTCGGCTATGAATCGAATTTTAATGCTAGCCCTAGATGAGAGGGATTTACTAGGAAAAAAACGCCTCCGCGGAATTGCAACTGATTCTGGAATCTTTCGCTGTCATGGACTTGGGAGCTGTTCTACCGTATGTCCTGTCGATATTCCTTTGCGAGAGGGGATGCAAAAATTAAAGAGTTTAATTAGCAAGGGTGATTTTGATTAATGCAAGCGCTTGACTTGAGTTTTGCTAATTCTGACGTAGTGGTTGGTAATGTACCAAATTACTATGCCCAACTTGAACCAAAAAAAATTGCACTTTACGATGAAAAAAAGTCAATTACATATGGGGATTTAAATAATCAAGTCGATATCCTGGCTTCTGCTTTAATTTCATTAGGAGTGAAGCCAGGCGATATCGTAAGCGCATATCTGCCGAACTGCATCGAGTATGTATTGGTGGTATTGAGTGTTGCGCGTGCAGGGGCGATTTTTTCACCAATCAACCCGCGTTATAAAAGCGGTGAAATTTCTGAAATATTGCAGCAGTCTAAGCCAAAGCTTATCTTCACTAATGTGGAGCTATCAAACAATATAAAAGAAGTGCTTAGTGGCTGGACGGATAAACAAGCTATTACTATCGAAATAGATGGCCAAGATGCTGATGGCACTCTTTCCCTAGAAAAGTTATTTACGGTAGATAAAGTAAAAATACCATCTTGCAGTGAGAATCAATATTTTAGTTTGATGTTTACTTCTGGAACAACGGGAAAGCCAAAGGGTGCTTTAGCTACACATAAAGCTAGAATGATTTGGGTTATGAATGCAGCGATTCAATATGGCTTAAATAGTCAAGATATCTATTTAGGTACCATGCCCCAAGTCCATTCAGCAGGCTTAACCTTTACATTGATGCATCTTTATGTTGGCGCAACAGTGCGCATCATGCCTCATTTTGACGCCGAAGAGTTTATAAAAATTGTTGAAGCCGAAGGCATTACATCATCCTTAACGGTTCCCACAATACTAACAATGCTAGTCGAGCAATTAGAGAAGAATAAACGCGATTTAACTGCTACAAAGTTAAAGCGTGTTGTAACGTGCGGATCACCGCTTCCAGTGAATACTAAAATGCAAGTGCTTGACAAAATTAGCAGGCAATTATTTGATTACTATGGCTCTACTGAATCCAATAGCATGTCCGTTTTGCGTCCTGAAGATCAACTAAGAAAGCCAGAATCAGTTGGACAGGCATTTCGTGGCGTCAAGCTAAAAGTAATGAATATCCATAGTGTGGAATGTTCGGTTGGAGAGGTGGGTGAGGTTTGGTGTATTAATCCCTCTGTGATGACTGAGTACCTGAACCGACCAAAAGAGACCATGGAGGCCTTCACAGATCGCTGGTATCACACTGGAGATTATGGTTTTTTAGATGAAGAGGGATATTTACACCTTGCAGGTAGACTGAATGATGTCATTATTAGTGGCGGCGTAAATATTTATCCTGCAGAAATAGAGCAAGTTTTAATGTCCCATCCTAATATTCTTGATGCTGCAGTCGTGGGGGTAGATGATCCCAAGTGGGGTCAAGCCGTTAAGGCCTATTTAGTAACCCGCGGTCATGTAAAAATGGAAATTAGTGAAATACAAGCTTTTTGTGAAAAGCAGATTGCAGCATTTAAAAAGCCGCGTTATGTTGAGTTTCGGAATTTATTACCGAAAAATGCAGGTGGTAAAACTGTTAAGGCAGAGTTAACTGGAGTTCAGAATGTCTAATGTGTCAAATTCTTTATTGGTTTGTTCAGTTAAAGATCGAATTGCAATTCTTACATTAACCGACCCTCCCAAAAGAAATGCCATGAGTCTTGCGTTACGAAAAGAATTGATGGCATGCTTGCAAAAACTGGAGTCACTTGATGAGGCGGATGCCATCATCATCACTGGTGATGGCGATAAATCGTTTTCAGCCGGGGCTGACATTAATGAGGTGGCTACGAGAACGCCCGCCAAGGAGCTCTCAATTGAAGCGCAACTTCGCCGCGAATTACCTCGTCTAATTGAGACTATGCGGATACCTACGATTGCCGCCATTAATGGATATTGCCTTGGCGCTGGCTTAGAGCTGGCGTTAGCTTGTACTTTAAGAATTGCCTCTAGTAATGCAATCTTGGGGCTTCCGGAAATTAATTTGGGGGTAATTCCAGGCAGTGGGGGTACTCAACGATTAATTCGCTTTGTTGGTTTGGGTAGGGCAATGGAATTAATTACGATCGGTGAACCCATTTCAGCAGATGAGGCCTTACGAATGGGTCTAGTGAATAAAGTATGCCCCCCGGAAGAGCTGATGGGTGTGGCGCAATCATTGTGTAAAAAATGGCAAAGTAAAGGTCCCATTTCGTTGATGCTTGCGCGGGATGCTGTGCTGAAGAGTTTTGATTTAGATTTGATGTCCGGAATCGACTATGAAAATAAATTATTTGCATTGGCTTTAGCAACGAACGAAAGAGACGAGGGGATTGCCGCTTTCAAAGAAAAACGCCCCGCAAATTTTCGAAAATAATTCAATATTTTTATATCTTGAAAACCATTGCTGAACAATACGCCAATTTTTTAAGTAAATTAAATTATCAGCAGATTCCGGATGATGTTCTCTTCAGTGCTAAACGCCATATTCTGGATACGATTGGCGTAGCCATTCGGGGGAGAACGCATGAGAATGCGGTGAATTCTTTAAAGGGCTTAATTGAGGTCAATACGAATGCACATTTCATACCAGTTTGGGGATCTAATGTAAAACTTTCGACTGAGTATGCTGCTTTAGCCAATGGAATTGCTGCGCATTGCCTAGATTTTGATGATACGCATACCGATTCAATTCTGCATGGCAGCACTATTATTGCGCCAGTTGTTCTCGCCTTAGGTGAGGAGCTCAATGCATCTGAAGAAGATCTTTTAACCGCATTTATTGGCGGCTGGGAGGTTGCTGCTCGGATCGGTTTGGCCTCTAAGGGAAGCTTTCATAAGAGGGGTTTTCACACAACCTCGATTGCAGGCATTTTTGGCGCTGTAGCTGCGGCCTCGAAGTTACTGCATTTAAGTGAAAATGAAATCGTTAACGCACTTGGTTTGGCAGGAAGTCAAGCTTCGGGGATCAATGAATACTTATCCAATAGCTCATCATCAAAAAGTATGCATGCAGGCTGGAGCGCTTTTTCGGGCATCTTATCAACTCGATTTGCGAAGAATGGGATGACTGGACCGCATTCCGTATTTGAAGGCCGTGATGGTATTTTTAAAACCTATGGCATCTTCGATGAGTGCGATCTATCAATAGCTACTAGTTCATTATTTAAAACTTGGGAAACTACACGAATTTCTATTAAGCCATATCCCTGCTGTCACTTTGCGCATGCTTTTATTGATTGCATCGGTAGCTTACTTGAAAAAGGAATTCAGATTGAATCCATTTCTGCTATCAAGTGCTATGTTCCAGAAATTGAACAAGCTTTAATTTGTGAGCCATTTTCTGAGAAATTACGTCCGGCAACTACGTATGGCGCTAAATTTAGTCTACCTTTTTTACTTGCCACCAAGTTACTAGATAAAAAAATTAATCACAGTACTTTTACCTTAAAAAATCTGAATAGAAGTGATGTTGAAGCCATTTCAGATTTGGTAAGTTATGAAAATGCTGATCCGATAACAACGCTGTTTCCAAAAACATTTCCTGGGCATTTATCGGTAACGTTAAAAGATGGAAAGTGTATTACTGAGCGTTTGGATATCAATATAGGACACCCTGATAATCCTATTTCCCAAGGCCTTTTATTGGAGAAATTTTATGATAATTGCAGTGGATTAATCAGCGAACAAGCCATCAAAAATATTATGGATTTAGTGATGCTTATGCCGAAATCCTCAATCAGAGACATCACAGCTGCAACGCAAATTACAGTGTAATTCTTTTATAAGGACGGAGATCAAAATGAAATTATATGAAAACTATCAATACTTAAAGTTTGATAGGCCATCTGAGCGAGTCCTCAGAATAACGATTAACAGGCCTGAAAAATTAAATTCACTACCTTGGGAGGCTCATGGCGAGCTTGCAAGAGTCTGGCTTGACGTTGATAAAGATAAAGAAACCAATGTTGCCATTATTTGTGGGGCAGGGAAAGGGTTTTGCGCTGGGGGTGATTTTGGTATGGTTGAAAAAATTATCAATGACTATGAAATGCAGGTAGAGGCTTTACGTGAATTTAGAGATCTTTGCTACAACATCATTAATTGCTCTAAGCCGATTGTGTCTGCCATACATGGGCCAGCAGTTGGTGCCGGTCTGGCTGCGGCACTGATGGCTGATATTTCAATAGCTGCAAAATCCGCTAGATTGATCGATGGACATACTCGCTTAGGCTTAGCGGCAGGCGACCATGCTGCGATGATTTGGCCTTTACTTTGTGGCATGGCTAAAGCAAAGTACTATTTATTAACATGCGAGCCAGTCATGGGTGAGGAAGCTGAACGTATTGGTCTAGTATCCATGTGCGTTCCAGATGAAGAATTACAGGCTAAGGCAGAGGAGGTTGCTGCAAGATTGGCTAAGGGGGCACAACGACCGATTCGCTGGTCTAAATATGCATTAAATAATTGGTTTCGCATGGCTGGGCCAATCTTTGATAATTCTGCAACTTTAGAGCTTTTAAGTTTTAATGGGCCAGAAGTGAAAGAAGGATTGGCTTCCTTAAAAGAGAAGCGGGATCCAAACTTTGATTTTAAAGTTTAGAGATCCTATTTGCTTGACAGATCCATTTCAATTTAGAGGAATAGCTGCTTGAGCACAAAATTAGTCTCCTTTGATGTCTATATTGCTCTTCTCGATATAGAGGGCAGTCTCCGGCCCGTCGTTCAGGAAACGCTCGGCCTGAAAGCCGATGTTGCCACAGCATTCGTGCGTCTTTGGCGGACCAAGCAAATGGAACGCGCTGCCATCAGTAATTCACTTGGTGGGCGTCGCATATCCTTTGGTGAGTGTACGGCCATGGCTCTTGACTACTGCCTTGGTCGCCACAACATCACAATTGGGGTGGATACGCACAGCAATCTGCTCTTTGCCTGGGATAAAATAAAACCGTGGCCTGACGCCGAGGCAGCCATTGCTGCTGTCAAGGCTATGGGATGCCAGACGGCGATCCTTTCCAACGGTGATCAGCGCATGCTCGAGGCAGTCGCTCTCAACTTTTCAGCACACTTGTTTGATCACATTCTTTCATCCGAAACGGCGGGTTACTACAAACCACACCCCTCTATATACAATCTGCCAGCGAGTATTCTTGGCATTTCCAAAGAAAATACGGTCCATATTGCCGGCAGCCCTAATGATGTCCTCGGTGCAATCGCGGCAGGTATCCCATGCATCTGGTCAAACCGCCACGGTGATCAAATCCTTGATCCCGCTTACCCGCCTACCCACGAAATATCAAATCTCACAGGTGTCGCTAACTTAATTGATGCTGAAGAGGTGCTATAGCCCGCAGGTTCGAATCGTGATGGGTAGACAGCGGTCCTTAGAGTAGGGGATCACATAACCTTTTTAGTGCTTAGAGCTGCCCAGGCGACCACGGAATACCAAAATCAACTTAGGGCGGCTTTTTATTTGAGGTAATGTACTCTCTTCGATTTATGATGTAACTCTAGCTTCAGGCCCCACCTTTCCTAGCGTTGCTTCTACAGTGAAAAACAATATGATCAAAATCTCCCAGTCATTCACCAAAACACTATTACTCAGTGTGTGCATTTTGCTCACGGTGTCTTCGGTTGGCTGGTCAAAATCGGACAAAAAAACCACCGCGATTTTACAAGTTGCCATTTCCCCCGCTGTTCCGCCATTCGCATTTGAAGAAAAAGGTCAGCCTGTTGGTGTTGATATCGAAATTTTTAAGGGGTTTTGTGAATCGCGCGCCTATACCTGCAAGTTCAAAGCATATGATTTTCAAGGAATGCTTGGCGCCGTTGCTAGCGGGCAAGCTGATGTTGCTTTTTCGGGAATTTCAATTACTCCAAAACGCATGGAAGTGATGGATTTCTCTAACCCCTACGTACAAAGTAGCTGGGACTTAATCAGCCTTACTAAGCGGAACATCCAAATCGCTAACTTAGGACAAGTTAAAAATTATTCCATTGGTTTTCCAGCAGGGACGGTTTTTATGGGCTATATCAAAAGTGAATGGGTACCTAAAGGCATTTATCCAATTAACCGAGTCAAACTCTACCCTTCCTATAGCGAAGCTCTCACCGACCTCAATAATGGCAACCTTGATCTCATATTTACTGATACCTCGATGTTGTTAACGTATGTCAACAAAATGAAAATGCCTCTTATCAGTAGTTATCGCATTGCTTCTGCTGATAAATTGGGCTTTGCATTTAAAAAAGGCTCTCCAATTAGAGATGATTTTAATAAATACCTTGCAGAATTAGGCCCAGAAAAAATCAAGGCGATGGAAGCTAAATGGAGCAAGTAATTTTTGCTAGTCTTTATTACAGCATCCAAGACCTAGGTCGCACGTTTGAATCGTGTTGGGTAGGCTAAATCTCTCACCCATCCTTTTAAATCAAGCTCGATAGCGACCCTTGGCCGTAGAGTTAGCATTTAAATCGTTAGCTAGAAGGTGGCGACAGAAAAAACAAAAATTAAGTTAGATTAATAATCTCTTTTTGTTCAGCCACAATCTAATAGAGACTTTTTTATTCCACTTTGCCAATTTTCTTGACGGCCTCTTGCATTTGCTTTGCGTCTGCATCCCAATAGGACTGAAATTCAGGGGCGTCCAAATATTGAATTGGACTACCAGCAGCATTGATGACTGAACGTACTTTTTCATCCGTTGATGCTATTTTGGCAGCTTCGCGAAGTTTGGTGGTGATTGCATCGGGGGTGCTTGATGGAACAAACAATCCTGCCCATTGGGCAAACTGAATTCCAACGCCCATTTCCTTGAAGCTAGGTACATCAGGCAAGCTTGCAAGGCGACCATCTCCCCAGTGGGCCAAGGCTCGTACGCGTCCAGATTTGATATGTTGAACAATGGAGCTTGGCCCAGTTGCTATCGCATCGACTTGGCCGCCTAATAAACCCACAATAGCTGGTCCTGCGCCCGTATATGGAATGTGGACCATGAAAAACTTTTGATCTGCCTTGAGCATCTCCATCGGCACATGCATTGTTCCGTAATTTCCGGAGGAGCCAAAATTGTATTTGCCAGGGGACTTACGCATGGCAGCAATGAACTGCTGATAATTTTGCCAAGGGCTATCACTGCGAACCACCAAAACCGTTGGATCTGCTGTAAATCGAGCAATTGGCTTTAATTGGTTGAGTAGATAAGAGGGCTGTTTACCCAGAATTTTATCTGCTTCTGGAATGATTGAAATAGATGAAAGAGCCATTAGGATGGTGTAGCCATCCGGTTTGGACTTGGCAACCGCTGCCATACCAATACCGCCGCCTGCACCTGGTCGATTTTCAACAATGACTGGCTGACCCAATGACCGAGACAAGGCATCCGCAACAGGTCGCCCAACGGTGTCTGCTACGCCTCCTGGAGGAAACGGAATAACCATCGTAATGGGCCTGTTCGGCCAGTTTTCTTGTGCAAATACAGGACTATTAAAATTAAAAAGTAATGCAATAAATGAAAAGAAAAATAAATTCCTAAAAGATAATTTCATTACCGTCCCCTATCAATTTTATGGTTGTTTCTAACATCCTACTACAATTAGAATTACAAAAATAGATTGGTATATTTACTCCAAATAATTAGCCTCTGTAATAATAAAAAGGGACCTTTCATGAAAATTGCAGCATTTAAGTTAAAAGCAGATTCCGATAGAACGCGGGTCGGTTTGGTTGATATTCAAAAGCAAAGCATCCAAGAATATGCCCTACAAAGCAATTTATCTGAAGAAGGTGTCTTGAGTATTCTCAAGTTACAACTTGCTGACAAGCCCCTCCCAGAATTTTCTGCTACTTATGACTTTGCGCAGATTCAATTGCTGGCACCCATTCCAAGGCCACGAAGAAATATTTTTTGTGTGGGAAAAAATTATTTTGAACACGCTAAAGAGTTTGGCACAAGTGGTTACGACAGCAGCACCTCAAAGCCAGGCGATGAAATTCCGAAGGATCCCATCATCTTTACCAAGCCACCTGAATCTGTGATTGGTACAGGGGAAAATATCGTTATTCCTCAAAAAGTCTCAAAGGATATTGATTATGAGGTTGAGCTCACAGTCATTATTGGTAAGGGTGGAAAGGGTATTAGCAAGGCAGACGCCTTAAAGCATGTGTGGGCTTATACGATTATTAATGATGTGACCGCAAGGGATTGGCAACAACGTCATAAACAATGGTTTCTCGGAAAAAGTTTTGACACATTTTGCCCAATGGGGCCTTGGGTTGTCACGCGCGATGAATTAAAGGATGACGATATGACCGTGAAGTGCTGGGTTAATGGTGAGCTTCGTCAAAGCGCTAACTCCAAAGATTTAATTTTTGATGTCCCAACCTTAATTGAGACAATATCAGCTGGTATTACCTTGTATCCAGGCGACATCATTGCCACTGGTACCCCGGCTGGAGTAGGGCTGGGATTTAAACCGGCTAAGTATTTGCTCGCTGGCGATACGGTACGCTTAGAAGTTGGTGGAGTAGGCGTTTTGGAGAATAAATTAGTCAATGGGATATGAGTATCTAAGTAAAAGACGTATATCGATCTCGATTTCCCTGACATAATCTATCAGCCAGTGGCTTATTGTTCGTTTAAGTAATTACATAGTGTGAAATCAAGCCACTTCGATTTCTTTTAAGGCGCAGTTCGCACGTTTAAATTGTGCTGGGAAGGCTATTTATGCTTAAATCAAACTTTTAGGCCATTTTTAATGAAGATATCACTTCTATTTAGTATTTTGTTAACTACCACAGTCCTTGTGGGCTGCAAGGGTGAGGATGCGGTAGCAAAATGCGTTCAAGCCAATATTAATTCTGATATTGAGAGTGGGAAGCTCCAAAAGACAGATACTGCGGCAATCAAACAATCTGAGTTAATGCATAGAGCAAGCTGCATTGAAAATATGACGCCAAAAGCTTATTAAATAGTCATAAATAAGATGCAAAAGAAAGGGCATGTCTGCGTCATCGGTGCTGGAATTGTTGGCGCCACAACGGCCTATGCATTATCAAGAAGTGGGTGGGCTGTAACAGCAATCGAGGCAGAGCATGCGGCGGGGATGGGGGCTAGCTATGCCAATGGGGCGCAGCTGAGTTACTCCTATGTAGAGCCGCTCGCCAGCCCGAGTGTATTAAGAAAAATCCCGCTCTGGCTACTATCGAACGATAGCCCAATCCGTTGGCAACCTCAATTTAATAAAAGCCACTTCTGGTGGCTAATGCAATTTATTGCGCATTGCAACTCAAAGCAAGTTCGCAGCACAACACAACAATTACTTGATCTATCGTTTCTGACCAAAAATACATTGCATGGGTGGTTGCATGATTTGGGGATTTCCGAGCGCGATGTCTTGCTCGAGAAAACGGGAAAGTTGGTGATTTATAGAAATCACCATGAGTTAGCAGCGGTGCGGCGGCAGATGGAGCTGCAAACAGCCTTCGGTTGCCAACAGGAACTATTAAGCAAGGAGCAATGCCTTGAACAGGAACCGTCTTTGGTGAGCATAGAGCAGGATATTGCCTTCGGGGTACACACAAGAGGCGATCAGGCCGTTGATTGCCATAAGCTATGCCAATTGATGTTGAAGCAGGCGGATGTGGATGTAATGTACGGCGCGCAGCTAAGTCGTTTCAGTATCAAAGGCAACCGGATTGAGTCGGCTTTAACTGCTCAAGGCGAAATTACTGCCGATCAGTTTGTGATAGCTGCTGGCAATGGCACGAACGCCGTTTTACAACAGATGAATCAAGCATTGCCAATTGAGCCTATTAAAGGATATAGCGTTAGTTTCCCGATTGTGAATCGAGACCGTGCGCCCCATGGCTCGATTACCGATCAGAACAGAAAAGTGGTCTATGCACGTATTGGTAACACCCTCAGGGTTGCGGGCTTTGCTGAAATCTGCGGGAACAATCTTGAAATTGATCAGAGGCGAATTACATCGCTGATTGCCGATACCGAAAGGGTTTTTCCTGGCGCCGTTGATCTAAACAATTTCACTTCGTGGGCTGGATTACGACCATGCTCCCCCTCGGGCATCCCCTACATTCAGCAGATTGGATATGAGAATACCTGGGTTAATGCGGGCCATGGCTCTTTAGGATTAACGCTGTCAGTTGGCTCTGCTATCGAGCTGGCTAAAAAAATGAATGCTTATAGTTACGCCTAATACTAGGTAGGTAACCCCTCCAATTCATGTTACCCATTTTGTACTCTTACCGCAGATGCCCCTATGCAATGCGGGCTCGCATGACCTTGAAATACGCCGGCATTCAGCTTGAGCACAGGGAGATTAAATTGCGTAATAAGCCACAATCAATGCTGATAGCATCCCCAAAAGGGACGGTGCCTGTACTGATTGTGGGCGATCTTGTTCTAGATCAAAGTGTAGAGATCATGCGATGGGCATTGCAGCAATCGGACCCCGATAACTGGGGTGGGATGGATGAAGTGGCTGCGCAAATTTGGATTGAACGGAATGATGGGCCATTCAAGATATTGCTTGATCAATACAAGTACCCAAATCGGTATCCCAAGCTAAATCAAGACGACGTGCTTAATGCTGCAATAGCGCTGATGCTAGAGCCACTGAATGAGGCTTTGGTTTCCAATCACTATGTCTTAGGCAATCAACAGCGTTGGATTGATGTAGCCATCTTTCCATTTATTCGGCAGTTTTCAATGGTTAATTCTCGGCAGTTTGATCAATTGCCGCTCCCGGCCCTAAAAAAATGGCTGGATAAGTATCTCCGATCGGAGCTATTCAATGCCGTCATGTCTAAACATCCAACTTGGATAGACTGACCAAAGAATAGTCGACTCAATGCATGGCAATCTAGGCCTAAGCGGATTGAAGCGTTTTTAGTTGAATTGCAAAACGTCCAGCCTGACTATTTGATATCAAAATACCAAACTCAATCACATCAGCAAAGGATAGGGTGGGTGCATCAATGACTTGCCCGCGGAAGGTGGGTTTAAATTGACTTAAATTAAATTGATGCGTTTGCCAGCTAGGTTCAGCAATGAAATCGGCTGCGTAGCTCACCCGTGGCGCTATCGCTGTTCGTAAGACGAGCTTATATTGCTTGCCATCCCCTTTGGCTAGTAGCTCTAGTACTTGAGTTCCTGGCGGAAATTGCGCCGATGAACGCATGGAGGCAAAGCCGCCGTTATTTTCAAGCGAAACCAGGCCTTCAAAATACATCCCTTGCGCATCTTGGCGAAGCGCGGATTGCGACACCCCGCCCATCACGCCATCATTCACAATCCAGCAATCGCGCATCGTTTTAGGCTTAGTGAAATCCATGCGGGTTCCTTGTGCGTGTGATGGTTTTACCCAATACAAAAATAAAAGACTGCAAGTGCAAAGAAAGTGTCGTCTTGGGTTCAATGGATTGAGTAATGGGTTGGCGTGTCTATAACAAGGCACCCCGAGCCGCAATCGGCCAAATAGCCTCTACCGTATCACCCCGCACACAAATGATGTCGTCATACAAATTGACGGTGGGATCACAATGGCCCGGTATTAGCATGATGGCATCGCCGAGCTTAAGTGGTGAGTCTGCGGTGAGCTCGAGCACGCCATGCTCATCCGAGGCTTTGAGGTAGTTTGCGTCGGTACGTTGCCAAACTAGCGGCATCCCAGAATCCACACTCGATGCTTTCAAGCCGGCATCAACCACTGCGCGACCCTGGCTTGGGTGACTGAGTATGGCGGTTTTGATAAACAAGGCATGCTCAAACGCTAAGTCACTGGCATCACGCTGATTTTTGGCGTAGTCACGGTCCATCAAAACATAGGAGCCTGCTTGCACCTCATTAAAAATCGATGAGCTTCCTTCGAGCATGACCGATCCAGTACCAGCGCCAGTAATTCGTTCTACCGTGATGCCTGCTTTTTCAACCGCTGCCTTCGCTTCGGCTGCTTTTGCACATACTGCGGCAATTGCGCTTTGCCGCTCATTCGGAAGGCGGTAGTGCTGGGCGCTACCGTGATAGCACTGCAAGCCCATGAAGTTTAAGTAGGGCGCTTGATCGATTTGACGAGCCAGTGCGACTACTTGCTCAATCGAGCTGGCACCACAGCGACCCATACCTACGTCCACTTCAATATAGACATCGATCTTGATTTTGCGCGTACTACTCGCTTTTGCAAAAGCAGCAACCTGCTCCGCGTGATCGACCAAGACACCAATGCGTGCTTTCTCGGCCAAATCGAGTGCATGGGCTACTTTCTTTTCACCGACCACTTGGTTGGTGATCAAAATATCCTTTACGCCTG
Source organism: Polynucleobacter sp. (assembly GCA_044345935.1). Lineage (GTDB taxonomy): Bacteria > Pseudomonadota > Gammaproteobacteria > Burkholderiales > Burkholderiaceae > Polynucleobacter. Next base: position 2,494 of record JBIJAC010000079.1, on the reverse strand, counting down.
CTGCTACAAAGACGGCCGCTTCGCTGACTTTTTGACAGCAGATGCCGACTGCGCCCGCTGCAATTTGGCGTAATGCAATCTCAGGGCATTTGTGGCTTTTAGCATGGGGGCGTAATCGCATCCTCGTGCCAGATAGCGCACCTTGCAGGAGGCTTATGTTGCGCTCAAAGGCATCCATATCCAGAATCAAAGCGGGTGTATCGATCTGATCAAGGTGATCGCCAATGCGGGCTGCTTTCCAAGGTGCCATGGTGGATTCCACTCTCAATTTAAACGGCTGTAGTAATGCATTGCAATGGTGTGATTCTAGGATACTTTTATAAACACACTCCATCTGTCAAGCTTGACTGGCTGCGGATTGGCTGATGCGCTTGGTTTGATGTCACCATCGCTACACGAAGAAGGCAATTATTTGGTATAAATCGGGCTTGCCACGCACTTGCAGGATTTGCCTTTTATGCCCCAAACTGATTCGGTCTTTGCCTTTGTTGATATAGAGACTACGGGCTCGCGCGCAGAGCTTGACCGCATAACAGAGATTGGCATTCTGACTCTGGATATCGATGGCGTCTCGCCATGGTCACAATTGATCAACCCAGAAACCTATATTCCCAAGAACATCCAAAACCTCACCGGCATCACGCCCGAGATGGTGGTTACGCAGCCGACCTTTGCGGAGATTGCGCATGCCTTGTATATGGAGTTGAAAGATAAGGTCTTCATTGCCCACAATGCCCGCTTTGATTACAGTTTCATCAAGGCCGAGTTTAAAAAAGTGGGGATTGATTTTTCACCGAAGGTGCTTTGTACGGTGAAGCTATCGCGGCGTTTGTTCCCAAATCAGGCCCGCCATAATTTGGATACCTTGATTCAGGTGCATGGCTTACAGGTAGCCAGTCGGCATCGCGCATTGGATGATGCCAAAGTACTGTATGACTTCTGGCAAGAGTGCATTCGCCTATTTGGACCAGAGCGATTACAGACCGAAGTGGATTATTTGCTGGGTAGCTCGAGTTTGCCAGTGCACATCGATAAAGCATTGGTGGAGGAGATTCCGAGTCGTCCTGGCGTTTATCTATTCTACGCAGAAAATCGACAGCCCCTGTACATCGGCAAGAGTATTGATTTGCGTGCGCGCGTGAAAGGGCACTTTCATGCAGCGCTGACGAACCGCAAAGAAATGAAAATTGCCATGCAGGTCCGCGATATTGATTGGATCGAAACTGCTGGGGAATTTGGCGCCCTGATTCTGGAATCACGCCTCATTAAAGAAAAGCTACCGACCTTTAACATTAAGCTGCGCCGCTCTAAAGACTTGTGCGCATGGCAGCTTGTCGACTCTGCTGATCATCTTCAAGTACAGCTCGTCAATCACCAGGATTTAGAGCCTGGCAAACAAGACAACTTGTATGGCCTTTTTTACAACAAGCGGGATGCGCTGGCGAGCCTGCAATCGATCGCCAAAAAGAATCAACTGTGCGAGGCCATCTTAGGTTTAGAGAAGCGGCAAGGGCAGGGCCCGTGTTTTGGTTTTCATGTGAAGCAGTGCAATGGCGCTTGCATCGGCGCCGAGTCGGCGGCCATTCATAATCTGCGCGTCAAAACGGCGCTTCTCAAATTAAAAGTGGATTCTTGGCCATACCAAGGTGCGATCGCAATCGAAGAAGGCGCTGATTTGCACCTGTTTGACCGTTGGTGCTATCTAGGTACCGCCGCCAATTTGGCCGAGGTGGAGGAGTTACTCAGTGATGGCCTACCGGAGTTTGATTTGGATATTTATAAGATCATCCGCAAAACCCTTAAAAAAACCAAGGAATTGGGCTTGCGGATTACTGCCCTGCAATCCATGCAGTATCAGTATGAGGTCATATAGCCTGCCCAAAAGGCGGCCTGCCGGATTTCCTAGGGTAAGTACCGTTTCCGCTTTGTTAAAAAATTGCGACTATTGAACTCCAATCTTCCGGAGGAGCATTCATGAAGCACTCGATTAAACGTACCGCGCTGTCCACTGCCATTGCTTTGGGCATTGCTGGCTTTGCTGCTAGCCCCGCTTTGGCGTGGGAACCCACCAAACCCGTAGAACTCGTGATTCCAGCCGGCCCTGGCGGCGGCGCTGACCAAATGGCCCGCATGATTCAGGGCATCGTCAGCAAAAACAACCTGATGAAGCAATCGATCATCCCCATCAATAAAGCGGCTGGCGCAGGCGCAGAAGGCTTTTTATCCGTAAAAGAAGCGCGGGGCGACCCCCATAAGCTCGTGATTAGCTTATCCAACCTCTTTACGACCCCTTTAGCCACCGGCGTGCCTTTTTCGTATAAAGACATGACCCCCGTGGCGATGCTGGCCCTAGATCAGTTTGTGCTCTGGACCAATGCCGATAAGCCGTATAAAACCGCCAAAGAGTACATTGATGCTGCTAAAGCCGCGGGCCCCAATAAGTTCAAGATGGGTGGTACCGGTTCACGCCAAGAAGACCAGATCATTACCGTGG
>JBIJAC010000044.1:0-13980 GCA_044345935.1 Polynucleobacter sp. | reverse complement strand
CCTTGATTAAAAAAGCGATCGTATCGACAAGCAGTGTTCTCAGGCTAGAGGCATCAATTGTGAAAATATTTTCAGGCTTTACTGTATTGAGCAAAGTCAGGCTAGCCTGATTGCTTTTGAAGATCAGAAAGAAAAGCTCAGCACCGCGCGCTTGGGCATTGCGCATAGCGGGGTCTACCAAGATTGCGCTACCCATTTCAGAGAGCTCAATAAAGAGGAGCTTTTTTGGTGCCTTGGCCCCGGACGTGAAGATTCCCTTCACAAAATCGATTAGCGCTACAACGGGACTTATCACTGCGCAAAGGGGTACACCGACCCAATGGTCGATGGCGCGCATGGTATTGACACTAATGCTCATAAATACGTTGGCTTTTACTTAAAAATTAGGAACACGACTATTTTCGCCTGAGAAGGACGTAAGCACCAGGCAAAACGCACAAAAGGGTCATGGCACCATAGCTAATCGACCCCAGCACGGTCAGGGAGGGGTTAATGCTCCATAAAGCCAGAACCGATACTAAGGTAGCCTCTCGCAGGCCCCAGCCGGAGATACTAATCGGCAGCATGAGTAAGAGGCTGAGCGCTGGTAAGCCAATCATGAGTGCCTCAATGGGCACGTCAGCCCCATAGGCTTTTAAACAAAAACCCAAAGCAAGAATGGTTAAAAAATGAATGCCGATACCAAATAGGGCTTGAGCGATATTCATGGGCCAGGCAAAGGCCATACGCACTCCAGGCAATGCACTGCTCATCCGAAAGCGATCCAGTAATTTTTGCAATAACGCGCGCGTTGGTCCCCACGCCAATCCAATCGCCGCAATCAAAAACGATGCCACCATGACTGCGATGACTGCATAGCCGAGCTGGTTGCCCCATACGGCCAAAGTAGCCCCGCCTAAAATGAGGCCGATACCACCCAGTAAATTATTTCCTGCAAGTCCGAGTAAGCGATCAACGAAGGTCATTGCAAACCCAAGTCGTAATCTAGGATCGGCCTCTTCGAGGTTGACTTCGTGATGCAACTCCGTATCGAGTTTTTTTTCTTCAGCGGCACTGCTCGCTAATGCGCCGCTGGGCTTTAGATGACTACCAGCGATGGCGCGGTAACTGTCGCCACCTAAGGTGCTGGGAAGACCTTGGTTAATGAGGCCGCCTGCAAAATACAAAGAAATGTAGCCCGCAATGCTGCCATCAAAACCGACGCTGCGCATGAGCAAACCCCAGCGTAAGCCGCCGCATAAAAATGCACCACTCAGACAGAAAAAAGCCGCCACAAACCAGAGGGGCTCTATTTGCAATTCAGATGCAAATAAGGCTGCCCAATCAATTCCGCTAGTTGCCTTCCACAACAAGGCAATCGAGAGTACAACCCGGATGGTTGGCCAACTGCGTTTTAGAAGGTATTTCCAGCGCGGGGGCGTGCTTGCTGGGGCAGGTTTTGCACTCATAGCCGTAAGGATAAAGCAGGCGAGTGCTTAGTTCGGATCTTTTGCCGTCCAGTTTTTGCACAGACTAAAGTCAAAATGGGATAGAACGCGCCCAAGATGCCTCACTTCTACCCGTTCGAGGGCCTGACATTCTGTAAATGCCTCTTGTAAATGGGGCTCGGCGCCTTTTACTGGAAGGGCGTATGGCATTGCAGACCAGTTGACAGCAATCGCATCGGCGCCGGGCTTTAGCTTACCAAACCACAAATCAAACTGGTCTTGGCGCTGGTCCAAGATGAAGACAGGTAATGGCCTGGCATACCAGGCAATGCGACTACCCAGGGTCCAGTTTTGAACGGCGATACCAGCAACCGAGTGGGTTTTACTGAGGGCCAATGCCGTTTTGCCCGCTTGATCCCAGCCATATAAATCAGCAATCGGATTGTTTCTGGGATTGCTACTGACAATGCCGCCGGATAAAACAAACGCAAAGCCAATCAAGCACAGCGCAATCTGAAGGATAAAAACATACTGAATGAGTCGGCGCTGTTGGCTTGCCCATGCACTGGCAATACCAATCCCTGCAAACGGCGCCAAGCAAAACCAGGCCGGTGAAGTCCAGTGAGGAAGACCGCCACCGCCTGAGAGCCAAGCAAAAATTCCAAATGGGATCCAAAAAAAGCCGAGTAGACAAACAATTGCTGCTGGCGATTTGGCCCAGTAGCGCCTCAAGAAGAAAACCATACCAACGGCGAAGAGGAAACCAAACGCCACTAATTGCAAACCTATAAAGCCTGCAAAGCGACGAAACAGCCATTCACCTCCGCTGCCATGGGCCAGCTGGTATTTAAATGAAATCCACTCATTTACCCAGTTCCAGTACAGCACCGGTGAGATGAGTAGCAGTGCAAGCAAGATGGCGAGATAAAAACCAGCTTGATTGATCCAGAGCTTGCGGGGCGGGCAGAGAACAACCAGAAGCAATGCAAGCGCAGTGAAGGCGGCAGTGTATTTACTCAGGCCCGCAAGGCCTAATAAGGTTCCGGTGATGAGCCAATCACCTAAGGTAAAGTTGCGGCCGACTTGCAGCCAGCGCAAAGCCATCCACAGGAGTCCGAGGCTGAGTGGTGTCAAGATGGAATCGGGCAATAGGCCTACCGATAGAACGTGCGGTAGCGGCGCTGCAATAACAAGCAATACCGCAGCAAAGCCAGATGATCCGCCGGAGGGCAATGCTGGAGTAGCAATCGATGCCTTGGCTTGCAAGAAGCGCTGCAGTTCGGATGTGACGATAAACACCAAAGCACACGAAATGAGCCAAAGCAGTTCTGGAATGAGCCTTAAAACGCCAGTACTGGCATCAAGGGATACGAGCGGCCACTGAATCCAACCAACCAGGGGTGGATGATCAAAGTAACTCCACGCCATATGCTTGGCATAGAGCAGGTAATGGGCCTCATCCACCGATAACTCAAATGAAAACCCCAGCGCCAAATGAACCAGCGCAGCGATGGCAAGGCAAATACCGGCCTTGCCTGTAAACGAACAGGACTTCCAGTAGGAGGCTACTCCAGAAGCCAAATTAAGGCACTTCTTTACGCAAGTAAAGTTCAAACAGCGCGTGATAGCCAGTGCGACCATGCCCTTGTTGTATCAGGATGTCATAGAGTTTTTTGGCTTGAGTTAGACCGGGCAGCACCAAGCCCATGCGATCGGCCTCAGCAATAGCTAGACCAATGTCTTTGACAAAATGCTCCAACATAAATCCAGGTGCAAAATCCCCTTTGATCATGCGCGGGCCTTGCACATTTAATTGAACACTGCCGGCAGCACCGCCACCAATCACATCTAAGACAGCAAGGGGGTCCAGACCAGCAGTTTTGGCATACATCAAACCTTCGCATACACCCATGATGCTTGAGGCAATCACAATTTGATTGCAGAGCTTAGCGTGTTGACCGGCGCCAGCCGGCCCTAAGAGCGCAATATTTTTACCCATCAACTGAAAGAGGGGAAGCACTGCATCAAATGCGATTTGATCCCCGCCCACCATGATCGATAGCTTGGCATCACGGGCGCCGATGTCACCTCCCGATACAGGTGCATCGAGGCAGGCAATCCCATGTTGAAGGCCTATCTTCGCAATCTGTTTGGCCAGCTCTGGGCTCGAGGTAGTCATGTCAATCGTGACGCAGCCTTTGGATGCATGCTGCAAAATACCAGCCTCGCCTAAGTACATTGCTTCGACATCCTTGGGGTAGCCAATGATCGTAATAATGACGTCAGATACTTTAGCCAGCTCAGCAGGACTTTCAAACCATTGCGCACCGCGCGCTAAGAGATCCTCGGCTTTGCTGCGGGTGCGGTTATAAATATGCAAAGTATGCCCGGCGGCCATTAAATGACCTGCCATGCTTTTACCCATAATGCCGGTACCTATAAAGCCAATCTTCATCGTGCGACCGCCTAATTGAGTGCTGGAGTTAATTAGCCAATTTTAGACTGCTTGTGCAATCCGACATTGCGTTTTGCACCCAGCCAAATCAGCGCCAAGACGATGCAGGCCAAGGGGGCAATGGAGCCCCAATTGAGTAGCGCCCACCCTTGGGTTGTAATCAAAACACCGGAGCTGAGCGCCGATAGGGCGGTGGTTAAAAATACAAAGAAATTAATTGCGCCTTGGGCTTTATCCCGCTCTTCTGGTCGGTAGGCTTCTAATGCCAAGGTGGTACTGCTGGTAAACAAAAAGTTCCAGCCTACGCCCAGTAAAAAGAGTGCGATTAAAAAGTGGGTAAAGGTCACGCCAGATAGCGCAATGGCAATGCACGCAATGTAGAGCAATACACCGATGCGCATCACCCACAATACGCCCCAGCGACGGATTAAATTACCGGTAAAAAAGCCTGGAGCAAACATACCAATCACGTGCCACTCGATCACCCATACGGTTTGATCAAAGGGCAGTTTGCACATTTCCATGGCTAAGGGGGTTGCTGCCATGAGTAGATTCATCACGCCGTACGAGAGGGATGCAGAGACGGCGCAAACAATAAACAGGGGTTGACGCATGATCTCAGAAAGGGGCCTACCGGTTTCCTTGGTTTCACGGGCGGAACGTTCCTGAAACTGGATCAGGCTGATTGCCACAAACGCAACAACGGCAACAAAAGCTAAGGTAATGTATGCGCCTGCAAAGGGCGCACTCAACCAGTCGCGGGTTTGGTTGGCTAAGTTCGGGCCGAGGACGGCGCCAATCACGCCGCCAGCCAAAACCCAGGACACGGCCTTTTCTTTTGATGTTGGTCCGGCAAGCTCAGCAGCAGTAAAGCGATACAAGAGGCCATTGGCGTTATAAAAACCTGCAATTACGGTAGCGGCATTGAGCAGCCAAAAATTACTTTGAAGTACGGCGTAGGCGCAAAGCAGTGCGGATAGACAGGCAACCACCAATCCGATTTGGAAGGAGCGCTTGCGCCCCCACTTTTTTTGGGTTCGAGCCACAAGGGTGGTCGAGAGAGCGCTACCGATCACATACCCCATTACTGGCAGGGTTGCTAGCCAGGGCAGGGGAGCCAGCATAAAACCCACTAAGCCATTGATTGCAATAAAGGTGACGTTATTCGTCAAATACATGCCTTGCGCAAACGTCAGCAACCAGAGATTTTTATTCATGAAATACGCCAGTGAAAGCATTACGATAAAGCATCTGCATTCACCATGACGCATTTCATAGGCTAAATGATCCATTCAACTGACCAATTGAAGCTGCATGCGCTTCGCCGCGTTGGCATTGCGCTTAGCTTGGCACTTGCTTTATCTGCATGCGCTGGCTTATCCGATGAGGCTGGGGAGGCAAGTTCGCCACCTGCCGCAGCAATAACGGAACAGGAGACGCTGCCTAAATTTTCCGAGCAGCCGGCCAAGTCATCCTTGCCCAGCGGTTGGAGTTTTTATCGCCTAGCGCCTTACAAAAAGAATACCGCCTATCGCCTTGAAAACTACCAAGGTAAAACCGTTCTGAGCGCCAATTCTAAAAGATCCGCATCGGGTTTAGCCGTCAAGCTAAGGCCACAACCCGCAACGGATTTATGGCTAGAGTGGGAGTGGAAGGCAGTTGGCAAGATTCCGAATGCAGACAATGCCATTCGCTATACCGATGATGCTCCGCTGCGCATATTGGTTGCCTTTGATGGCAATAAATCCAAGCTGCCTTTAAAAGAACAGCTCACCTTTGAAGTCGCTGGCATGCTCAGCGGTCGGGAGATGCCTTACGCCACCCTCATGTACATCTGGGCAGGTAACAGTCCACTCGATAGCGTGGTGGATAACACCTTTACTAGCCGCGTCAAAATGATTGCAGTGGATTCAGGATGGCAACATACCGGACAATGGCGTAAGCATGCGCGTGACTTAAGTGCAGACTACCGTACCGCTTTTGGCGAAGAGCCAGGCGATGTGATTGGCGTAGCGCTACTCACCGACACCGACAATACCAAGTCGCAGGTCAGGGCCTTGTATGGAGATATTGAGTTAGTGCGTAAAGCACTCAAACAAAAGTAGTACAAAAGTAATGCAAAAGCAGTACTTTATTTTGGCTTCCAGAGTCCCAGCAGCAAGGCGTTGCTCAGCACAAATAGACTCGATAAAGCCATCGCACTTCCAGCAATCGCTGGTGTCAAGTAACCCAAGGTTGCCAAGGGAATGCCAATCAGATTAAATGCAAAAGCCCAAAATAAGTTTTGACGAATCGTGTTCCAGGTTCGCTTGGATACATCAATTGCACTTGCGACTAAATTGGGGTTCCCATGCATTAAGGTAATACCAGCTGCTTGCATGGCGACATCGGTGCCGGTGGCCATGGCCATGCCTACATCGGCTATTGCGAGTGCGGGCGCGTCATTGATGCCATCGCCAACCATGGCAACCCATTGCCGCTCGCCATCTGCATTACGCTTTAAGCGTTCGATCCAGCCTGCCTTGTCTGCGGGAACGACTTGCGCATACACCGTGTCAATGCCAATGCGTTGACCGACCTGGTCGGCAGCGGCACGATTGTCGCCCGATAGCATTACTGTGCTAATCCCCATGGCATGCAATTGCTCTACGGCTGCTCTTGCTTGGACTTTAATGGCATCACCAAAAGCGAAGAGGGCTAGTGGCATTGGTGCTTGATCGCCTAGGGGGGTTGCGGTTAAAGCCGAGACAGTATGCCCCGCTAAAAATAGAGGGGCGGCTTGGCGGCTTAAATCGCTGTGCTGCGGATGGGATTCGAGCGAGGCAAGGTTTTGCAGTCGCAGCAATTGCCCTTGCCATTCACCAGTCAGCGGCACGCCTTCAATACCCACTCCCGGAATGGCTTGGATTTGGGTGCACACCACCGGAGTGACGCTACGCACTTTTGCCTCTTCAAGCACTGCTTTTGCGAGCGGATGTTCGCTGCCCATTTGCAGCCCAGCCGCTAAAGCAAGTAAGGCCTCTCGATTTAGTCCAGCGCTCACATCCAAAGAGATAAGGGTTGGCTTACCTTCGGTCAGGGTGCCGGTTTTATCAAATGCGACGAGTTGAATGCGGTGGGCCAACTCCAACACCTGGGGGTCTTTAATCAAGATGCCGGCGCGCGCAGCAACCCCAGTGCCGGCCATGATGGCTGCTGGAGTTGCTAAGCCCAGTGCACAAGGACAGGCAATCACCATGACCGATACCGCCCGCAAAATGGCTTCGCTTACGTCGCCGAGCAGGAAGCCAGTAATGAGGCTAGTAGCAAGCGCAATACCAATTACTGTGGGTACAAAGATCGCGCTGACTTGGTCTACTAAGCGCTGAATTGGTGCCTTGTGAGTTTGCGCGGTTTCGACTAAATCAATGATGTTGGCTAGCATGCTGTCGGTACTAGTAGCACCGACTCGGAATACCAAAAGACCATCACCATTGAGTGAGCCACCAATTACGGCATCACCAATCTCCCGCTTCACCGATTGACTCTCCCCCGTGAGTAGTGATTCATCCAGATGGCTATTACCGAGCACGATGAAACCATCTGCCGGCACACGTTCGCCTGGCAAAACCATCACCAGATCATTTACCAAGACTTGCTCGAGGGGGAGTTCGCTATGCTGATTGATGGCGGCCGCATTGCTAGCGATGAGGCTGAGGTCCTTCGTCTTGAGTACCCTTGCGTGTTGTGGCCATAGGGCATGGAGTGCACGAATGGCTTCACCGGTTTGCTGTTTGGCCCGCGCCTCAAGCCACTTGCCGAGTAAAACCATGCTGATGATGACTGCCGCCCCCTCAAAATAGAGGGCGTGGGGGTCTCCAAACACGAGCTGATAAACACTCAAGCCATAGGCTGCGCTTGTACCCAGTGCGACCAGTAAATCCATATTGCCAGCGCCCGACATCAGCGCTTTGAATCCAAACTTATAAAAGCGCCAGCCCAATACAAATTGCACCGGGCTGGCGAGCAACAGCTGCCATAGGCCACTTGGCATCCAGTGGACCCCAAATGGCATAAGGAGCATGGGCAGTACGAGTGGAGCGGATAAAGCAAAGCTGAGTAGCACTAACCCCAAGCCATCAGCCGACCAAAATGCAGATGGGTTTACTTGCTTTTGCTGTCCGAATGCAGCGCTTTGCTTGGCGCCATAGCCCGCTTTTTGAATCACGTCGATGATTTGTTGACTAATTCCAGGAATCGCTTCCTTTAGACGGATGCGCGCCTGTTCAGTCGCTAAATTGACCGTAGCTGCCTCTATGCCAGGGATGTTAGCCAAGGCCTTTTCAACGCGGCTAACGCAGGAGGCGCAGGTCATGCCCTCAATATCAATTGAGACGAAACGCGCGCTGTCTTTCGAACTTAAGTTCATACTAGGGATAATCTACTGCAAGATGCGACCCAGCGGAGGGAAATAAAATGCACACCCTGTTTGTTACTGGCATGACCTGTGGCGGCTGCACTAAAGCAATTACTAAGGCAATTCAAATGCAGGATGCTACAGCGACGGTTCAAGTCGACTTAGCTACCCAAAAATTGGAGATCGAATCCAAGCTCGATCGGGAAGCCCTAATTACCATTGTCACCAATGCAGGCTTTCCGGCGGCGAATTAGGCTTTGAAAGGCCTATTCCTAGCAAAACGAAGCAAATCAGATCGTCGAACAAGGTATTTCAGCAAAAAATTCCCCCTAGGATTAACCTAATCGGTGTTTGAGGCATGCTACCTTGTATTCTCATGGCTCAATACAATACTAAAAGTATCGTAAATAAGAAATTTAAGGGAGATGACATTGGCAGTCAGTATTGAGTCTGTACAACAGACATTAAAAACCGTTTTAGACCCAAACACCCAAATTGACCTGATGACTGCAAAGGCAGTCAAAAACCTGAAGGTTGATGATGGCGCAGTTTCATTGGATGTGGTGCTCGGCTATCCCGCAAAAAGCCAAATTGATTTAATTCGAACCTTGGTTGTGAATGCCGTTCGTAAATTGCCGGATGTAAAAAATGTCAGCGTCAATGTTACCAGCAGCATCGTCGCGCACTCAGTTCAGCGTGGTGTGAAGTTAATGCCCAATGTAAAAAACATTATTGCCGTAGCAAGCGGTAAGGGTGGTGTTGGTAAATCCACTACAGCCGTTAATCTCGCTCTCGCACTCGCTGCAGAAGGTGCTGAGGTTGGTATTTTGGATGCAGACATTTATGGCCCCAGCCAACCGATGATGCTGGGCATTACAGGCAGACCTGAATCCTTGCAAGAAAACACCATCGAACCGATGGAAGGCCATGGACTTCAAGCTAGCTCGATTGGATTTTTAATTGATGCCGATAATCCGATGGTTTGGCGTGGCCCGATGGTGACATCGGCCTTGGAGCAATTGCTAAAGCAGACCCGCTGGCGCGATTTAGATTACCTTATTGTCGATATGCCACCGGGCACTGGCGACATTCAGTTAACTCTGTCACAAAAAGTTCCGGTCACTGGCGCGGTGATTGTGACAACCCCCCAAGACATCGCTTTGCTTGATGCGCGCAAGGGCTTAAAGATGTTTGAAAAAGTCGGCGTGCCGATCATTGGCATTATTGAAAACATGTCAACCTACATCTGCCCCAGCTGTGGCCACGAAGAGCATGTCTTTGGTGAAGGCGGTGGTCAGAAGATGTGCAAAGACTACAGTGTGGATTTCTTGGGATCCTTGCCTCTCAATTTATCGATTCGCGAGCAGGCTGACTCTGGCAGACCTACTGTGATTGCTGATCCGGACGGCGCCATTAGTGCGGTGTATAAAAACATCGCACGCCAAGTTGCGATTCGGGTGGCCAATCTCAGTAAAGACATGAGCAGTAAGTTTCCAAACATCGTGGTTCAAAATACGTAAGATCGCGATCGCTAAATGCAAACCCATTTCAACCTCTCTTGTTAAAGGCTAGGCCAAGATAATGCGTTTTGCTGTTGTGATGCGAAAGCAAGCCATTGACAACCCTTGGGTCTCGCATCGGTGGACGCCTGTTGAGGTATTTGCTGATTCCGGGCAGTTTGAAGAGGGTGGCTTAACGATTACAACGCCCCATGCGCTTGGCCGTTTTGTTGAGCGGGATGCAGAAGGAGAGACCTGGCTATTTCGTGGTTTCGAGCTTGATCTTTTTCCAGACGAGGCTGAAGGATACTTTTTAAATGCCACAGCAGCAGAGCCTTGTTGGTTTGTGATGTGGCGACTGGAAGAAGATTATCAACGCTTTTTAGAACCTAGCTCAGTTGCGGAGTGTGGTGACGAAGTCAATTTAGCGATACCGCACCGGATTTGTTTGAGTTACAACGAAGCAGCACGGCTTATCGATGGTGGTGAATCGGTTGACACCGTGGTGCTCGACAAAATGCACTGGCAGTGGCTACATGATTTTGTGGGCGCGCATTACCGGCCTGAGCCAAAAAAACGGCAACGTCCCGAATCCTTTAAGGGCGCACAGCGCTCGGCAGAAGACTAATGGCTGACGGATTCCTAGGCCGCTGGTCACGCCGCAAAGCAGGTCTGGAGCCCGAAGGGCTCGATGGCGCCGCGCCGGAGTTAAAGGCCAAGGTAACTCCAACTCCTGTCCCGCACGATAAAAAGAGCATTGAGAGTGCATCCGCTCCAGCAGAGGAAGAAACAATACCGCCAACCCTCGAAGATGCTGAGTCGATCGATCGTTTTGCGCCGGATTTTTCTTCGTTCATGAAGCCGAACGTCGATCCCGCTGTACAGCAAGCAGCAATGAAAAAATTGTTTTCTGATCCCCATTTCAACATCATGGATCGCTTGGATATTTACATTGATGACTATTCGATTCCAGACCCGATTCCAATGGAGATGCTCAAGCGCATGGTTCAGTCCGAAAGTCTGGGTTTATTCAGAAAGTTTGAAGATGGGCCAGGGGCTAAGGTTCTCGCGGAGTCGGAAGAGGAAAAAGCCGGTGAGCCAGAGCCAACTGCAGCGGCGGAGCCCGATCCCGATCCCGCTGAAATCACCGAGGCTTCTGCGAGTAATGTCACAATGCCGCAAGACGGAGCCGAAGTTGATGTTCCCACGGAGGCCCCTGATCAAACGGTAGCATCCCTAAAAATAGTGCCTGAACAGAAAATAAAATAATGACCCAAAAGCTCATTTGCGATTGCAATCGCACCATGCCACTGGATGCAAAAGCCCTGGGTGTGCCGATGCATACCGCTTTGTGTCGCCAAGAGGTCGGTTCATTTTTAAAGGCCCTCGATGGGTCGGAGCCGATTTTGGTTGCATGTACACAAGAGCGTGGCTTGTTTTCAGAACTGGCGTCGCAATCGGAAAAGCCTCTGGTTGCGCCATTGCGCTTTGTAAACATTCGAGAGCTTGCAGGCTGGACTCAAGAGGCGGAGAAATCAACTCCTAAGATTGCCGCATTGTTGGCACTCGCAGATGTGCCAGAAGCCGATCCAGTTCCGGTAGTGGACTATCAAAGCCAAGGTCGTTTGATCATTATTGGACCTGGTGCGCAAGCCTTGCTTTGGGCTGAAAAACTGCATACGCAATTAAACGTATCGGTACTGTGCACGGAGTCGGGCGCGGTGCCCAGTACGCGCGAGTATCCAATCTACAGTGGCCAGGTTAGTAAGTTAGAGGGCTACCTCGGCAACTTCACGGTCGATTGGGAGTTAAAAAACCCGATTGATCCTGAGATGTGTACCCGTTGTGGTGCTTGCGTTACCGCCTGCCCAGAAAATGCGATTGACGATTCTTTCCAGATTGATATGGATCGATGCAAATCACACCGCGCTTGCATCACTGCGTGTGCGGGTATTGGCGCGATTAACTTTGCTCGGACTGAGGTCAATCGCAGTGCAGAGTGTGACTTGGTGTTGGATTTACGGCCCGATGCGCAAATGCGCATGAGCCAAACGCCGCAAGGCTACTTTGCCCCCGGCGCCGATCCCTTTGCACAATCCTTAGTTGCAAGTCAGCTGATCACGATGGTCGGCGAGTTTGAAAAGCCAAAGTACTTCGCATACAACGAGAAGATATGCGCGCATGGTCGCAATGGCAAAGTCGGTTGCAATGCATGCATCGACGTTTGCTCTACCGGAGCAATTGAATCTCTATTTAAAAATGGTCAAGGTCAGGTTCAAGTTAATCCCAACTTATGCATGGGCTGCGGTGCCTGCGCCACGGTTTGCCCTTCGGGTGCAATGCGTTACAACTACCCCAGCGTATCGCATCAAGGCAAGCAACTCAAAGCCCTGATCACGGCATATAGCAACGCGAACAGCAAATCCAAATCACCCCAGCTAGCTCCAACGCTCTTATTGCATAGCCTAGAGGCTGGTGCCGAGGTTTTAGATCGGCTTGGTAGGGCGGCTCACTTAAATCCAAAGCGGTTTGAGGGTCTACCTGCTTTCGTTGTTCCAATGGGAATTGAACACATTGCATCGACGGGGCTTGACCTCTGGCTGGGCTCCTTGGCATATGGATTTGGCGAGGTGGTGTTATTGCTGAGTGGCGATGAGGATCCTGCATACCGTGCCGCCCTAGAAGAGCAAGCTGACTTAGCCAATGCGATGCTGGCGGCGTATCAATTTCCGGGCGCGCGAGTGCAACTGATTGCGATGCCGAACAAGGATGATTTAGCGGTCGTCTCGACTGCCATGGGCGGCCTGCGGCAGCGCGGCCCTCTGCAAACTTTGGGTAAGCCAGCCGTATTTGCCTTTTCCAATCAAAAACGCGAAACCCTAGAAGCGACCTTAGAGCACTTTCAAAAGCTGGCGCCAGTACCACTGCCGGCAGAAGGCAAAGCTCTGCCTAGCTCGTCGCTGCTCGGCGCGATTCAAATCGATACATCGGCGTGTACTTTATGTATTTCCTGTGTTGGCGCCTGCCCAGAAGGCGCTATTTTGGATAATCCGGATGCGCCGCAACTCTCCTTTATTGAGAAGCAGTGCGTGCAATGCGGCTTATGCGTGCAAACCTGCCCAGAATCCGCCATTACCTTACTACCTCGGATTACATCGACAGAGCAGCGTAAAGAAAAAGTATTGCTGAACGAGACCAAGCCGTTTCATTGCATCACGTGTGGCAAAGCCTTTGGCACCCTCAAGTTAGTTGAGTTAATGCTGGGTAAATTGGCTTTGCACGATGCGTTTTCTGGCGAAGCCTTAGATCGCCTCAAGATGTGCAGTGACTGCCGGGTAGTCGATATGATGAAGAAAGAACTATGAGCGATTCAATGAAGCCAAGTGCTACGGAGCAGGGGCCGACCGAGGTTGGCAATATCGGTATAGCTGAGGATTTGGCAAGAGCCGACTTGTACGGCCTCTTAGCTGCGTTTTACTTAAAAGCACCCGAGCAAGAATTCTTAGATTTGATTACGGCCTCCGCCCCCCAAGAGCAGTCCCTCAATGAGGTCTCGCCTTTATTGGGTGTTTGGCTCAATTTAATCTCAGCAGTCAGGGACAGTACTGCGAGCGATTGGAATTCGGAATACGCTGCCGAGTTTATGGGTGTGGGTAGACCCAATGTATTTCTGAATAGCTCGTTTTACATAGCAGGCCATTTAAATGAAAAACCCTTGGTTGAGGTAAGGCGAGCGTTGGCTGAGTTTGCCTTGGAGTCTTCTGAGGATGTAAGCGAAACCGAGGACCATGTATCCGCTCTTTTTGAAGTGATGCGCTATTTAATTGCTGGTGATGATGTCGAGATTTCTAACCTTACTAATCAAAGGGTTTTTTTCAATGACCACATTCGGCCCTGGTACGACGATTTTTGCGATGCAATAGAAGCCAATCCGGAATTGCATTTGTATCGCCCCGTTGCCGCATTGACCCGTGAATTTCTGGCCGTTGAGGGCCAAGCCTTTGACATGATGTGAGCCTTGCTTAAATCACTGTAAGGGTATTTCCTAGGTTAAATCACCACAGATGGCATACAAAAAAGTTATAAAAGTAATACACTCATATTAGTAAAAAGTTGCATATATACGTCCACCTTTGGAGTTCACATGAGCACAAAAACAAATCCACTTACACCCCCAGTGACCACTGCTTCGCGCAGAAAATT
>JBIJAC010000072.1:0-3864 GCA_044345935.1 Polynucleobacter sp. | reverse complement strand
TGATTGTGGACTTTGGTGATCGTGATCGCTGGGCTCAAATCTGGGCCGTTGAAATTATCAACACCCTGAGTCAAGAGGTGCTTGCAAGTGCCTTCTGGCTTGATCGCAATGATATTCCGGGTGGCTTTTTTACCGCATCGGGTGAGTCGATTGAGCGCTCCTTCTGGACGAATCCACTGAGTTATCGCCGCATATCGCGGGGCGTGGGCAGCGTACGGGCTGGCCGTGCCAAAGTACCCGCCAAGCAGGCAGGTCAAGCGCCAGTGACCGTGCAGCGCTGGCGTACCCATATGGGCATTGATTACGCAGCTCCGACCGGAACCCCGGTCTTTAGTGTTGCCAACGGCAAAATTGCTTACCTTGGCTACAACGGGGCATTTGGCAATCTGATTATTGTCGAGCACCCAGGCAACTACCGCACCTACTACGCCCATTTGAGTAACTACAATGTTGAACTCAGTGTTGGGAACGATGTACGTCGCGGCCTTGAAATCGGTTACGTCGGTTCCACGGGTCGCTCTAGCGGACCCCATTTGCATTACGAGCTGCGGCGAGATGGCACCTACATTGATCCCTACAGCCCGTCCATGCAGCTCGATCTTTGGTCGATGCGGGACAGCGATAGCGGTCAGTTCACGCGCCAACTGCTACTCTTAGGCAGTCTACCGAATAATGAGTAATGTATCTGCCATGAATCCGTCTGCGCTGCATTTGCAAAACCTAGCCTGCATACGGGGTGGCAAAACCCTGTTTACGGATCTTTCGGTTGCGCTCGAACCCGGCCATCTCTTGCGCATCACCGGCAGCAACGGTGCAGGCAAATCGAGTTTATTGCGCATGCTCTGCGGCCTTTTAACACCCAGCATGGGCAGCATACAGTGGGGCGCAAACGCAATCCATGCGGATCGTGATTTTTTTCATACGCAACTGATTTACTTGGGCCACACTCCAGCGCTCAAGGGCGATCTCAGTGCCGAAGAAAACATCATTGCAGCAGGCAACCTCAGCGGTGATGTGATTACCAGCAGCATGGCCCGTGATGCTTTAATTGCCTCTGGGCTCGGCCACTTGGCAAGCAGATTAGCCCGGACATTTTCACAAGGGCAAAAGCAGCGGGTTGCATTAGCCCGCCTGCAGCTGGCACAAGACAAGCCATTGTGGTTACTCGATGAACCATTTAATGCGCTCGACCAAGACGCCAACGAGGCACTGCAAGCATTAATTCAAGAACATTTAATTCGCGGTGGCATGGTTGCCTTAAGTAGCCATCAACAGGTTGCCCTCGATCAAATTGACCGCGTGGTTCGGGTGAGCCTATGAGTGCATCCCTGTCCATTCCAAAGGTCATGCTCGCTATTGTGCGGCGCGACCTCAGTCTGGCATTGCGTCGCAAAAATGATAGCCTGTCTGCCTTGTTTTTCTTTGTGGTGGTGGCTAGTTTATTTCCCTTGGGTATTGGACCAGAGCCAACGCTGCTCGCCAAAATTGCGCCAGGAATGCTTTGGATCGCAGCCTTACTCGCAGCAATGCTTTCACTGGGGCGCTTGTTTGCAGACGACTTCCAAGACGGCACCCTCGATCAATTGGTGTTGACTACCATCCCATTGCCACTGGCCGTGCTGTCAAAAACGGCAGCGCACTGGATTAGCTCTGGGCTAATACTCACCATCGCCTCCCCCATTTTGGCCATCCAATTTAATCTGGATAGTCAAAGCATGGGCATTTTGCTGCTCTCGCTCCTGATTGGTACGCCCCTGCTGAGCCTGATTGGCTCGATCGGCGCAGCCTTGACCTTAGCAACGCGTGGCGGCGGTATGTTGCTGTCCTTGCTGGTTTTGCCGCTAGTCATACCTGTCCTTATTTTTGGGGCCGGCGCAGTCGATGCCCACCACGCTGGCTTGCCAGTCGATGGGCATTTTTACCTCTTGGGTGCGATGCTGGCGATTGCCCTGTTTTTTGCCCCCATCGCCACAGCGGCCAGCTTACGAATCGCCGTGGAATAAGCCGGCTAGGCTAAAATCAGGCACACTAACGCATGCTCTAACTACCTTTAAATAAAGACTATTTCCTGTGTTCTCCTCCGGCATCAATTGGTTTAAGTACGCTGCGCCACAACGCTTTTATGCCTTATCTGGCACGCTGATTCCGTATTGCGTGGCGATTGCCGTAATTGCCACCATCATTGGTTTGACCATTGGTCTATTGATTGCGCCAAGCGATCACCAACAAGGCGAGTCCTATCGCATTATTTTTATCCATGTGCCTGCTGCCTGGATGTCGATGATCATTTACTTAGCGGTGGCATTCTGGGCGGCAATTGGTCTCATTTTTAATGCGCGCCTGGCTAGCATGTTTGCCCTAGCCTTAGCACCAACCGGCGCCCTCATGACCTTCATTGCCCTGTGGACCGGATCCCTGTGGGGCAAACCAACGTGGGGTACGTATTGGGTGTGGGATGCACGCCTGACCTCAGAGCTTATTTTGCTTTTCTTATACCTGGGGTTCTTATCACTCCACGCATCGATTGAAGATACCCGCAAGGCCGATCGCAGTGCTGCCGTTTTGGCAATCGTTGGCGTGGTGAATATTCCGATCATCTACTTTTCAGTGAAATGGTGGAATACCTTGCACCAAGGCGCCTCCGTTAGCCTGACCAAAGCCCCAACCATGGCAACCCAAATGCTGACTGGCATGCTCATCATGACGGTGGCGTTTTGGGCCTACTCCTTCGCATTGAGTTTCTACCGCTGCCGCACCCTCATTTTGGAGCGGGAGCGCCATACCGCATGGGCCAAAGAGGCGGTCAAATGATTTACTGGAATAGCCTTAGTGATTTTCTGCAAATGGGTGGCCATGGCGCCTTTGTATGGGGGTCCTTCGTGGTGACTGCCCTTGTTTTTGCCATTGAAATCAGGCAGATCCGCCGGCAGCGTCGCCTAACCGAATCGAGCATTCGGGATGAGTCGTACGCCACTGAAAAAAATTAGGCAAAATAAGGACTTATGAAACCCCGCACAAAACGCGGTCTGGCAATCCTTGGTGGCGTAACGTGCATTGCATTTGCCACTTATATGGTATTTCAGACCTTCCAAAGCAATTTGGTGTTCTTCTACAGTCCAAGTCAAATTGCGGCCAACGAGGCGCCGAAAGATCGTGCATTTCGGGTTGGTGGCATGGTTGAAGAAAATTCCATCAAGCGGGATGCAGGCGGACTCAAAGTGAGCTTTGTGGTGACGGATTTTGCGCATCGCATCGAAGTCAATTATGAGGGCTTATTGCCCGATTTGTTTAAAGAAGGTAAAGGGGTTGTAGCTGAGGGTCGCCTCAATTCCACCGGCTCATTTACGGCCAGCCAAGTTCTAGCCAAACACGATGAAAACTACATGCCGCCCGAAGCGGCAGACGCCTTAGCTAAAGCGAAAAAACCATGATTCCTGAAATTGGCCAAGTTGCTTTAATCCTGGCATTGATGACATCGCTGGTACTCGGTATCGCCCCCCTCATTGGCGCACAAACCAACCGACCTGCCCTGATGAATTTAGCCAGACCATCCGCTATCGGGCTTTTTTTGTGGGTGACCTTCGCGTATGTCTGCCTGGTTATCTCATTCATAAATAATGATTTCAGTGTGCTCAATGTTGCACAAAACTCGAACTCGGCGCTTCCCTTAATGTATCGCATTGGCGCTTCGTGGGGCAGCCATGAGGGCTCGATTTTATTGTGGTGTTTCATGATGGCGGGTTGGACGCTTGCGGTTGCTATTTTTTCAAAGCACCTTCCAATCAAAATGATTTCGCGCATACTTGGCGTACTGGGCTTGCTCAATATCGGTGTGCTCTTGTTTACCTTGCTCACATCCAATCC
>JBIJAC010000010.1:0-44519 GCA_044345935.1 Polynucleobacter sp. | reverse complement strand
TCCGATCTATTGATTTAAGGATGCGCCACTACCGGCTTTAATCCACACCATTTTTGCATTCTCACGCTTTCCAAACTCTTCTCCTAAGGCCTGAAGTAAGCCCAGTTCACCAGGGCTGCCGGTAGCAAGACTAAAACTATTAGCACCATCGCCATAAATTGCTTCTGCTTTTGGATTGGATTGTGCTTGCACGTAAGTTCCATACATGAGTAATGAGAGAAGACTGATAGTTCGAAACGATTTTAAAAGGCGCATATTGATTGGCCAAGTGTTGATTCAGCTTTCATCATCGTGTGCAAAAAGTAATTATTCAATATGCATTTTTTTGCTTATATCTTAACTGCAGTTGCACATGGTCCGCGAAATTTAGATGCCCCATTGATTTGGCCTGCCAAGAACGATTCGAACCTGCGACCATTGGACTTTTTGCCTTGTTCATGAAAAACTTTGAAATTCAACTGTTGGAATGTTTTGTCGTTTTAAACGACATCGACTGACGCAGGGATGTCTAATGGATTTGTCCTTTTTAAGGGACAACTCTATATAGCGATATCCGAGATTAATAGCAGTTAACCCTGCTAAGCCAGAAAAGAAAATAGCCCAACAAGTGGGCTATTGTGTTTCTTGGTGACACGGGGCGGAATCGAACCAGGGCCGAGGATGTCTGACTCTATTTATAGACTGTCGTTTTAAACGACATTACAAGCCAATTGCACAGAACGCTGATACAACAAGTCTACTTAGCTAGCGAATACCAAAGCATTCAAATTTTTCGGTTTGACTTTAAATCATTAAGCTCTTTGTTCTCCTTTAATCTCAGACTCTCGACGTTAGAACTATATTTGTCTAGGGCTTTCGTGTATGTATCGGTTGAATCAACCATGCAGGAGTACTTGTAGAATATGCTGTTATCCTCCCCGGTGAAGATACTTTTGGTTCTTGTTGATATCACCAGTTCGAGTGATGTTCTGTTGATAGAGAACTTATTGTTGAAATAGGGATGGGCAACCTTATAGGAAAAATCCGTTGCCTCGAGCGGGAGCTTTAGCCCTGATCCATCCGTCCAAATCCCATTTTGACCAAAGAAAATCACATCTGCCTCAGCATTAAATAAGGCTACGATGATTGATTCGGAAGAGCCACTTCTTGTACTTCTGCAAGAGAGCACTACTTTAGGAAGTGTTTTAGTTTGAGACAACGAATTTGATTTGCTAGATCTGTCGCTCGCATTCGATTGTTGGGAGGCGTCTTCATCTAAAGAGAGATATCCCAAAACGAGTATCAAAATAAATGCTGCGCCAACAATTACAGCTCCGACCTTTAAAAATTTTTTCACGCTCTAATTCTCCAATATGAACCTGATTATATTAACTATATTAGCATCCTTACATCACCGCAGTTTTCGCGACAGTGGCATGAGCGAGCATAAACTATTCTCGGCTCTAATCTTGCTTAGATCACTTGACACTGCTTACATTAGCCAAACTGCTCGGCAGTTATTCTGCTTCGCAACCAAATGATTAAAAAGTCTAATGGCAGTTAGCCCTGCCTGCAAGCCCAAATGAAAATAGCCCAACAAGTGGGCTATTGAAATTCTTGGTGGCCCGGGGCGGAATCGAACCAGGGCCTAGCATGCCTAATCCTGCTTGGCTTGAATTACATCTTCACAATTTTCCAAGCACCATTTAAGAAACCGTCACCAGTTTTATCTCCTGGTTTAGTGTCTTTAATCCAGAAATACAGTGGCATGCCTTTATAGGCCAATTGCTTCTTGCCATCATCACGAGTGATTACAGAATAATCACTAGAAACTGCTGGATTACCGTCGACCAATAGTGGTGGCCAATTTGCGGCACACGGTCCGTTACACGCAGACTTACCCGAACCAGCAGTATCTTTGCCGAAGGTATATAAGGTCATGTTGTTACTACCCACTAATATGCCATCGCTTACTTTTGTATACGGAGCCATAGCCCCACCGCTCATCGACGCACACGCGGCTAATGTAGCAGTAGCGATCAAGCCAATTAATACGGTTTTAATACGACTCATTTGAATCTCCTTTTAAAGTTAATTAGATACTCTACTGGTAATTTATGTTTAACGTGTGACTCGAGTAAAGCTAGGGGCTTGGAATGAAAAAAGAGAGCTAGAAGCTCTCTTTTTGATTTTTGGTGGCCCGGGGCGGAATCGAACCACCGACACAAGGATTTTCAATCCTCTGCTCTACCGACTGAGCTACCAGGCCAAGAATGGAGATTATAGCGGAACTGTTTTTAGGCTTGTTAAATGTGCTGACTGTGGCTGACTCTTGAGAAAACGCTTGAAATCCTGTAAGGGTGCGGATGTTTTATCCTGCTTGACGGTTTGAGGAACTTAATGCGATTACATAACAAAAACCTGCTTTTACTTAAATCTCTATTACCTAATAAAAAAGCCACTGCGAACAGTGGCCTTGAAGGAAGACTGAATCTTAATTAGAACTTGTATCCTACGCCAACTAGGGCCTGATATGTACTAAGAGAGGGATTTGAGGAGATGGTGCTAGCCTGATCCGAAAGAGAGCCCATTACGGAAAAAGAGGCTCGCCCGTAACTCATATAGTTGGCCTCAGCAAAACCATAGAATCCTTTGGTAATCATTTGCTTATAACCTAAGCCAACAATGTACCCACTCATGGTGGATGTGGAGGAACCAAAATTAACTGGAACTGTTCCGCCAGCAGTTGTCTCGGAGATTACGGTGAAACTACTTGGCCCATTTAGCTTGGCCCCAACAGCACTATAGCCTGCTTTTAAGTAGACAAGCTTATCCTTATCAAGAATGTATCCCGGAGTTATAAATATATTGTATCGATTAGAGAGTTGCATTGATGCGCCCCCCAGTGAAGCTGATGCGCCAAGGATATTGATTGATGCGCTTAATGAGCTATTTTGGGATGACAAGGCGGAATAATCAGCCCCAATGCCAAGCAACCACTTGGGCGTTATTGAGAAGTTATATCCTAAGCCAAAAATTAATGGAGTATTACCAAATTGCTGAGAAGATGTATTGAGGCCGCCAAAACTTACACCACTAACAGAAAAGTTGCCACTTCCGCTTCCAAGAGAATTACTTTCATAACCAGTCCCAATTTGCCCATAAAAACCTTGGAAAGCTGATTGTGCCATTGCTGAGCCAGCCATTACTGTTGCGGCAGCTGCCACTAATAATTTAATTTTCATTCAGTATTTCCTCTTGCTATTTATTTCGTTGCTTAATTACTGCGACTTAAAATTAATGAATTGATTTTATCTTTTGAAATTAATTCTTGCTTGGCAAACCTCAATTTACTCCTCTGACCCATTGCTGGCTGGGCTTCTGGCGTTGTTCTATAGCAACAGAGGGTGATGGTGGGGTGTTAGATCCTATTGACGGTGTGAGTGGATGTTTAAGGGGCAGAGGACTAGTACTTATTTGTTGAGGTTCATCTTAAAAAACTGCTTTTACTTAAACCACTGTCGGCAAATAAAAAAGCCACTGCGAACAGTGGCTTTTGAGGGAGCAAGGTAAAACTTAATTAAAACCGATAGCCTACGCCAACTAGGAGCTGATATGAATTTAAGCTGGGGTTAATAGTATTTGTTTGGCTATATGAGCCGTCTGTGACTGTTGTTGTAAGGTTTGCTTTACCGTAGCTCATGTAGTTTCCTTCTGCAAACCCATATAAGCCACCAGAAATAATCTGCTTGTAGCCGAGGCCTACGATAAACCCATTTACATTTTTATTAGCGCTCTGTGATGGGACCGCAAAAGTTGTTCCGTCAGGCAACTGAGCAGAATTTGCACTTTGTGCTTTTACATTCATCATGCTATAGCCAGCTTTGAAATATACCAGCTTGTCTTTATCAATTTCATAGCTTGGTGCAATAAAGATATTAACTCTGTTAGAAGTCTTAATAGTATTCCCAGTTAGTGCAGCTCCATTAAATTCAGTAGAAGGCACTCCATTATCAACTCTGCCTGTATCTGTTTGTGAAAAGCTTGAACTTGTTTGGGATAGCGCAGAATAATCAATACCCACACCTAATAGCCACTTGGGTGCTACAGAAAAGTTGTATCCTAAACCAACAACTAATGGTGCGCCACCAAATGACTGAGTATTGGCTGAATATGCTACTGAACCTGTGTCTGGAGCATCTATATATGATTGGCTTTGATTGAGGCTGCTTGCGCTGTTGTTTTCATAGCCAGTAGCAAGTTGTCCATAGAATCCTTGAAACGCTGACTGAGCCATTGCTGAGCTTGCTACTACTGTTGCGGCAGCTGCCACTAATAATTTAATTTTCATTTTCGCTCTTTCCTTGTTTTATTAATAACAGCTAATGGCTAATGGGTTAATCCTAGCGGTTTTGGCTATTTCATTGAAAATATTTACTACTCCCCCCATAAACTCGCTATTGAATAGGGCTTGGTCGTTGCCGGGGGACAACAAATCTCTGCGAATGCCATTTTTGGAATATTCAAAACCGCTGGGAGCCATGAGATTCGGTGCTTAGCGGGCAGCGAGTCTTGCCCAGCTTAGACCCAATGTGCAGAACTGTTTTAGTCCTCTATCCTACGTTTTCAATCCTCTGCTCTACCGACTGAGCTACCAGGCCAAGAGTTGAAATTATAAATGAAACTCGAAGTGGGCCGGTTAAATGTGCCCGCCGTTGCTTGCTCTTCTTATGCGTTAAGGATCCTTAGGTGGCTGGGGATATTTACGACGAAACACGATTCTGAGAGCGTCCGAGCATCTGTGACACCACTAATGAAGGAAACAGATAAGCAAATTTGGAGACATGGCTACTCTAAGAGTCCACCCACTAAGCTCATGGTCAGCCCCAAGAGGGTTGCGTTAAATACAAAAGATAACAAACTGTGGACTGTTACTAAGTTTCGAATTTTAGGCTCAACTATGATGATGTCTGCTGTTTGACAAGTCATACCAATGACTACCGAGAAATGGAAGAAGTCTGAATAAGCAGGGTATCGAGTTCCTAAAAATATCAAGGGTGTATTTATAGAGTCTTGTTTCAAATGGGCATAGTATTCGTGGGCGTAATGCAAAGCATAGGCTGTATGCAATACCATCCAGGAGGTTGCAAAGGTGACTCCTGTCATCAATATCCCTAGCACCCTCTCTTTCAATGGGATTTCATCCACGCTTCCAATGTGTATAAAGATGGCGGCTAAACTTACTGTACTCGCTAGCAATGAGATGATGTAAATTAGCAGCTGACCGTCGTCTTGCTGCGCACTCAGATGGGATATTTTTTTTCTATTAAAGTACTGCATCATTATGAATACCAAAATTAGGTAAATTACTGAGGCCGTACTCCATGCCATCAAAAAACGGGTTGAAAAATGGTGGCCTTCGAGAAGAAAGAATGTTGCGAATCCCCCGAAAACGGCGTACAAAAGCCTTGGCTTGGCTTTCAATAAAAACCAGTGGAATTTTGTAGGCTTATGTTCCATCACGTTCTCATTAAATTTTTAACTCTTTAAATGCCAAGGCAGCGGATTGCTAGAGCGCTGTAAATATAGGGTGTTTAATCGGCTTAAGGCTGAGCCCTGCCTTTTCTAAAGCCTGTAAGCCATGAACTCACACTTTAACAACTTAAGTGTGAGTCAGGCTCTCCGCTGCTCTCATCATTTGTGGTGAAGATTTAAATTAAACGCCTAACGTTTAATTCTTTAAGGCGATTTAGCCGCCGTAGGTTTTCATTTCTTCTTGAGAAATAAAGCCGTCTTTATTGTTATCCATCTTATCGAATACTGCTGCTGGAATGCCATAGGCTTTGGCCTCATCACGGGATATTTTTCCATCATTATCGGCATCGATTGCTTTCACCTCTTCGGGGGATAGCTTTCCATCTTTGTTGGCGTCAAGCTTTGAAAACCACTCCGATTTGGCCTTATCTTCTGCTGGGCCGCCTTTCATGCCGCCGACTACAAAATAAGCGACTATTGCCAACACAGCTCCGATAATTAAAACTTTGGTTGTATTCATGACTTTATCCTTTAATTGAGCATGTGGGCCCAAGGGTTGATCTTTAATCTAAATAGAAGCTAGAAATATAAACCTGATAATTATCATAGCACTTACAAATGATTAAAATGACGATTAAAGTCAGGGTTTGCACTGATAAAGCTGATTTTTAGGCACTAATTTGATGCGCCGCTTTACCCAGCCTTGTCATCTCAATCATCTCTGCAATTGCTGGATTCTTACTCATAAGAGATAGGTGGGCGACAACGTGCATCGGAATAGGCGGGCTTATTTCATTAAGGGCCACTAAGCTGCCATTCTGAATCTCATGAACGACAATAGACCGTGGCACCCAAGCCGCTCCAATCGATGCCAATGCCATCTCTTTCAGCCCCACTGAGAAGGCGCTTTCACAGGCAATGCTTGCATTTGTAACTTTTAGCGCTCTAGGCAACGCATCCACTCCAATCAGGCCTCCAAAAAAACTCGTGCTTGGGTATATCAGTAGCGGTAAGGTTTTTTCGCTCTTTTGCCCATTTAATCTTTGGTATGTTTTGGGCGTGCCTATCAATATCATTTCATCGTTGCAGAGTGTGGTTCGCACTGAAAGCGGTGATGCAATTACTGCGGGCTTGTTTTGAGTCTCATAGATCACCAACATGTCTACGCCACCCCTTAAAAAAAGGGCTAGGCATGCGTCTCTGTTTTCAGAAACGAGTGAGTAATTTAGCCCGGCAATTGAACTCGACAGCGTTTCTAAAAATTGTGGCAAGAAGGGCGTAACTAGCAAGCTGTGCTGGGCAACCACTGATAATTTGGCCCGATCGACCCCAGAGTACTGGATTCGATTTTGAACCTGGTATGCCGTATTTAATAAATTTCGTAAGGTGGCTTCATGCTCTCTTGCCACGTCGGTAAAGCGAAATGGCTTTCTACTCCGATCCACTAGGCTGGTGCCAAGCCATGCTTCTAGCGCCTGAATACGTCTGGAAAAGGCTGGCTGGGAAAGATTACGCGCAGCTGCAGCTGCGGTGAAGTTTTCAAGCTCCACCAACGCAAAGTAATCCTCAAGCCATTTCAGTTCCATTGACAAGCCCACTGAGTCCATTGCTAAATGCAAAAAAGACATGATAGCCGAGAAAAAATGCATTAGACAGGGCAAATTAACCTTGCTTTAATGCATTAAACGTATTTAAGGAGGCATCATGGATCTTGCTCGCTACCCCAGAATCCGCTGTGGTCATTGGCCCACGCCGCTTGAACCTATGCCGAACCTATCCTCTGAACTGGGTGGTCCTGCTTTATGGGTAAAGCGCGATGACTGCACGGGACTATCCACGGGCGGCAATAAAACCCGCAAACTCGAGTACCTCCTTGCTGACGCCCTAGATGAGGGCGCCGATACCGTGATTACGCAAGGGGCGGTGCAATCAAACCACGCTCGCCAAACTGCGGCTCTGTGCGCCAAACTTCATCTTACTTGCCACATTCTGCTGGAAGATCGCACCGGATTTGAAGATGAGGCCTATCGACTGAATGGCAATGTTCTTTTGGATCGGCTTCACGGAGCCACCGTATCGTTAAGGCCGGCTGGTGCAAACATGCAAGCCGAAATGGAGATCTTTGCAGAATCGTTAAAAACCGCTGGCAAAAAACCTTATGTGATTCCTGGCGGCGGATCCAATCCGATTGGAGCCTTAGGTTACGTCAATGCAGCGCTGGAACTCACCTACCAGATTAATGAGATGGGGCTTCAGGCGACACACCTCGTGCTCGCAACCGGCAGCGCTGGGACCCATGCCGGACTCATTGCCGGCCTAAAAATACTTAATAGTCCGCTCAAAGTCATTGGCTTTGGGGTGCGCGCGCCCAAAGAGAAACAGGAACAGATGGTCTATGACCTTGCTTGTAAGACTGCCTCGATGCTGGGTTATGAGGGGGTAGTCCAGCGCGAAGATGTGTTTGCTGACTGCAACTATGTAGGCAGGGGCTACGGCTTACCCACTGATGGCATGGTTGAAGCAGTAAAAATGCTGGCTCAAACGGAAGGCCTTTTATTTGACCCCGTTTATACAGGCAAAGGACTATCCGGCTTAATTGATTGGGTTCGCCATGATCGCTTTACTAAAGACGACACAGTAATCTTTTTGCACACCGGCGGCAGCGCTGCTTTATTCGGGTATCCCGAGGCGTTTGGGCTTGAGGGCTTTATTTAGGCGGCAACAATCTTTCCTGTTTTGGCTGCCTTTACTAGCTCCTCATAATCCCGCTTGTTTTGTTCGGCGTATTCCATGGCGAATATGCTCACGGCCTCATCAAATACATCTGACTTTCCAAGATAGCCAGAAATAAGGGCTGCATTGCCAGACTTAGCATGAGACCTTGCAAGCGCTTGGCCACAGTAGGTGGCATAGCGCCTTAAGCGCGTCGGCGTAATGTCTTGGACTGAAAATGATACTTTCATGTCCCTGAGTTGCCGCACATAGAAATCCCTCCCTTTAGGGCCGCGCATCCAGCCCAGAAAGACGTCGCTCGACGACTGCGTCAGTCGTTGACCAACCACAACCCGCTCACCATGCTTTTCATATTCGCTTTTTCCAGCATAGGGTTCCAGCACCGAATTGCGCGCTTCTTTGATCTGCAACAAAAGGGGGTCGCCGTCCGGCGTCATCAAGAGCGCTACAAAACAGCGCGTGCCCACACTACCAATTCCGACCACCTTCACTACGATGTCTTTGAGTTGGTATCGATCAAGTAATACCTTGCGGTCATGGGAGAGAGACGCGCGATAACTCTCCACCGCGGGTCTGCCGATCCTTTCTATCCATGTATCGTCTAGATGGTATATCAGCGGCGGATTATCGATTAAGCGCTTATCGCCGTTGATCTCCGTCGTAATTTTTGGAAACAGGTATTCGGCAACTTGTTTTTCTGCCTTTCGAATTAACTGCTCTCGGCGTAGTCGGGTCGTCTTATTGGGCGCCTCTTTTGCAAACTTTGCCAAGTCTAAGTGTCCATACCAAACCTCGAGCGGGCTTTGCTTCGAATATGCACGCATATTTTCACGATAAGACTGAACGCAGGTTTTTGCGATGCGCTGCGCGCTAGCCTTACTCAGTTGATTGTCTTCTGCGGCCACCACAAAGCTAGTGGCTAAACGCTTAATGTCCCACTCCCAAGGTGCAGGCAATGTTTCATCGAAATCATTGATATCAAAAACAAGTTTGCGCTCGGGTGTTGCATAAGCGCCGAAATTGAGCAAATGGCAATCGCCACAGGCTTGGACATAAATGCCGCTGCTAGGTGTCCTAGATAAATCATCAGCCATCAGTGCAGCAGAGCCCCTCAAAAAACTAAATGGGCTTGCTAGCATACGGCTATAGCGTATCGGAATGAGATCCAAAAGCCGATCCTCATTGGACCGTTCTAAAACTGCAATGGAACTAAATCGCTTTGGCCTGGGGGGAACAATATGATGGTCTTGCAAAGGGGTGAAGTCGCGAAGGGCTTTGCCCTTCAACATCACCGAGGCCCGGTCTAAAAAATTAAACTGCTTCAGATTGGCTTTGCTCATGTCTTGTATTTGTTGCTAGTAGGATCAATGCTGCCCGTAATGCATTTCAGTCTAATCAGTTCAATCGATTGAGTAAATAACTTTATATCCATATTTGCAATAAATGCCTTCGCTAATGACTATGACTTCGGCGGATATAGCCGGCATAGGTGATTACAGCGATCCAGTGTTGGCTTTTGATACAGTGTGTTTTTCCCCATTGCTTTTGGCTCAATATGTACTGGTTATCTCTATTACTAGCAGGCGTTTTCGAAATTGGCTGGCCTCTTGGCCTAAAGCTATCAGGCAACCCGAATATGAAAATTTGGGGGCTTACTTTGGCTGGTGCCAGTATGGCAATGAGTGGTTTTTTACTTTGGCATTCATTAAAAGGCATCCCCATTGGTACGGCCTATGCCGTATGGACATCGATTGGGGCGGTTGGTACCTTTGCGATTGGCGTCCTCGTGTTTGGCGATCCCAATATTCCGATCCGTTGGCTTGGCGCTGCCTTGATCATACTGGGTGTCATTTTGCTCAAAGTAGGGTGATGCACAACGGCCTCTTCAATCGCTTGTCGTAGCCTGAATTTGTGTAGCTAGTCCCTCGGCTTGCTTCGAAATTGCACTAGCAGCAACAACGTCGCCCAAACTGCCCATCGTTGCTGGGCCCAGCATCCATAGATTATTCCAAGCCTGCAGATTTGGCTTAATGACATTGAGGTTTATATCGACGGCAATAGCCGTGCCCAAAGGGTCTGGAATCGCAATCGCATCTGCGATCATTGTATTCAGAAATAAGTCCGTTCCAACGCCGGTGCAATTGATAATTCGATCGGCCTGAATGCGTTGGCCCTTATTTAGCTGTACCGTTATCACGCCCTTTGTGCACTCTACTTGCCTAGCCCGCCCCACAGCAAAATGAACTTGATTATTTACCTTGAGCTGTTCATAGGCTTGGATTGTTTGCGGAGAAGCGCGAAACCGATATAAAGACCAAGCCCACCCTAGGCGCTTAAACAGGCTTCGTCGTTGATGCGGTGTTAATTGCTGCCAAATCGCATTGAGATTTGGTCTTAACTCTTCCCAGGCGCACTGCCACTCTGAACTGGTTGTGGACGCGGACGGCAGGTATTGGCGCATAAAGCGCACTAGCTTAGCGGGGCTTAATTTCTCCGGCCAGTTCGGCTGCTTTTGCCTGGCCCATTGCGCCTGTGTGGGTGGAAATAATGGCCTTGGTCCCACAATCGTAATCAGGCCACGATGCCCTTGCATAGCCAATGCGTAAATGGCATCTAATGCAGTGAGGCCTCCCCCGAGTAGCACAACATGCTCTTCTGGTTGAATGGCAGCGAGATATTGTCCCGTCCAGGGGTTTTCAATCAGCTGAGGATCTGCCTGCTCTCCTAGCTCGGTCTTTATTGGGCATGGCCAGCTTGGCGGCGAATTGCCAGTTGCAATAATGACTTTCTCTGCATAGATAAGGCCGCCATCAGCGGTATCCAACTTCCATAAGCCGTTTGCTTGATTGAGGACGCATACCTTGCTTGGTATGCGCTGAATTTTATCGAACCCTGGTTCTGCGGCAATCAGTTCGGAAGTGTAGCGCCCGAAATCGGCGCGACGATAAAAAAATCCCGCACTTGTTTTTGCTTCGGGATCGTCGATATTTGCTTCGGCCCAGCGCGCAAAATGCAAGGGGTCTTCTGAAAAAACAATCGGTAAATCTTCGCGCACATTAAGCCGAAAGAATGGGCTCACACAACCGTAGGCATTGCCTTTGCCTAAAGATCCGGCGCCGATGATGGTAAACGAATCTGCCGCGATTCCTTTGCGTAAAAGATGTATGGCCGTTACTGCGGCAGCAAAGCCATCACCAATGATTACTAACTTGTTTTTATCCTGCATTATTTTCTAGAAAGGCCTTGCTTGCATTCCATGCCCAGTGCGCCTTTTTTACTTGCCGACTGAATTTGGCTGCGTTAGGGCTTGACTGGCGCTGACTCTGGCCCTGACTCACCTTTATTTTTGGTAGCGTCCACGCCAAGCGCCTTGAGTTTGCGGTACAAGTGCGTGCGCTCAAGCCCAGTGTATTCGGAGATGCGAGTCATGCTTCCACCCATAATTTGCATCTGATGCTCAAAATAGGCTTTTTCAAAGAGGTCTCGTGCCTCGCGCAGGGGGAGATCAAAATACATCCTCGCTATGCCACTAATGTATTCGCCTGGCGGCGGCGCTGCTACTGCGCCTGACGGCTTTGTTTCAGCGGCAGGTCTTGAGGATGGCAATATTGCGGCCGCCTCTTCGATCTGTATCTGTTTTGGCGCACTTTCAAGCGCCTTGTTCACTGTCTTGAGCAGTTTTTGCAGTGCAATTGGCTTTTCTAAAAAATTAAGGGCGCCAATGCGGGTGGCCTCTACCGCAGTATCAATCGTGGCATGGCCTGACATCATCACTACTGGCATGGTGAGCTGCCCGCTGTTGGACCACTCTTTAAGTAGAGTAATGCCGTCCGTATCGGGCATCCAAATATCCAAGAGAACCAAATCGGGCCGCATTTGCTCGCGCACCGTTCGTGCTTGTATCGCACTTTCTGCTGCATAGACGGTATGGCCCTCATCCGTCAGAATCTCATTGAGAAGCTCACGAATGCCCATTTCATCGTCGACCACCAAAATACTCGCCATGGCTAAGCCGCCTCTTTCGCTAGATTCATAAACAAAATAGACACCTGTGCGCCCACTACCGCATCCCCTTGCATTCGATTCCGAATCTCAATTTTTGCACCGTGATCATCCACAATTTTTTTCACCACCGCTAAGCCTAAACCCGTACCCTTCGTTTTTGTTGTGACGTAAGGCTCAAAGGCTCTTGCTAGTATCTTAGCTGGAAATCCCGTTCCCGAGTCAGCAATACTAAATCGCACCGCTTTTTGCATCTCACCATTAGCCTGTTTATAGGGGACTGCTTCGGTTGTAATGGCCACAGATGCCTCAGTGCGCTGACCCTCTAAGGTGGAGTCTTGCGCATTCTGTAAGAGATTATGAATCACTTGGCGCAGTTGTGTGGGGTCGCCCAATATGTCTGGGCAAGCTAAGTCGAGCGATACTTCCATGGGGCTACCCTCATACAACACCAGAATTTCTTGTATTAACTGATTGATCGAAACCGCTCTTAGCTGTGGTGCGGGCGTCTTTGCAAAATCACGGAAGTCATTCACCATCTGCTTCATTGCCTCTACTTGGCCAATGATGGTGGCGGTACTCCGGTTCATCATTTCTTCCTGCTCTGGGCTCACCTTCCCTGACAGCTTTTGCTGAAGCCGCTCAGCAGACAGCTGTATTGGTGTCAGTGGATTTTTAATTTCATGGGCTAGGCGCCGCGCAACCTCGCTCCACGCAATGGAGCGCTGTGCGGTAACCACGTCGGTGATGTCATCAAACACAATCATATTGAGCCCTGGTGCTAGCTCCGTGCCGCGCACAAAAATGGTGACGCCAAGCTCTTGGTCAAACTCACTGCTGGCATGCAGCTGAATTTGTTTTTGCCATACCCGGGCGCCCATCTGGGGTAGCTCCTCTGTGGCGGGCAAAGCCCTGTCCGCCCCCGGCCCCACGGTCATTTGCATGGCAGCAAACCCCTCTTTTACCGCGGTTTCAAATTCAGCCAAAGCAGGAATTTGGCTCAGCGTTTTGCCAGTAAGCTGAGTTAGGTCATGCCTAAAAATAGCATCAGCGCCAGCATTACTCGATACCAAGGTAAAACGGTCGTCAAAAATGCAGACTCCGGCCGTTAAATTGCTTAATACCGTCTCCAAAAACGACTTGGATTCTTGCAACGAGGTTCGGGTATCGGCCAGCTGCCGCGTCATCACATTAAATTGGCGCGTCAACATGCCCAATTCATCGCCAGTATCTAGTTCGGGCTTGGGGGAAAGATCGCCCTGCGCAACCGCCTGCGTTCCGCGCAGCAGCATGAGCAGTGGGCGCGCCAACTGCCTGCCTAGCAACAGAGCCAATGTAACTGCTACAAATAAGGCAAAAAACAGGGTCAGCGTGAGGGTGCCAATGTACATTTGGCGCAGCCCCGTTCGGCCCAAGGATTTTTCTTGGTAATCGCTGTACGCCGCCT
Organism: Polynucleobacter sp.; assembly: GCA_044345935.1. GTDB lineage: Bacteria > Pseudomonadota > Gammaproteobacteria > Burkholderiales > Burkholderiaceae > Polynucleobacter. Next base: position 30,823 of record JBIJAC010000010.1, on the reverse strand, counting down.
GAACAGCAAGCGTATTTTTTGTAATCTCGTCCGGAACCCGTTTAATCAGCTGCAAGTACCAGAGCTCCCGTTGATACTGCAGGCTAAGCCCAAAGCCTTGGCCGCTGCCCGCCTTTTCTTTTACGAGCGGGATGATCGCCTTCAAGCGATAGTCTTGGGTGCCCTGCAACTCTTCTATAAAGCCAACGCCATTGACTTTATTGGCCTGGCTCATGATCTCTGCACTTGGCGCCACTGCCATACTGGATGCCATACTCGATGATGCCGTAGCAACTACGGCTTGCCGCGCATTGAAAATCGTAATTTCTTGAATACCAAACTGATCGCGCATGCGGGAAAGCAATAAGGTTAGCTCAGCTGGGCTGGCTTGATTTGGAATGCGCTGCACTTGATCAGCAACAATGCGGCCCTCATCTTGTAGCTCCTGCAAGGAAGTGCTTAATGTCGCGCGTCCAAGCTCGAGTCCAGCCTCTAGGGCTGACTCCACCTTCACATCGAACCAGGTATCAATGCTGCGGGATACGAACTGCAAGGAGACACCATACAGAATCAAACCAGGGACTACGCCCACCAGACCAAAAATCATCGCAAGTTTGGCAATTAAGCGCGTTCCGAAACGGCCCTTTTTCCAACGAATGGTAATCACAACGACTAAGGTCACGATAACCAATAGCAAGCAAACACCAACCACCACATTGGCGGCGTAAAGCCAAATAAAGTAATTATCAAAAAAGGTGGTGTTTGAAGTAGCAGTGGATAGCAGCACTAATAAGGCGAGCGCAAAAATACCGGTGACTGCAGTTGCTATTGGCAGTGCGCGGCGCTTCCAAGCGGGCCTATCAAAATGAAGAAAGCTCATTTGAAGATGCTCACTCTTGGCGCCTCAATACAGATTGCGCATCTGGCGTAAACGTAAAGCGGGTCCAATCGCTAGAGACATTCCATGTTTTATTATTGAGTGCGTTGACCTGAAATGGCTTGGGCAGCTTACTCAAATCCAGGCTCATGCGCAGTGCCGCAGAATAGGGCTTGCTGGGGTCGACGCCTGGGCCGTCAATCACGCGCCAGCCGCCAATGCTACCAACAACCTGCAATGCCTCTGCAATGGTTTGCGCAGTGAAAGTAAGGCCGCCAGACGCTATGCGGAACTGCCTCGTTAGGGGTTGATAGGAGAGGCGGGTTTGCCGCAACGCCAAAACGGGTCGCTCATCAAACCAATACCACCGCGATCGGGTTAACTCAAATTCGGTCTGAAAGTGCAGCACCACTCCTTTTTGAATGGCGTCCTCGAGACCAGGAGATAGCTCAATCTGGAAAGCCGCATTTAAAAACCATTCAGACTCTACGCGCTCAAGCTCAAAAAACTTGACCTTAATGCCCTCTGCGTTTGCAGCGGGTGCCAGCACAAAGCCCATCAGCACAATTGCCGATAAAAGGAGTTGCTTAAGGCGCTGGGTCATGGCCCATTCTTTTTAAAGAGAGCATAGTAAAAACCGTCGTGCAGGTGGCCAGGCATTATTTGTCCGGGCGCATCTAATCGTAACGCATTCTGGTGTGCTGCCATAAACCATTCTGCCTGGTCTTTGCCCTCTTCTGGAAAAATAGAGCAGGTGATATAGAGTAGCAATCCGCCCTCCTTCAACGCCTTCCAACCGGCTTCCAATAAAGCGCGCTGGCGATCTTGTAAATCGGCAATGTCATCTGCGCGGCGCAAAAAAGGAATATCGGGATGCCGACTCACGATCCCGGAAGCAGAGCACGGCGCGTCAATTAGTATTTTGTCAAAGGGCTTTTTATTCCACCAGCCGAGCTCTGCAGCGTCAGCGGCAATGCATTCAATCACTTGTCCGGGCACAGCGCTCAGCTTTAAGCGACTGAAGGTCTCACTCACGCGCTTTAATCGCTCTCGATCTACGTCGATTGCAACCAGATCAATATCAGCACACTCGAGCAAATGGGCAGCCTTACCTCCGGGTGCCGCGCACATGTCAAGCACACGCTCGCCTGTCATTGGACAAAGGAGCGTAGCCGCGAGCTGCGCGCCTGCATCCTGAACTGAAACCAATCCATCAAAAAATCCCGGGATACTCGCAACGGGTATGGGCTCTTTGATTACCAAGGCGGCATCCAGTAGGGTGTGGGCAACCTGCTCTATTGTTTCGGCCTCGATCTGTGCGGCCTGCAATACCGCAGCGTAATCGACCAGGGAAATTGCGCGCCGATTGACGCGCAGGGTTAGCGGTGGGCGCTGCGATTGTTGTAAACAAATGGATTGCCACGCCTTTGGGTAATTTTTTCTCAGGTTAGCAATCCACCAGGGCGGAAAGTAGGACTCACCGACACTATTGTGGTCTGGTCTTTTTTTGCCCTGAGCATCGAGGGCGGCGCTAACTTTTCGCAGCACGGCATTCATCAAGCCTTTGGCATAGATCGTCTCATCGTATTGGCCGCATGCGCTTACGGACTCATTGACGATGGTGTGGGTTGCATAGCCTTTTTTAGCCACATCCGTGCGATCCAGCAACAATGTAATTGCGACTGCCAAGACGTGCTCTACTGGCTTACTTGGTGGCTTTGGCACGAACTCTTTTATCAGCGCATGTGAACGCGTCCAGCGACGAAAGGTGTCAAACGTAATGCTTTGAACGATAGGCCGCTCTTGTGGCTCTAGCTCCTCTAAAACATGAGTCAAGGACCTACCCGATATGACTTCGCCAATGGCTTGTGCCGCAATCGTGATCGCCTGCGATAAGGGCAGATTTTGGGGCGGCGCTGTTGATGCCATCACCACTTCCTCTTTTTTTTATTCACAGCTTATGTAGTTGCTTTAGTAAATTGCAATGCGCCCGCTAGCTTTTCTGCTTGTATCCATTGCGCTGCCGACATGCGCCTACCGCCTGGCTTTTGTATCTCCAATACCTCCAGCGCACTGTCCTTACACCACACAATAAATCCATCATTGCTTTTGCCGACCACTGACCCAGGGCCTTGGCTTGCTTGCTCTTGATATTGGTCGGCCAGCATCTTCGCCAAAGGACGGGCACGCCAAAACTTGAGGCTTTGGCCATTGAGTGAGGAGCTAGCGCCAGGAAATGGATTAAATGCCCGAATCAGCCGATCAATGGTGATTGCCGTTTGCGACCAATCAATTTCAGCTTCGGTTTTTTGTATCTTCTCGGCATAACACATCCCCTCTTCGCCCTGAGGGGTGCGCGGCGTTTCTTCGTGTGCATCCAGCATCGCCAAACAGCGCACCATCAGCCTGGCCCCTAACTTGGCAAGACGGTCATGCAAACTACTGCTGGCCTCATCCGGCCTGATATCAATTGCTTCGCGCAGCACCATATCGCCCGTATCCAACCCCGCATCCATTTGCATAATGGTGATGCCAGTGCGCTCATCCCCTGCAGCTATTGCTCGCTGAATGGGTGCGGCGCCACGCCAACGCGGCAATAGTGAACCATGGATGTTAAATGCGCCGTGCCGTCCCGGCTGCTCAGCCAGATCCAGTATTGCCTGCGGAATGATCAGCCCATAGGCAACCACCACCATGGCATCAAACTGCGTTTGGCTGATAGCATGCAAGGCGGCGATTGCGTCGGCTCTTTTTGCCTCGTCAAGGCTGTTGGTGTTGAGGGATGCGGGTTGTAGCAAGGGGATGCCCTTACTCAGCGCAAATTCCTTGACGGGGCTGGCTTGCAAATGCATTCCTCGGCCGGCACGCCGATCGGGCTGGGTCAATACCAATGCAATCGTGTGGCCCGCCGCCTCAATGGCCTCTAAGGCATGCGCCGCAAAATCCGGGGTGCCAGCAAAAATGACCCTCATAATGGGCGCGCTCTCAGCTGCGGCCTACCAACTCTTTGGCACGCTTTTTCATTTTGAGGGAGATGCGATTGCGCTTTAGAAAGGAGAGGTATTCGACGAAAACTTTTCCGAGCAAGTGATCCATTTCGTGTTGCAAGCAAACAGAAAGAAGGCCGTCTGCTTTGATTTCAAATGGCTTGCCGTTAACGCCCAGAGCTTTCACCCGAATTTCATCGGGTCGCTCTACTTCATCGTAGTACTCCGGCACCGACAAGCAGCCTTCACGCCATACTTTTCTCTCCGCGCTTGCCCAGACGATTTCTGGGTTGATAAAGACCATCAGTTGGTTTTGTTCCTCTGATACGTCAATCACGATGATGCGCTCATGAATATCCACTTGCGTCGCGGCCAGGCCAACGCCGGGGGCATCGTACATTGTCTCTGCCATGTCAGCAACGATCTTGCGCACACGCTCATCCACAACAGCAACGGGCTTTGCTACCTTGTGCAGTCGGGGATCAGGGTAGTGGAGAACGGTTAACACAGTCATATGGGAATTATCTTACAGACTAATCAGGCTGGGCCGATTGGCAAATAAAAGCCCGTGTTCAAAAATTGGTTTATGCGAAACCACCCACCCATCCAATTGCTTTACCCCAGCTCACCGGACTATCCAAAACGCCTGCTTGATTTAAATGATCCGCCTAGCCCTCTATATATATGCGGTGATGCTGCTTTATTTGGGCGGCCGGCAATAGCCATTGTGGGCTCACGTAACGCCAGCCTTCAAGGCCTGTATATTGCATCCGAGTTATCAAAGGGGCTAGCAGCAGCTGGCTTTTTGATTGTTTCTGGCTTGGCGCGGGGGATTGATGGCGCAGCACACCGCGCGGCCCTGAAATCCCCCTTTGGCAAAACCGGCGCGATTTGTGGCACCGGGCTTGATCGCGTCTACCCCTATGAGCACCGTGCGCTAGCAGAGGCCGTGGCCCATTCCGGCCTGCTCATATCAGAATTCCCGCCTGGAGTGGGCCCGCGGCCGTTTCATTTCCCGAGGCGCAACCGCTTAATTGCCGCCCTTGCCCTAGGTGTGGTGGTGGTCGAGGCGAGTAAGCGATCGGGGTCGCTGATCACCGCACGCCTTGCTGCAGAGCTGGGCCGAGAAGTTTTTGCGGTGCCTGGCTCGATCTTGGGGGGCTACTCGGAGGGTTGCCACAGCCTAATTCAAAACGGCGCCAAGCTAGTCCATACCTTGGGGGATATTTTGGCTGAACTGCCCCAGAGCCCTAATTTATAGGGGGTCATGCCAAATAAAAACGGTGTAAATCGGCTGGAAATGCAGGAAAAACTCGGTATTTTGGACAGCTCTTGATTTATCGGTTAATAATAAAAAAGGAAGTGCGCCGCAAATCAGCGCCGCATGGATGGCTTTCATTTGACTAATCTGTACTTAATTTAGGTTCACGCGTGGCTAAAGCAACTACCAAAACCGCATCCAAATCGACTGCAGGCAGCACGCCTAAAACGCTGATCATTGCAGAAAAGCCGTCGGTTGCCAGCGACATTGCCAAGGCCCTAGGCGGCTTTACTAAATTCGACGATTACTTTGAAAACGACCAGTATGTGGTTTCTTCGGCAGTGGGCCACCTGTTGGAAATTGCTGCTCCCGAGGAATATGACGTCAAACGCGGAAAATGGTCATTTGCCAACTTGCCCGTAGTACCGCCCCATTTTGACTTGCGGCCGATTGTAAAAACCGAATCGCGGCTCAAGGTATTACAAAAACTTATCAAGCGCAAAGACGTCGCTGAACTCGTCAATGCATGTGATGCGGGTCGCGAGGGTGAGCTGATTTTTCGGCTGATTGCCCAACACGCCAAAGCAAGTCAACCCATTAAACGCCTGTGGCTGCAATCAATGACGCCCAACGCCATCCGCGAAGGGTTTAACGCACTGCGCTCCGATACCGATATGCAGCCCTTAGCGGATGCTGCCCGCTGCCGCTCCGAGGCGGACTGGTTGGTTGGCATCAATGGCACCCGTGCCATGACCGCCTTTAATAGTAAAAGTGGTGGTTTCTTTCTGACGACGGTGGGGCGCGTACAAACGCCTACCCTATCGATTGTGGTCGAGCGCGAAGAGCTCATTCGTAAGTTTATTTCTAAAGATTACTGGGAAGTGAAGGCTGATTTTTTAGCTTCGGCCGGTGTTTATGAGGGTCGCTGGTTTGATCCCAAGTTTAAGAAAGATGCCGCAGAGCCGGATTTGCGCGAGAACCGACTGTGGAGCGAGGCCGCAGCCAACAGCATTGTGGCGGCATGCCGTAACAAAAAAGCTAGCGTTCGCGAAGAAGCAAAGCCTGCAACGCAGTTAGCGCCGCAACTATTTGATTTAACCAGCCTCCAGCGCGAGGCAAATGCCCGTTTTGGCTTTTCTGCAAAAAACACTTTGGGACTTGCCCAAGCCTTATACGAACGCCATAAGGTACTTACCTACCCAAGAACCGATTCAAGGGCGCTGCCGGAAGACTATTTAGAAACCGTAAAGCATACCGTTGAAAATCTGGCTACGAATTCCAATGAATACCGCCCCCATGCCAACGCGATACTAAAGGGCGATGGAAAAGATAGCGCAGAAAAAACAAAAGGGTATGGCTGGATAAAACCCAATAAGCGGATTTTTGATAACTCCAAAATATCAGACCACTTCGCCATTATTCCAACGCTCGAGTCACCTAAAACCCTCAGCGAGCCGGAGCAAAAACTGTACGACTTGGTTGTGCGGCGATTCTTGGCGGTGTTTTTTCCTGCCGCAGAGTTCCGCGTCACCACGCGCATAACCGAATGTTCCGGGCATCACTTTAAAACAGAAGGGCGCGTCTTAGTTCACTCAGGCTGGTTGGCCGTCTATGGCCGCAGCAATCAAGCAGACGACGAGCTGGTTGCCGTACAAGAAAATGAAACGGTGCAGAGTGACACGATTGAGGCGCTTGCTTTAAAAACAAAACCGCCAGCTCGCTACAGTGAAGCAACCCTGCTCTCGGCCATGGAAAGTGCCGGCAAGTGGGTTGATGACGACGATATGCGCGAGGCGATGGCCGAGAAAGGCCTTGGCACGCCCGCAACCCGCGCCGCCATCATCGAGGGACTTCTGGCAGAAAAATACATGGTGCGCGAGGCGAGGGAGCTGATACCGACCGCCAAAGCATTCCAGCTCATGACGCTATTACGTGGCCTGGATGTGGAAGAGCTAACGCGTCCTGACCTCACCGGCAATTGGGAAAATAAGCTATCGCTGATTGAGCAAGGGAAAATGAAACGCGCTGCATTTATGCAAGAAATTGCACAGATGACGCAGCGCATCGTAAAGCGCGCCAAAGAATACGACAGCGATACCATTCCCGGTGACTACGCCACCCTCACCACACCCTGCCCCCATTGCAAAGGGCCCGTCAAAGAAAACTACCGGCGCTTTGCTTGCGAGAAATGCGGCTTTACGATTAGTAAAACCCCGGGCGGACGCGCATTTGAGTACGACGAAGTCGAAACGCTGTTGCGCGACAAGACCATCGGACCGTTGCAGGGATTTCGAAGCAAGATCGGTCGCCCGTTTGCGGCCATCATTCAGCTGACTGAAATTCCGGAAGACGACAAAGACTATCCCAACGCCGGCTTCAAATTGGAGTTCGATTTCGGCAACAACCAAGATGATGATGCGGAAGCGATTGACTTTACTGGTCGTGCTGCCTTGGGCGTTTGTCCAAAATGTTCAGGCGCAATTTATGAGGATGGCATGCGTTATATTTGTGAACGCAATACAGGGCCTAGCAAAACCTGTGATTTCAAAACAGGCAAGGTCGTGTTGCAACAAGAAATATCAACGGAGCAAGTTCAGAAGTTGCTGACTACCGGCAAAACGGATTTATTAACCAACTTTAAATCCAATCGCACCGGACGCGGCTTTAAGGCTTATTTAGCTCTTGGCGAGGGTGGCAAAATTGGATTTGAGTTTGAAGCCAAAGCCCCCAAAGCCGGTGGCGCAGCGCCTGCCAAAAAACGGTCGGGCGCAAGTGCTGCAGCCAAGGCAGAGGTAAAGCCCAAGCGCGCTAGTAAAGCAAAGTCGCCTGCCAAGGCCTGATCTGCGATTAATTTTGCTGCCAATGCCGACCACAAAATGCCGCGCGATCCAAGTGCAGTAGCTACAAAAATGCCGGGTCGCTGGGGCAGCGCGCCGATGATGGGCAGTCGATCCCCCGCAACACAGCGAATGCCAACAAACTGTCCGTCTGGCATCAGCTCGCTTTGGTCGCCTTGGGCATAGTTAAGTAGGCCAGCAGCCTGTTCTTGATTAAAGCGATGACTTTCGTGGCGAGCCTGGCTGTCGGTTTCATTCTCATCAAAACTCGAGCCCACAATCCAGCGTATTTCGCCATTTTCTAATGGGCTCGCTGGTATGCAGTAACCATCGCCACAGATAATCGCACGGGGTAGGCGAGCCGCCCAGTCGCTATTAGGCCTAATTTTAAAAAAACTCAACTGCCCGCGTACCGGTTTGAGCGGCAACTTAATTTGAATACTACTCAGTATTTTTTTGGAGGCCAGGCCAGCAGCAACGATGACCTTGTCTGCGCTTAAGCTTATATTTTTTACCGCATCGGTCAACAGCCAGCGATTGCCCTCGCGCGCCAATGTGTCTATCTTCATCTGGTTGATCTGCGTTAATTGCGCGCACGGGTGCAATAGTTGTTGTGTTGTTTTTTCTAGACTCAGCATTCCAGCGCTCGCAAACCAAACGCCCGCTCGAGCGACGCCCGCCAACTGGCTTGCTTGTTCTGCCGAAACAGGGAGTGCTATTTCAGGGCTTAGGCCAAGCTCATTTAATTGCAGGGCTATGGCATCACGATCAAATTCAAGGCCATTTTTTATGGGGTGCAGTGCGCCGCGGTGCACCCATTGATCACCCCAGCGTGCCAATGCCAGCTCAAATGCAATGCGGGTTAGCTGCAGTAATTTTGCCGAGCCCCTGGTGATATGAGGATGGGCAATGGCATAGGCGTGGCTTGAGCATGCTGTAGCAGGGCCGCTTTCGGCCTCAACAACGCATACTGCGTGACCGCGAGACATGATTTCGTGCGCAATGCTTGCGCCTGCGATGCCAGCCCCAATCACCACGATGCCATGGTGCTGGGGGGCGATCATATTGTGAGCGGGAATTAGCTTCCTATGCGTTGCTCAATTTTGCTGCGCGTTACCAAGAGCTCGGCTGGCAAGCGGTGCTTTAACTGCTCAAATAACTCCGAATGCAACTGCACTTCGGCCTGCCAGTCTGACTTGCTTACCGACATCACGTGATTGAATTGCTCAGCTGAAAAATCAAGGCCATCCCAGTGAAGGTCTTTGTACTCAGGGCAGACGCCAAAAATGGTTTCTTTACCGTTTGCTTTGCCGTCCACGCGCTCAAGGATCCAAGCCAATACGCGCATGTTTTCGCCAAATCCAGGCCACACAAACTGGCCAGCGTCGTCTTTGCGAAACCAGTTGACGCAATAAATTTTCGGCAGCTCTGCGCCCGACGCCATTAATTTTTTGCCAAGGCTGAGCCAGTGCTGAAAATAATCGCTCATGTTGTAGCCCGCAAATGCGAGCATTGCAAACGGATCGCGGCGCACAACGCCGACTTGGCCGGTAATGGCAGCGGTGGTTTCCGAGCCCATCGTGGCAGCCATGTAAACACCCTCTTCCCAATCTCGAGCTTCACTCACCAACGGCACGGTAGTAGAGCGGCGACCACCAAACAAGAAGGCATCAATCGGTACGCCATCAGGATCATTCCAATTAGGATCAACCGCTGGGTTATTGGTTGCCGCCATGGTGAAACGCGAATTGGGGTGGGCCGCTTTTCTGCCAGCCGCTCCGTCTGCTGGAGTCCAGTCTTTACCTTGCCAGTCAATTAAATGCGCTGGTGGTGTTTCAGTTAAACCCTCCCACCACACATCACCATCATCGGTCAGTGCCACGTTAGTAAAAATAACGTCTTGGTTAAGTGAGTCGATGCAATTGGGGTTTGTTTTGCGGTTGGTGCCTGGTGCAACACCAAAGTAGCCCGACTCCGGGTTAATCGCATAAAAACGTGTCTTGCCGGTCGCAGCGTCTTTGCGCGGCTTAATCCAGGCGATGTCGTCACCGATGGTGGTTACTTTCCAGCCCTCAAAGCCTTTGGGTGGAATCATCATGGAGAAGTTGGTTTTGCCACACGCCGAGGGGAACGCAGCTGCGATGTGGTATTTCTTTCCCTGTGGCGAGGTAACGCCGAGAATGAGCATGTGCTCTGCAAACCAGCCCTGGTCTCGTCCCATGGTAGAGGCAATGCGCAAGGCAAAGCATTTTTTACCCAGCAAGGCATTGCCACCATAGCCCGAACCAAAAGACCAAATTTCCCGAGTCTCGGGGTAATGAACAATGTATTTGGTTGGGTTATTGGGCCAGACAACATCTTTTTCGCCAGCCGCCAAGGGCTTGCCTACCGTATGGATGCAAGGCACAAATTCCCCGCTGCTACCGAGCTGATCAATAACAGCGCGCCCCATGCGGGTCATGATGCGCATATTGATGGCCACATAAGGGCTGTCCGATAGCTCTACACCAATGTGCGCGATCGGCGAACCAATCGGACCCATGGAAAAGGGAACCACATACATGGTTCTGCCGCGCATGCAGCCCGCAAACAAGGGCTTTAATGTTGCGCGCATTTCATCAGGCGCCATCCAGTTATTGGTAGGGCCAGCATCATCCTTATTTTGTGAGCAAATAAAGGTGCGATCTTCTACACGGGCGACATCTTGTGGATCGGATATTGCTAGAAATGAATTTTTACGCTTGGCCGGATTTAAGCGCTTGAATGAACCGGCCGCCACCATCAGGTCGCACAGTCGGTCATATTCGGCTTGCGAACCATCGCACCAATGAATGTTGTCCGGCTTGGTTAGCGCAGCAACTTCGGCAACCCACTCTATGAGTTTTTGGTTTTTCACATACTCTGGTGCGGTGACAGAAATAGCAGCGTGCGTTAATGGTTGGTTCATGTAAAGCCCTCGCATTTTTAATATTTTGGTTATAACGATTTTAGCATTTTCCTGTGGGCTCTTTTCATCGTTTAAAGAGCCGCAAGTCGTTGTTTTTGCGAGCAGAAGACGAAATGTCCCGAAATAATAATGGGTAATTCTGTTGTTATTTTCCGATGCAAAATTGGCTAAATATTTTTCCCAGCAAATCGTCTGGCAATAGGCGGCCCGTTATTTGGCCAAGATGATCTTGTGCCAAACGCAGCTCTTCCGCAAACAGCTCCAATGCGCGATTTCCTTGAACCGCATAGAGACTGGCCTTGTTTAATGCTGCTTCGGCATGCATCAAACAATCAATGTGGCGTTGACGGGAAATGAGCACATCTTCTTGGCCAGCATGCCAGCCGATGCGCGACAAGATGGCATTTTTTAACTCTGGAATACCGGCGCCCGTTTTGGCAGAGACGTAAAGCATATCTGGGCCTGCGACTTTATCTGCAGAGCTAAGTAGGTCTGCTTTATTGACCAATCGCAAGAACGAGCAGCCCGCAGGCAATGCCGCCAGAACATTGGTAGAAAGCGTCTCTTCGGCGGTGGGCGCATCTGGAGCCTCTATAAACAGAAGCAAATCGGCTGCGCGTATCGATGCCCAGGTACGCTCAATCCCAATCGCCTCGACCTCATCCTTCGTTTGCCGTAAGCCGGCGGTATCGATAATGTGTATTGGCACTCCGTCGAGTGTGATGCTTTGCTTTACCCTATCTCGTGTTGTTCCAGCTACGGCTGTAACAATGGCAATCTCTTCGCCAGCCAAGCAATTTAACAAGGAGCTTTTGCCCACATTGGGCGCCCCCACCAACACTAACTGCATGCCATCTCGCAATATCTGCCCCTGTTTGGCGGCAGCAAGTAAGTGCTGAATGCGTTCTTGAATGAGTGTCAGCTGTTGGTGCGCTTGGGCATTTTCTAAAAATTCAATTTCTTCTTCTGGAAAATCCAGGGTCGACTCCACCAAAATGCGCAGTTGCGTTAGGGCTCCCACTAGTTGATGAATGTCGTCAGAGAACGCGCCCTGCAGAGAGCGTGCCGCGCCCATAACGGCGGCGTGCGATTGCGCATCGATTAAATCAGCAATGGCCTCTGCTTGGGCTAAATCAATTTTTCCATTTAAAAAAGCGCGCAGCGAAAATTCGCCTGGCTCAGCTATAGCCAGTCCTATTTGATGGCCCAGCTGCAAGCAGTGCCGCACGACCAAATCCAGCAGCTGCGGCCCGCCGTGGCACTGCAGCTCTAAAACGTCTTCGCCTGTAAATGAGTGGGGCGCTGAAAAGTAAACCGCGAGGCACGAATCAATGATTCGGCCGTCTTGGTTACGCAGCTCAACCAGAGTGGCCTTGCGGGGCTGCAGCCGTGTATTGGTAATGGCAAAGGCAAACCCTTGCAAGCCTTCACCACTGATGCGGATAATGCCCACCCCGGCTTTGCCGGGCGCGGTAGCAATAGCAACAATGGGGATTTTTCTGAGCGCAGGCCCCATTGCTAACATAGTGATACTGAATGCAGTATTACATTGCTCGTTTAATAATCATCTTGTTGATCTGCCACTGCTGCGCAATCGACAATATGTTATTCACCACCCAGTACAACACCAATCCGGCTGGGAAGAAAAAGAACATGATGGAAAAAATGATTGGCATATAGAGCATCACTTTTGCCTGAATGGGGTCTGGTGGCGTTGGATTCAATTTGGTTTGAACCCACATGGATACCGCCATAATGACCGGCAAAATGTAATAGGGGTCTGGCACGGCCAAATCATGGATCCAAAGAATCCAAGGTGCATTGCGAATTTCAACCGACGACAACAAAACCCAATACAAGGAAATAAATACCGGTATCTGAATCAACATGGGCAAACAACCACCAAGGGGATTAATCTTTTCCTTCTTGTATAAGGCCATCATTTCTTGATTCATTTTTTGCGGATTGCCCTTGTTTGCCTCTCGCATTGCCATCACGCGCGGCTGCACTTCCTTCATGCGCGCCATTGACTTGTAACTTGCGGCAGATAGAGGGTAGAACAAGAGCTTAATTAAGAAAGTCAAAATAACGATTGACCAGCCCCAGTTGTTCACGTACTCATAAATACGCTCCAGAGTCCAGAAAATCGGCTTTGCAAGGATGGTTAAATACCCATAGTCCTTCAGCAACTCTAGTCCAGGTGCAATTGCCTCTAGCGTGCTTTCTTGTTGCGGGCCCACAAATAAGCGTGCGGTTTCTACGGTCGTTTTGCCAACCGCAATATCTTCGAGCGGGGTTTGTATGCCGACGCGATACACATTGCTATCGATTTTTCCCGCATAAATATCGCGGTTTAATTTATCGCTGGGAATCCATGCACTCGCATAGTAGTGCTGAACCATTGCCACCCACGCTGGATCTCCAGCAGGAACTTGCTTTGGTATGGTAATTTTATTTTTTTCAATATCGGTAAATTCAAGCTTATTAAATTTCTCTTTGTCGGTATAAACTGCCGGGCCTGTAAACGTGCTGTAAAACTGGCTTTCTTCTAGTTTGCTGCCATCGCGCACTAATTCGGTATATAAAACCAGCGGGCCTACTGCTGCATTATTTTTAGTGACGCGGTGCATCACATCAATGACGTAACTGTCGGAATTTAAAATAAAGGTTTTTTCAAGGACTACGCCGTTGCGCTCGCTGGCAACAACCAAAAAGGGGCGTCCTGACCCATCTTTGCCGCTGGTTTGCAATTTAAATTCGCTGGTGTGATTGGGCAGATCTGCATTGCCTGCGGCAATCAATCCGGAGCGCGCAAAATACTGGTGGCCGGGCGTTACCTGCATAAGCCGTATCGGCTTCTTATCGGCCTCCAATTCTTTTAGCAAGGTTGCGCTCACTACATTTGCACCGTCTGCGCTCACCTCAATTGCTAGCACGTCATTTTGTACAGTGAAGCGCTCTTTGTTTGCCAGCTGCGCCATGCTTGCTGGAATTGCTTTGGGGGCAAGCACTGGTGCGGTGTTGGCACTTGTGGCAGTGGATACCGGGACGTCGCTTTTCTTTTCATCGCTAATGGGCGCACTTTCTTGCTTGCTCATGCTTTGAGGTCCAAACAGCGGTGTTTTGCCCTCGTACGCTAACCAGTTGTTGTAAAGGAGCAGTCCTGCGATTGAGAAAACAGCCCAGAGGATGGTTCTTTTCGTATCCATGTATTTATTCTTTTATCTTGCGTGGGTTAATTGCTGGGTCATAGCCACCATGACTCCATGGGTTGCATCGCAATAGCCGCCAGACGATCAGTCCGGCACTCTTGGCGCTGCCGTGGGCTTTAAAACAGTCGCATGCGTATTGTGAACAGCTGGGCTCGAATTTGCATTGTGTTCCAAAAAATGGGCTCAATGCGATTTGATAAATTCGGATGATTGCTATTGCTGCGCGGTTAATGATCTGCACTTAAATGAGCTCCGCCAACTGCTGCTTAAGTGCGCCAAATTCCATGGAGCGCAATCGTCCTCGCGTTGTTTGGCCAATCGGTTTTTTAAGTCGGATGACAACATCATGGGTGTCTAATATTGCGTTATGAGGTTTGCGGGTGCTTTCGCGTATGAAGCGCTTCAGCTTATTTCGATCAACGGCCCTTTTGGCCAATTTTTTGGCAACAGCAATTCCTAGGGCGCCATTGATGCCTTGACTGCGAGACCCTAAATACAAACCCCAGTGTTTTGATGTTTTGGGATTTGTTTTAAGTAATTCGGATATGCGTGCGCTATTCAAGCAAGTGCGCTTACACTGCCAGGCGTTTACGGCCCTTGGCACGACGTGCGTTTAAAACGGTACGGCCGCCACGGGTTTTCATGCGTACACGAAATCCATGGGTACGTTTGCGGCGGGTTACGGATGGTTGATATGTTCTTTTCATGATTGACCTCGGGAAAGCCAAGTATTTTCCTTTGTGGCGCCCAAAAGGTCAACCTAAGTTGTGCTCTTATTGGGTTTTTCCCTTATTTAATTTTCTGTTTTTTTCTTTCTTGGTTGATTTATATGGTTTTTTATTGTTTGGCCACAACTTATCCACAGGTTTTCCACCTACTTAAGGCTTGTGGATAACTTTAGAAAATCGCTACAATCAATCCTCCGAAAATGAGCAATTTAGAAAATAACGCCACCCTTTCTTCCTTAAGCCCGCCGGGCTTTTGGGATCACGCCACCGCCACTTTGCTGCGCGAGCTTTCCCCGCAACAATTCAAGACATGGATACAGCCCCTTAAATTAAATGGTCTGGATGAGAGTGAGTGTTTGCTTACAATATCTGCCCCAAACCGATTTAAGTTGGATTGGACGAAAAAAACGTTTTCTGATCGATTTCAGGAGCTGGCCCAGGGCTATTTTGGCAAACCCTTTACTTTGATGTTTGTCTTGGATGATGGGGGCTCGGCGACCCCTACAGCCGCTGCGGCTACGCAACCCACATTCCGGCCCCAAGGGCCAAACATGGCCCCTTCTGATTATTTACAAGCTGCTTCGGAGGTTGATCTGGGCGAGTCGTCCGCCTTTGAATTAGAGGACCACTCCAAACTAAACCCCATGTTGACCTTTGAAACCTTCGTTACGGGCAAGGCAAATCAACTGGCACGTGCTGCTTCAATTCAGGTAGCACACAACCCAGGCACGTCCTACAACCCTATGTTTTTGTACGGGGGGGTTGGCCTAGGTAAAACCCACCTGATTCATGCCATTGGTAACCACCTTTTAAAAGAAAATCCGAATGCCCGCATTCGCTACATCCATGCGGAGCAATACGTGTCTGATGTAGTCAGGGCATACCAGCAAAAGGCGTTTGATCGTTTTAAGCGGTATTACCACTCCCTTGACCTTCTGTTGATTGATGACATTCAGTTTTTTAGTGGCAAATCGCGCACCCAAGAAGAGTTCTTTTATGCGTTTGAGGCCCTTTTAGGAAACCGCGCTCAAGTCATCATTACTAGTGATACCTACCCCAAAGAGATGGCGGGAATTGATGATCGCCTTATTTCCCGTTTTGATTCTGGTCTCACAGTGGCAATCGAGCCGCCCGAATTGGAAATGCGCGTGGCCATTTTGATGAAAAAGGCGGCGGCCGAGGGCATACCAATGTCAGAAGACGTTGCTTTTTTTGTGGCCAAGCACCTTCGCTCCAACGTGCGCGAGCTTGAGGGCGCTCTACGGAAGATTTTGGCTTTCGTGCGCTTTCATGGGCGGGACGTAACGATTGATGTTGCCCGCGCCGCCCTGAAAGACCTGCTGTCCATTCAAAACCGCCAAATTTCCGTTGAAAACATCCAAAAATCCGTAGCTGATTTTTACAACATCAAGGTGGCGGACATGTACTCCAAGCGCAGACCAGCCAACATTGCCAGGCCCCGGCAAATAGCCATGTTTATGGCGAAAGAGTTAACCCAAAAAAGCCTTCCGGAGATTGGGGAGCTGTTTGGTGGGCGGGACCACACCACCGTTTTACATGCCGTTCGTAAAATTACAGAAGAGCGCGCCCACGACAGCCAATTGAACCATGAAATTCATGTGATTGAGCAGACCCTGAAGGCATAGTTGGGCTGTTGATAAGTATGTGGATGAGTCTGTGCGTAACCGGGTAAATTTCGTGTGGATAAATTGGGGAAAACTGGGTTGATATGCAAAAATAGGGGTGGCTGAAAAAGTTATCCCAAATCTATCCCTCATTTATACCGAAGTTGTACACAGATTTTTTTAGTTATAAGTAGTTGTTGTGTAAGCCTTTAATGGGTTATCCACCGTTTTTCCGAGGCTTATTACTATTACTAGTTAGATATATACAAGGATTTAAAAGCAATGCAACTTATAAATACATCACGCGATAGTTTATTAAAACCACTTCAAATCGTAAGTGGCATTGTTGAACGCCGACACACACTTCCCATACTGGCCAATCTGTTATTTAAAAAAACAGGTGAGCGCGTGTCCTTTGTATCTACCGACATCGAGATTCAAATAGCAACAAGCGCAAACTTTGGTGTGGGTGATGGGGATATGACAACGACGGTTGCGGCACGTAAATTATTGGATATTCTGCGGGCGCTACCCGAGGGTCCGGTATCGTTAAATTTAAAAGATTCAAAATTGGTGGTGCAGAGCGGAAAAAGTCGATTTACCCTTCAAACACTATCTGCTACCGAGTTCCCAGTGATGCAATCGGTGGGTGAGATGACTGCAAGCTGGAAGATGACGCAAAAATCCTTCAAGCAACTTATTAGCCAAGTGCATTTTGCAATGGCGCAACAGGACATTCGCTACTACCTCAATGGTATGTTATTGGTTATTGATGGCAAAGAAGTTGTTGCGGTTGCGACAGACGGTCATCGATTGGCATATAGTCGGGTTGAGTTGGCACAACCCGTCGTTGGTAGTGGCGGCCATCAAGAAATCATCATTCCCCGCAAGACCATTTTGGAGTGTCAGCACTTATTGGACGACACAGATGCTGAGCTGGAAGTGAGTTTAACCGCCAATCAAATTAAATTTAATTTTGGCGATGTCGAGCTCATATCCAAATTGGTTGAGGGTAAGTTCCCCGATTTCCAAAGGGTGATTCCAAAGGGTCATAAAAATACACTGGTTGTAGCGCGTGAAACCCTCCAAGCAGCTTTACAAAGGGCCGCCATTTTAACGACGGATAAATTCAAAGGTGTTCGTTTTTCATTGTCCCCCAATCGCATTACGATTCAATCCACCAACGCCGAACAGGAAGAGGCTCAAGAGGATATTGAAACGGAATATGCTGGTGATACAGTCGAAATTGGTTTCAATGTGAGTTATCTGCTTGATGTCCTCGCAAACGTCAAAGTGGAGCGCATTCAGATTAGTTTGGGCGACGCAAACAGCAGCGCTGTGATTACCTTACCCGCATCCGAGGATTTTAAGTACGTTGTAATGCCAATGCGCATTTAAATTAGAAAAATATGACTGAAGATATAAAGGCAGTAGAGCAGTACGGCGCATCATCCATTCAAATTCTGGAGGGTTTAGAGGCGGTTCGTAAGCGGCCAGGAATGTACATTGGTGATACATCCGATGGTACCGGCCTTCATCATCTGGTCTTTGAGGTGCTTGATAACTCGATTGATGAGGCGCTTGCTGGGTATTGCACCGAAATTACAGTGGTTATTCAAACTGACAACTCCATTTCTATTGTTGATAACGGTCGAGGCGTTCCTACCGGTGTGAAGTTTGATGACAAGCACGACCCAAAACGCAGTGCGGCTGAAATTGTCATGACGGAGTTGCATGCGGGAGGTAAGTTTGACCAAAATAGCTATAAGGTATCAGGCGGCTTGCATGGCGTTGGTGTTAGTTGCGTTAACGCTCTTTCGAAGTGGTTAAAGCTAACCATACGGCGCGACGGAAAAGTCCACTACATGGAGTTTGCGCGCGGCGTCATTCAAAATCGCAATTTGGAACAGGCGCAAGGTGTAGCCACCTCCCCTATATCCGTCACCGGCGATACCGAAAAAACAGGCACCGAAGTTCATTTCTTGGCCGACGAAACGATTTTTGGAAAAGTAGAATTCCATTACGAAATTCTAGTCAAACGCATTCGTGAGCTTTCGTTTTTAAATAATGGCGTTCATATTCGTTTAATTGATCAGCGCTCTGGTCAAGAGGAAGATTTTGCATATTCTGGCGGCGTAAAGGGTTTTGTTGAATACATCAACCAAACCAAGAATGTTTTGCACCCCAATATTTTCTATGCCGAAGGCAACCGCCCATCGGACCTTGGCGGGCAAATTACTGCTGAGGTGTCCATGCAGTGGAATGACAGTTTTAGTGAGCAGGTGCTGTGTTTTACAAACAATATTCCACAGCGCGATGGCGGCACCCACTTAACTGGCCTGCGCGCCGCCATGACGCGCGTAATCAATAAATACATTGATGAGCACGAGGTTGCAAAAAAAGCCAAAGTTGAAATATCGGGCGACGATATGCGCGAAGGCCTTACCTGTGTTTTATCGGTCAAGGTTCCAGAGCCTAAGTTTTCCAGCCAAACCAAAGACAAGTTAGTGTCTAGTGAGGTTCGTGGCCCAGTAGAAGAAATTGTGGCCGAAGCCCTAAGTGCGTATCTCCAAGAGCGCCCTGCTGACGCGAAGATCTTGTGCGGCAAGATAGTGGATGCCGCGCGCGCTCGTGAGGCTGCCCGTAAGGCGCGCGACATGACGCGCCGCAAAGGCGTTCTCGATGGTTTGGGCTTGCCAGGTAAGTTGGCTGATTGCCAAGAAAAAAACCCAGAAAAATCGGAACTTTTTATTGTGGAGGGCGATTCGGCGGGCGGCTCTGCGAAGCAGGGGCGCGATCGTCGCTTCCAGGCAATTCTTCCTTTAAAAGGGAAGATTCTGAACGTCGAAAAAGCGCGCTTTGACAAAATGCTTGCCAGCCAAGAGGTGGTGACTTTAATCACCGTGCTTGGCACTGGTATTGGTATTGAAGAGTACAAGGCGGATAAGTTACGCTATCACCGCATCATCATCATGACCGACGCGGATGTCGATGGCAGCCATATTCGTACCTTATTGTTGACTTTCTTTTATCGGCAGATGCCCGAGCTCATTGAGCGCGGCCATATTTACATTGCCCAGCCCCCACTCTATAAGGTGAAGTTCGGCAAAAATGAGCAGTACATTAAAGACGACGCCGAATTAAATCAATTGTTGTTAAAGATTGCTTTGGAGTCTGCGTCAATTCAAACGCCGAGCGGCGAGTTAATACAAGGGCCCGCTCTGGATGAGTTGGCTAGAAATTACCAAGTCATCCAGGCGGTTGTAGATCGCTTGTCACGAACCATGGATGAAGACGCATTGCGGGCGATCGCGGCCGGAATTCCACTGAACCTCGACACTGAGGCCGCCGCTCAAGATTCTGCAGAGCGGCTTCGCATAGCCCTTAAAGAAAGTTTAGACTCCCTCGCGCTTGCCCCCGAAGTGATTGTGCAAAAAGAAGATCGGACCGAGCGGTTTCGCCTCCTCTTGTCGCGCCGGATCCATGGAAATCTAAAACTATCTGCCATTAGTTCAGACTTCATACATGGCGATGATTATCAAAGCTTGACAGCTGCTGCACGCGCACTTAGTGGAAAGGTGTTGCCTGGTTCACGCGTGCGTCGCGGCGATCCTGAAAAATCGCAGAAGGAGCAAGTTGTTGCTGATTTCCGCGCAGCGTTTGCGTGGTTACTCTCCGAGGCTGAGCGCGTTGTGAGCCGTCAACGCTATAAGGGTTTGGGTGAAATGAATCCTCAGCAGCTGTGGGAGACCACCATGGACACCACAACCCGCACCCTATTGCGCGTTCAAATTGAAGATGCGATTGTGGCCGATCAAGTATTCACCACCTTAATGGGTGACGAGGTTGATCCTCGCCGCGCCTTCATTGAAAAGAATGCATTGATTGCTCGCAACCTTGATGTGTGATGTATGAAAAAAAAAGGTAAATCAAAGCCGCCCAAGGTAAATCGTACCGCTATTGTGGTGCGCTCTTCTCCCATTCATGGCAAAGGCGTGTTTGCAAAAGTTGCCATTAAAAAAGGCACCGCCCTGATTGAGTACGAGGGTGAGCGCATTCGTTGGAAGGAGGCTGAACGTCGACATCCACACAATCCTGATGAGCCAAATCACACCTTCTATTTTTCTTTGGAGAGTGGCCGCGTGATCGA
The DNA here is from genome assembly GCA_044345935.1 of Polynucleobacter sp. Lineage (GTDB taxonomy): Bacteria > Pseudomonadota > Gammaproteobacteria > Burkholderiales > Burkholderiaceae > Polynucleobacter. The sequence goes on along the minus strand of JBIJAC010000010.1, from coordinate 10,220 downwards.
TGCTAACTGCGGTGGTAATGCGGCCCGCTGGATTAACCATTCATGCAAGCCCAATTGCGAAGCGCAAGAGGGTTCGTATGTAGACATGCCTCGGGTATTTATTTTTGCCAAGCGCGACCTAGAGCCGGGAGAAGAATTGTTTTACGACTACGCGCTTGATGTCGAGGGCCGCGTTACAAAACAAATGAAAAAAGATTATGAATGTCGCTGTGGCGCCAAGCGCTGCAGGGGCACCATGCTCGCCAAACGCGATAAGTAAGACGGCGACATATGTTTGTGTCCATTCAAGAATTAGAGGCGGCAATTAACTATTGGCGCAATCAATCTCCCGCGTCCGGCGAGGCGTTGCAGTTGTGTGCTGAAGCCTCGGCCTTGGCAAAGCCTTACGCCATGATGATTGTTCAGGGCTCGGCCCGCATTCCTTTGGACGTTCTCGATGAAACTGCGCGTAGCGCATTGAAAGCATTTCTTGCGCGGTAGTCTGGCTCAGCCACGATTGCGCAAGCGCGTAGGTTCTCGCCTTGCTTGAAACAGCCATTGAATTCTCCTTGTATTTGTGGCCCCTACTGTTGGCGGCTTCTTTTTTTGCCGGCATGGTGGATGCGGTGGCGGGTGGTGGCGGCCTAATTCAGGTGCCCGCCCTTTTTGCTGCCTACCCCGAAGTTCAGCCAGCCACCCTCTTGGGCACTGGCAAGGTGTCTGCCATTGGCGGCACCATCAACGCGGCTCGCAAATACCTGCGCTATGTTCGTTTGCCTTGGGCGCTGATTGTTCCAGCGATTATTGCGGGTTTTGTTGGTGCGCTTCTCGGCGCCAATCTGGTCAGTACATTTCCCGCAGAGCCCCTGCGCAAGGCCCTTCCTTTTCTATTGTTTTTTCTCCTGATCTACACGATTTTTCAACCATCGCTTGGTCAAGATCATCGGCCGCGCGCTCACAGCCGCTTGTTGCAGTTGAAGGGCGTTGGTTTGGGCTTGGTGTTGGGTTTCTATGACGGGGTTTTTGGGCCCGGCACAGGAAGCTTCCTGTTGTTTGGTTTTGTCCGCCTCTTTCAGTTTGATTTTCTGCATGCGTCTGCAGCCACGAAGCTGGTTAATGTGGCGACAAACTTGGCAGCGATTATTGTGTTGGGCGGTCTGGGCAAAATTAGCTGGACCCTGGGTTTTGCAATGATGATTGCAAACATCGCTGGCAGTCATTTTGGCAGCCGCCTTGCAATTAAGCACGGCAGCAGCTTTGTGCGGAAGGCCTTCCTGGTTTTCGTTTCCGTCTTGATCTTAAAGACGGCCTGGGATGCCTATTTTTCCTAATTAAATCAATGCATTAGGATAATATTCCTACAAACTAGTGCGTCCATGTTTCACGTGAAACAAGGCAAAATGATATGATCATTGCCCTTATTGAGGCAAACCATGCGGTACTCTAAAAAATTCGATGTGATTGTGATTGGCGGCGGGCATGCTGGCACCGAGGCGGCCCTAGCTTCTGCGCGCATGGGTTGTGACACCTTGCTTTTGACCCACAGCATAGAGACGCTTGGCGCAATGAGCTGCAACCCTTCGATTGGCGGCATTGGTAAAGGCCATTTAGTAAAAGAAATCGACGCGCTGGGCGGTGCAATGGCCGCAGCCACCGATGAGGCGGGTATTCAGTTTCGTATATTGAATGCCAGCAAGGGCCCTGCAGTTAGGGCGACGCGCGCCCAAGGCGATCGCATTCTATATAAGGCAGCAATACGCCGCAGGCTTGAAAACCAAGTCAACTTGAGCTTATTTCAGGCTGCCGTAGATGACCTCCTGGTTGTCGGCAATGCTGTGGTTGGGGTTCGGACCCAATCGGGCCTTGAGTTTGGGGCTAGTCGCGTGGTTTTAACGGCGGGCACATTTTTGGATGGCAAGATTCACGTCGGATTGAATAGCCATTCGGGCGGCCGTGCTGGTGATCCCGCGGCCTTGACTTTGTCGGCGCGGCTAAAAGACCTTGCCTTGCCACAGGGGCGCTTAAAAACCGGCACCCCCCCTCGAATTGACGGCAGAAGCATTGACTTTTCAGTGATGCTAGAACAGCCGGGCGATCTTGACCCTATTCCCTGTTTTTCCTATCTAGGGCGGCCCGAGCAACATCCAAGGCAGGTTCCTTGTTGGATTACGCACACGAATGAGGCAACCCACAACATTATTCGTGGCGGCCTAGACCGCTCGCCGATGTATACCGGCGTTATTGAGGGTGTTGGGCCCCGCTATTGCCCTTCCATTGAAGACAAAATCCACCGCTTTGCTTCTAAAAATAGCCACCAGATATTTTTAGAGCCTGAAGGCCTAACAACAAACGAGTATTACCCCAACGGAATCTCAACCAGTTTACCTTTTGATGTGCAGTGGGATTTGGTGCGCAGTATTCGGGGTCTCGAGAATGCCACCATCGTTCGCCCTGGCTATGCCATCGAATATGATTTTTTTGACCCACGCCAATTGCGGCACAGTTTAGAAACCAAGGCGATTGAGGGGCTTTATTTTGCGGGCCAAATTAATGGCACAACCGGCTATGAAGAGGCCGCTGCCCAAGGGCTGCTTGCCGGCATGAATGCCGGGCTTGCCGCCAAGGGCCTTTCGCCCTGGGCGCCCAAGCGCAGCGAGTCCTATATCGGGGTTTTGGTAGACGATCTCATTACTCGGGGCGTGCAAGAGCCTTATCGTATGTTTACAAGCCGGGCTGAGTATCGACTTAGCCTGAGGGAAGACAATGCCGATTTGCGCCTAACCGAGATCGGAAGGTCCTTTGGTTTGGTGGATGATGCGCGCTGGACCTTCTTTTGTAAGAAAAAGGACGCTGTTTCACGTGAAACAATGCGACTCAAGGAGGCCTGGGTGAGTCCAAAGCATGCCTCCGCTCAATCCTTGGCTCTGCTGTTAGGGCAAGAGCTGTCCCACGAGGCCAGCTTAGCCGATTTACTGAAGCGGCCTACCGTTACCTACACTTCGCTATTTGAGGCCTATGACGGTTCTGCACCACAGCTCGATGCCGACCCGAACCTAAACCAGCAAATCCAGGATCAGGTTGAGATCTCCATTAAATATGCGGGCTACATTGATCGGCAGGCCCTGGAAATCGCCCGCCAAGAGTTTAATGAGGGCTATCCATTGCCGGAGTTCTTGGATTACAGCTTAGTTCGGGGGTTATCAAAAGAAGTTCAGCAGAAATTGGATGCGCAGAAACCAGAAACCTTGGGGCAGGCTGCACGCATATCGGGGGTCACGCCAGCAGCGATTTCTTTATTGTTGGTGCATTTAAAGCGGGGGATTGGCAAATCCCAGGAGTCGGCGTGAGCAGGGCGGGTCTTGAGCTTGGTGTTGCCGAACTTGGTTTGGCCTTATCGCAAAAACAAGTAGCTGATTTAAATGCGTTCTTGCAAGAGCTCGAGCGCTGGAATCGCGTGCATAACCTAACTTCGGTTGAGGGTGAGCAGGCCAGTATTGATCTGCATCTCATTGATTCTATTGCAATTTTACCAATAATGCGTGAATTTTTACCGTCAACGCAAGCGCATATTGCAGACCTTGGGTCCGGCGGAGGCTTGCCCGCAATACCCATTGCAATTGCTGAGCCCAATTGGAGCATTAGCCTAATAGAGGCGGTTCGCAAGAAAACGGCCTTTTTGCAAAATGTAAAAGGCAAGCTTGGTCTTGCTAATGCATCGGTTTACAGCGATCGCGTTGAGCGCGTCGCGGCCCGAGAACCAGGCAAGTACGATGCAGTCATATCCAGAGCATTTACCAGCCTTGATCGCTTTTTAGACTTAGCAGAGCCTTTTTTGAAGCCGGGCGGCCTGGTTTTTGCGATGAAGTCAAAGCGGGCGGACGAGGAGTTATCGGTCGTATCGGCGGAGCGCTGGCGGCTTTTGACAGACCGCATTGTATTGATACCCAACAGCACGGCGGAGCGGCGACTTTTGGTCTTTACGCCCCATGCGAAAATCACACCCTAAAGAAAAATAAAAAACCATGGCCAAAATATTCTGTATTGCAAACCAAAAAGGCGGCGTTGGAAAAACCACGACAGCCGTGAATCTTGCCGCTGGTCTAGCAGGGCATAAGCAGCGCGTGCTACTGGTTGATTTGGATCCACAAGGCAATGCAACCATGGGCTCTGGCGTTGAAAAAGCAGAGCTTGATATGAGCGTGTATCAGGTGCTGATTGGGCAGGCAACGGTGGCGGCTTCTGTACGGCGTTGCGAAAGTGCTGGCTATGATGTCTTGCCAGCAAACCGCGATTTAGCGGGCGCAGAAATCGAGTTGGTAGACTTTGATGAGCGCGAGCTGCGCCTGAAGGCTGCGCTGGCCTTGGTGGGCGCTGAGTATGACTTCATATTGATTGACTGTCCGCCTGCACTCTCTTTGCTGACGCTAAATGGACTATGCGCAGCCAATGGCGTTATTGTGCCGATGCAGTGTGAGTACTTTGCCTTAGAGGGCTTATCGGATTTAGTGAACACCATCAAACAAGTGCACGCCAACCTCAATCCGGATTTGATGATTATTGGCTTGTTGCGGGTGATGTTTGATCCGCGCATGACTTTACAGCTACAGGTTTCGGAGCAATTGCTGGAACACTTCGGCGACAAAGTATTTAAGACAATTATTCCGCGCAACGTCCGTTTAGCAGAGGCGCCCTCGTATGGCTTGCCCGGCGTTTCTTTTGATAAGTCATCCCGTGGCGCCAAAGCGTATTTGGACTTTGGTGAGGAAATGATTCAACGAATTCAACAAATGTGATTGATCAAACACCATGAGCACAATGAAGAAAAAAGGCTTAGGCCGGGGCCTTGAGGCCCTCTTGGGCGAAAAGCAAAAGCCTGCTGAGAGCGGCGTAGCAGTATCACGCCTTCCCTTAAGTGCGCTACAGGCCGGCAAATACCAGCCACGCCAAAAAATGGATTCAGGCCCGCTACAGGAGTTGGCTGAGAGCATTCGCGAACAGGGCATCATGCAACCCCTTTTGGTGCGCGCAATTTCCGCAGGTAAATACGAAATTATTGCTGGCGAGCGCCGCTTTAGGGCAGCCACCCTGGCCGGACTTACCGAGGTTCCGGTCCTGGTGTCGCTGGCAGACGATAAGGGGGCAGCAGCAATGGCCCTCATTGAAAACATGCAGCGCGAGGACTTAAATCCCCTAGAAGAGTCGCAGGGCTTGGCGCGCCTGATTGAAGAGTTTGGGTTTACACACGAACAGGCGGCAAAATCGGTCGGCAAATCAAGAAGCGCCATCAGCAATCTATTGCGCCTCACTCAACTGGCAAAGCCGGTTCAGGCCATGTTGTTGGCCGGCGATATTGATATGGGCCATGCGCGCGCCCTACTTCCCCTGCCGGGAGCGAGTCAGGTTGCGTTGGCGCAAAAAATCATGGCCCAAGGACTTTCAGTGCGGGAAGCCGAGCGTTTGTCAACGGTGCTCGCCCGTGCTGGCGGGCAAATGGGCACGAAAAAGGCTAAAAAAGCAGCTATTTCAGCCGCTGATCCAGATTTGCAGCGCCTAGCACGAGAAATTGCAGATCAAATTGGCCTCAGTGCAGAGTTTAAGCTCAAGGGCAAAGGCGGAGAGTTGCGGATTCGTTTCAGCCAGGCGGACGAATTAGATGCCCTTATAAAAAAACTCGGCATTGAAGCGTAAACACGAGCTAACGTAAGGGATCTATTTGAAAGCGCCTAGCAGTCAACCAAACGCCGATGACCCGTGGAAGGAGCTAGAAGAGCCCTATCGGGTCTATAGCAGTGAAGAAATGCAAGCGCTATTACAAACGAGTTCAAGCAAAAGTAGATTGACGCTGCCATGGGCGGTGGTGGCCGGTCAAATGCTGGCAACCATCTTAGGCGCACTCATTAGCTGCATTTTTTGGGACGACGGGCGTATTAGCGTTTATACTTACTCGGCCTTTTTAGGTGGGTTAATTGGCGTTTTACCCGCGGTACTATTTTTGCTCCGTTTGGAAATTGCAAGAGGCGCTCAGCGCCTGACCTCTGGCGGTTTTTTGTCAGCGCTTATTTCAGGTGAAGTAATAAAAATTACCGCTACAATCGCAATGTTTATTTGGTTGGCGTTTAATTACGCAGAATTAAAGTGGATACCGCTGTTGCTGACTTATATCGTCACACTCAAATGCTATCTTCTTGGTCTGTTTTGGCGTTAACCAGCATTTTGTAAAAAAGGGATTGTTTAAGATGGCAAGTGCAGCAACCGGCGCTCCGAGTGAGCAATTAACGCCCACGGCGTACATTGCAGAGCATTTGCAAAATTTAAACAATATTGGCGGACCCCAAACCTCAATTATTGATTTCAGTGTTATTAATTTAGACACTATTTTCTGGACCCTTGCGATGGGTCTACTGACGGTTGGATTTTTGCTTATTGCCGCACGGCGAGCGAGTCCAGGAGTGCCTGGACGCTTCCAGGCCTTAATCGAAATGCTAGTCGAAATGGTCGAAACGCAATCCAAAAGCATTGTGCACGGCGACCGAAGCTACATTGCACCCCTCGCGCTCTTTGTGTTCTGCTGGATCATCTTATTAAATACACTTGATCTTGTGCCAGTAGATTGGGTAGTGGGCGTGAACCACTTCCTTGAGAATTTAGGTTTGCATGTGCCGCATCATAAGTTAGTACCTACAACCGATTTGAATGCGACATTAGGTATGTCCTTTGCAGTTTTGTTGTTGGTTTTTTTCTACAGCTTCAAGGTAAAAGGCTTGGGCGGGTTTGTACACGAGCTCCTGTCCGCGCCATTTGGGGCAAAGTGGTACTTGGCCCCATTTAACTTAGTTCTCAATATCATCGAGTACATCGCCAAAGGGGTTTCCTTGGGCATGCGGTTGTTCGGCAATATGTATGCGGGCGAGCTCATTTTCTTGCTTATCGCATTGCTCGGCAGCATTTGGACCTTTAGTCTCGACCTGAGCATGCTTGGTCTTGTCGGGCATGTCATTGCAGGGTCTGCTTGGGCCATCTTTCACATCCTCGTTATTTTGTTGCAAGCGTTTATTTTTATGATGTTGACTTTGGTGTACATCGGTCAAGCACATAGCCACCATTAACCGTTTTATTTTTATTACCACTTTTATTACTTAGGAGTCATCATGCAAGAATTTTTAGCAAATATTCAGGGTTTAACTGCAATCGGCATCGGCCTCATTATTGGTTTGGGCGCGCTGGGCGCATGTCTAGGCATTGGCCTTATGGGCGGAAAATTTATTGAAGGCGCAGCGCGTCAGCCTGAGTTGATGAATGAATTGCAAACCAAAATGTTCTTGTTGGCTGGTTTGATCGACGCGGCTTTCTTGATCGGCGTTGGTGTTGCGATGTTGTTTGCATTTGCAAACCCATTGTTGGCCGTTATTAAGTAATTGTTCTGACGCGGGCAACGCTGTGTTGTCCGCATGCTCTTAACAATACTGAAAGGAATACCGTGAATCTGAACGCGACCCTATTCGCGCAAATGATCGTCTTTTTCATTTTATGGTGGGTTGTTGCACGCTTTGTGTGGCCACCACTGGTAAAGGCTTTAGACGAGCGCGCCACCAAAGTTGCAGAAGGCTTGGCAGCTGCTGAGCGTGGTAAAGCTGATCTAGCGTCTGCATCCAAGCTGGCAGAGCAAGAATTAGCCCGTGCTCGCCAAGAAGGCGGACAGCGCGTAGCTGAAGCAGAAAAGCGCGCACAAATGAGCGCAGAAGAAATTCGTAGCAATGCACAAGCAGAAGCCGCGCGCATTATTGCCCAAGCAAAACAAGATGCAGATCAGCAAATTACCCGCGCCCGTGATGCTTTGCGCATTGAAGTGGCGGCCCTGGCTGTCCGTGGCGCCGAGCAAATTTTGCGTCGCGAAGTGGATCCAAAGGCGCACGCCGCATTGTTAGATCAACTCAAGGCAGAGCTTTAATATGGCTGATTTAGCGACCATTGCCCGCCCTTATGCTGAAGCGCTTTTCTCAAGCGTCAAGCCTACAGAATTCGGCTCTGCTTTGGTTCAGTTAACTGAACTCGCGCAATTGTCTTCTATGCCGGATGTGGCGGTGTTGGCTAACAACCCCAAGCTTTCGGCAGACGAGCTTAGCAAATTAATGAGCGGCATGGTTAAGACGAAGTTGGACGATAAAGTCAATGCGTTCTTGCGCCTCGTGAATCAAAACCATCGCCTGGCGGCAATGCCTGAAATTGCAGCCCAGTTTGAGTTATTGAAAAATCAAAGCGAAGGCGCTGCAGAGGTTCTTATCACCAGTGCGTTTCCACTAGAGGGCGATGCATTAAGCAGTTTGTTGGCAAGTTTGAAAAAGCGGTTTGGCGGCAAGGAATTGCGCCCAACGATTGAGGTGGACCCCAGCTTAATTGGCGGCGTCCGGGTTCAAGTTGGCGATGAGGTATTAGACAGCACAGTTAAGGCCCAATTGGCCACAATGCAAGCAAGCCTAAGCGCATAACCTTTAATTAAGAACATACGAAATAATATCCAGGAGTAATTGATGCAACTGAACCCTTCCGAGATCAGCGAACTGATCAAGAGCCGAATTAGTGAAATGGGGGTTGACTCCCAGCTGCGCAACCAAGGCACCGTCATTTCAGTAACCGACGGTATTTGCCGTGTATATGGTTTGTCTGGCGTGATGCAAGGGGAGATGTTGGAATTCCCTGGCAATACCATTGGCCTTGCGCTGAACTTAGAACGTGATTCCGTGGGCGCGGTTGTACTCGGTGAGTACACCCACATTAAAGAAGGCGATCCGGTGAAATGCACGGGACGCATTTTAGAAGTTCCCGTTGGTCCAGAGCTCCTTGGCCGCGTTGTAAACGCCCTCGGTCAGCCGATTGATGGAAAAGGCCCAGTTAATGCCAAGCTAACCGACTTTATTGAAAAAGTTGCCCCAGGGGTGATTGCACGTCAATCGGTTAGCCAGCCAGTACAAACTGGCTTAAAGGCGATTGATGCGATGGTTCCGATTGGTCGTGGCCAGCGTGAATTGATCATTGGTGACCGTCAGACTGGTAAGACTGCCGTTGCTGTGGATGCCATCATTAACCAAAAAGGCAAAGGCGTGTATTGCGTCTACGTTGCGATTGGTCAAAAAGCATCGACGATTGCCAACGTCGTACGTAAGTTAACTGAACTCGGTGCAATGGAATACACCGTGGTGGTTGCTGCAAGCGCGTCGGAATCTGCCGCGATGCAATACCTCTCCGCATATGCCGGTTGCACCATGGGCGAATACTTCCGCGATCGCGGTGAGGATGCCTTAATTGTGTATGACGACTTAACCAAACAAGCGGTTGCCTATCGTCAGATTTCCTTGTTGCTCCGCCGCCCACCAGGTCGCGAAGCATATCCTGGCGACGTGTTCTATCTCCACTCCCGTTTGTTAGAGCGCGCTGCTCGTGTGAACGCAGACTATGTTGAGAAATTTACCAACGGCGCTGTAAAAGGCAAAACCGGTTCATTAACTGCCCTGCCTATTATTGAAACCCAAGCGGGCGACGTTTCTGCATTCGTTCCAACCAACGTGATTTCGATTACCGACGGTCAGATTTTCTTGGAGACCGACCTCTTTAACGCCGGCGTACGTCCGGCGATTAACGCCGGTATTTCTGTATCGCGCGTCGGCGGCGCTGCACAAACCAAAGTAATCAAAAAACTGTCTGGCGGTATTCGTACTGACTTAGCCCAGTACCGTGAGCTAGCTGCGTTTGCGCAGTTTGCATCCGACCTTGATGATGCTACGCGCAAGCAGCTTGAACGCGGCAAGCGTGTTACCGAGTTGTGTAAACAGGCGCAGTACAAGCCCTTGCAAGTTTGGGAAATGGCCGCCTCACTTTACGCAATGAACAACGGCTACTTTGACGATCTCGAAGTAAAGCATGTATTGGCATTTGAAAAAGGCTTGCAAGATCACCTCAAATCAAAATACGCAGACTTGGTTGGACGCATTGAAGAAACCAAAGACTTGAGCAAAGACGATGAAGCTGCTTTACGTGCTGCAATTGAGGACTACAAGCGCTCAGCCTCCTTCTAAGAGGGCACGCATACATCATGGCAAGTACAAAAGAGATACGGTCCAAGATCAAGAGCGTGCAAAACACGCGCAAGATCACGAAGGCAATGGAAATGGTCGCTGCATCGAAGATGCGGCGAGCCCAAGAGCGTATGCGCAATGCGCGCCCCTATTCTGAAAAAATTAGGGAAA
>JBIJAC010000071.1:0-4110 GCA_044345935.1 Polynucleobacter sp. | reverse complement strand
GCAAACCCAAAAGATTAAAACATTTGAAGCCCTGCGGCGCCATAAGCAATATCTTGGTAAATTGATGCGCGCACTCGATGCAGAGGAAATTGCTGCGATTGAAAAGCGCCTCGAAATTATTGAAGGCCCTGGAAAAGTGGAGACAGCAAAGTTGCACCAGCTCGAAGCATTACGCGATCGACTCATCGCCGACGATGCTGCGTTTACTCAGCTGATTGAGCGCTTTCCGGACTTGGACGTGCAAAACATTCGAACGTTGATTCGCAATGCGCGCAAAGAAAAAGAGCAGGGCAAGCCTCCCAAAGCGTACCGCGAAATTTTTCAACTGCTGCGTGGCTTAGATACTTAACTGGCCTTACGCGCTGGTCTCGATTGCGAACGGCGCGGTGCATTACTTGGCCTTGATGAGCCAGCCGATTGTTTTTTGCTTGCTTGCCCTTGACCACGCCCTTGCCGTTGTCCTTGCCCTTGGCCCTGCCCGCTACGCAACTGAATGGGCTGAGGCTTGGCATGTGGATCGGGCTCAAATCCAGCAATCACTTCTTGCGGTAAGGTTAGTTTGATGAGTCGCTCAATGTCACGCAGCATTTGATGCTCATCGACGCACACGAGAGAAACCGCAACGCCATTGGAGCCAGCACGGCCAGTACGGCCAATGCGGTGGACGTAATCTTCTGGCACATTCGGCAGATCATAGTTAACGACGTGGGGCAGCTGATCAATATCAATACCGCGGGCAGCAATGTCGGTGGCGATCAAGGCCGTTAACTTGCCGGCTTTAAAGTCTGCCAAGGCCTTGGTCCGAGCAGATTGGCTTTTATTGCCATGGATGGCCATGCACGTAATGCCATCCTTTTCTAATTGCGTTACCAGCTTATTGGCACCATGCTTGGTCCGTGTGAAGACTAATACCTGTTCCCACTGATTCGATTTAATCAAGTGCGCTAATAAGGGATGCTTTGCGGTACGGTCTACTGGATGAATTTTTTGGGCAATGGCATCGTTGGTGCTATTGCTACGGGCCACCTCAATTAGGGCCGGCGAATTAAGAAGACCATCCGCTAAGGATTTAATCTCGGTAGAGAAGGTGGCGGAGAAGAGTAAGTTTTGGCGTTGCTGCGGTAAGGCCGCTAATATTTTCTTAATGTCGCGCAAAAATCCCATGTCCAGCATGCGATCTGCCTCATCGAGCACAAGAATCTCAACGCCTTTGAGTGAGACTGCGTTTTGGCCCATGAAATCCAGTAAACGGCCAGGCGTCGCCACCAAGATATCCAGACCACTCTGGATGGCTTTCAGTTGCGGGTTAGGGCCAACGCCGCCAAAAATAACGGCAGATTTGAGTTTGGTGTACTTACCGTAGGTCATGACGGATTCATGGACCTGCGCAGCTAATTCGCGGGTTGGCGTCAAAATCAATGCGCGAATCACGCGACGTGCACCAGCCGCTGGCGGAGCCGCTGTTATCAGACGTTGCAAGATCGGCAAGGTAAAGCCGGCGGTCTTGCCAGTACCGGTTTGGGCTGCTGCCAATAGGTCGCCGCCTTGTAGAACCGCTGGGATCGATTGGCTTTGAATTGGGGTTGGGGTGGTGTAGCCATGCTCTTTGATGGCTAGGAGGATAGGGTCGGATAAACCGAGTTCAGTGAATAACATGTAAACCAATGCAAAAAATAAAACAAATAAAAAACAGGAAGAACAAAACAGGAAATCAGAAAGAAGGATGTGGAGCTGAAACGACTGGCGTTTTCAGAATGGATCCCTTAAGTGCTTCTAGGCGATCTGGCTCTTCGAGCACGAGAGGAAAATTCCTCGAGTACGCAGAATAGCACACTATACGTAAACCAATCGTTTAAGGAGTTTTGCGGCACAGTGGCTTTTAAATGCATTGGGCCGCTGTTTTGCAGCGGCCCGATGGTGATTCGAGGTAAACCGAATTAATTCAAGTGATCCGATTAATCCAGTTTTGCACCAGACTTGGCAACAACAGCAGACCAGCGCTTTACGTCTGCGCTGACTTGTTTGCCGAATTCTTCACCGTAAAGGTTAGGAATTTCCGAGCCATTCGCAGCCCAGATTGCTTTGAGCTTTGGTGTATTGAGTGCTTTTTGAACTTCAGCAATCATCTTGTCAACGATGGGCTTAGGTGTGCCGCGTGGGGCGAATAAGGAATACCAGGTTGACACAATATAGTCTGGCATGCCGGCTTCTACAAAGGTAGGCACATTCGGAATGGCTGCATTGCGAGTCTTCGATGCAACCGCAATCGCAACTAATTTACCGCCATTGATTTGTGGGGCAGACGTTGCCAAGCCATCAAACTCTAGGTCAACCTGTCCTGCTAATAAGTCACTCATTGCAGGGCCGGCGCCGCGGTATGGAATGTGGGTAATAAAGGTGCCGGTTTGAATCTTGTAAAGCTCGCCAGCTAAGTGATGCACTGTGCCGCTACCTGCGCTTGCGAAGTTATATTTACCGGGATTCTTTTTCATCAGATCGACAAATTCTTTGGCGTTACGGGCACTCACCTTTTGTGGGTTCACAACCAAGACCTGAGGCACGTTCGCAAGCATTGCGACTGGAATAAAGCTCTTCTCAATGTCATAGTCCAAATTCTTATACATCGAAGGAGCGATGGTGTGGTGTGTTGCGCCCACAAACCAGTTATAGCCATCTGGTGCTGCTTTAGCTGCAGCAGATGCGCCAACCGTACCGCCAGCACCGCCGCGGTTATCAATGATCACTTGACGACCAAGTTGCTCCGTTAACTGGGCCGCTAAGGGACGTGCAAACGCATCAGTACCGCCGCCAGCTGGGAATGGGTTCAGGAATGTAATAGGCTTAGCTGGCCATTCTTGTGCAAATGCTGCGGTGCCTGTTACCAAGGACATGCAAAGGGCAGTCTTTAGTAACTTCTCAATCAATGCGTTTTTGATCATTATTCTTCTTCCTTCTTTATAAAAATTTGGTTCAAACGTAATTCGGCGCTTCTAATGCAGTAAAGCAGTTCATCCAACGAAAGTAGTCTAGCGGAGAACCAACAATAAAAAAGTGCCAAAGGCCCATTCACCCCTGTGCTTCATTGCAGTTTTAGTCTCACCCTAGCGGTCTTCCGCTTTTTTGTTCTTGTAATAGTCTACTATTTTTTCATTGAATTCCCTCTGAACCATATAGCGGTTTACCCCTAGCGACGACGGGGGCTGGGCTCAGATTGACAGTCTAAATCTATTTACCTTCCCACTTTGGGGGTATCCCACTTAAAAAGGCATTAACGCCGGTTTTGAAGTCAGCACTGCCGTAGCATTCCCGTACCAAGTCGTCGCAATTGGGTAACTGGCTTCGAAGGATGCGGTGAATGATTGCTTTGGATACTTTTTGCGTCACGGGCGCAAGCGAGCAGAGCCTGCTGGCTAAAGTACCTGCGGCGCCATCCATATCTTCAGAGGAGTAGGTTTTGAGAATAAAGCCGTTTGCGAGTAATTCACTTGCCGGCACGAGTTCCGCTAATAAAAGCATGCGTTTGACAATGCCAACGCCGAGGTGATGTATCAGCCAAGCCACATTGCCAGCCGATAGGCAATTTCCCAGCGTACGGGCGATTGGGACACCAAAACGGGCATCGTGCGTAGCAATCCGAAAATCGCAGCAACTGGCAATCGCAAGGCCGCCGCCAACGGCCAAGCCATCCACCACCGCAATCGTCGGAATCGGCAAATCAATCAAGGGCGCAAAGTAGGTATCAATCGACGCCTCATAGGCGATGCCATCATCGCCGCTAGTAAAGCCGCTGAACTGCGCAATATCGCTGCCAGAAACAAAGGATTGACCGCCCGCACCGCGCAGAACCACTACCCGAATGCTCGGCGTCTGGGCAATTTCCAGGCAAATGCTGCGTAGACGCTCATACATAGCCACGGTCATGGCGTTGCGTGCTGCCACATGGTCAAAGGTAATATGCGCAATGCCTTGATCAACCGTGAAAAGGACTTGTGCCACTTTGGGGGTGGCGGAGGGTGGCGTAGTTGAGCTCATAAATGATTTATATTAGACGATTGGTTCATTCTAAATACAAAAGAACCGGTATACGAGATGGTTGGTAGTGACTGGAGT
>JBIJAC010000009.1:0-49609 GCA_044345935.1 Polynucleobacter sp. | reverse complement strand
GCATCCGCAGGCCAAATATGCCTGCCAAAGCCAGAGTCGAGCGGAGTTCGGAAGAATTCATGGGAAAAGGCTATATTAACAAGTTACGCCTAAAAACCATGAATAACGAAATCAAGATCCGCGGTGCCCGCACGCACAACCTCAAAAATATCAATTTAGATATTCCCAGAGAGAAGTTAGTCGTCCTAACCGGCCTCTCGGGGTCTGGGAAAAGCTCACTGGCATTCGATACCCTGTATGCCGAGGGTCAGCGTCGCTACGTCGAGTCGCTGTCTGCTTATGCCCGTCAATTTCTCCAACTAATGGAAAAGCCGGATGTGGACGTCATCGAAGGCTTATCCCCTGCCATCTCAATTGAACAAAAAGCAACGAGCCATAACCCGCGCTCTACCGTAGGCACGGTTACGGAGATTCATGACTATTTGCGACTCTTGTTTGCCAGGGCCGGCACGCCGCATTGCCCAGAACACAATCTAGCGCTAGCAGCCCAGAGTGTTTCGCAAATGGTGGATACCGTGATGGCACTACCGCCTGAAACCAAGCTCATGATTTTGGCACCCGTCGTGAGTGAGCGTAAGGGCGAGTTTGTTGACCTTTTTCAGGATCTTCAGGCCCAAGGCTTTGTGCGCTTTCGGGTACGCTCGGGCGGCGGCACCACCAATACTGCAAAAGCCGAGATCTTTGAAGTGGATCAGCTGCCCAAGCTGAAAAAAACCGACAAGCATTCGATTGAAGTGGTGGTCGATCGCATTAAGGTGCGTCCCGATATTCAGCAGCGCTTAGCAGAGTCCTTTGAAACCGCACTGCGCTTAGCCGATGGCAAAGCGATGATTGTCGACATGGATACTGGGGTTGATACAATTTTCTCCAGTAAATTTGCTTGCCCGATTTGCTCGTACTCACTGCAAGAGCTTGAGCCACGGCTATTCTCATTTAATAATCCGATGGGCGCATGCCCTTCATGCGATGGCTTAGGCCACATCTCCTTTTTTGATCCCAAGCGCATTGTGGCCCACCCCGATTTATCGCTGGCCTCAGGTGCAATTAAAGGCTGGGACCGTCGCAATCAGTTTTATTTCAAGTTGCTACAAACCTTAGCAAAGCATGCTGGTTTTGATATTGAAAAGCCGTTTGAGAACCTGCCAAAAAAAGCCCAAGACCTCGTGCTAATGGGATCGGGTGAAACCAATATTGCATTTGAATATCTAAATGAGCGTGGCAAATTAAGCGTGCGGCAGCATCCCTTTGAAGGCATTGTGGCGAACTTTGAACGCCGTTATCGCGAAACCGAATCAATGGCAGTGCGTGAAGAGTTATCCCGCTATCAAAATGTTCGCTCTTGCCCTGATTGCAATGGCACGCGTTTGCGCCGTGAAGCGCGCTTTGTCAAAGTAGGTGATGGTAAACAGTCGCGCGGTATTTTTGAAATCAGCGCACTGCCGCTCAAAGAAGCAAAAGAGTATTTTGAGGCACTCGAACTCAAAGGTGCAAAACGGGAAATCGCTGACAAAATTGTGAAGGAGATTAGCTCCCGCTTAACCTTCTTAAACGATGTTGGCCTCGATTACCTCTCACTCGAACGCAGTGCTGACACGCTGTCGGGTGGAGAAGCGCAACGGATTCGCCTGGCATCCCAAATTGGCTCGGGTTTAACGGGCGTGATGTATGTGCTGGATGAGCCCTCGATCGGGCTCCATCAACGCGACAACGACCGCTTAATTCGTACCCTCAAACACCTGCGTGATTTAGGCAACAGTGTGCTCGTGGTTGAGCACGACGAAGACATGATTCGCGCCTCCGACTACGTGATTGATATTGGCCCGGGCGCGGGCGTTCATGGCGGCCGAGTGGTGGCTCAAGGAACCCCCGCTGAAGTGGAAGCCAATCCCAACTCCCTCACGGGCGCCTATTTGGCTGGACGTGAGCGTATCGCAGTACCTGAAAAACGCATACCTGCTGGTGATCGCTTTTTAAAGATCATCGGTGCCACAGGTAATAATTTGCAATCCGTGAACGCCGAAATTCCCGTGGGACTTCTCACCTGCGTCACGGGCGTATCCGGTTCTGGTAAGTCAACGCTGATCAATGACACTTTGCATCATGCGGTTGCACACCACATCTATAAATCAAATGCAGAGCCAGCCGCGCATAAAGCGATTGAAGGCCTTGAGCATTTTGATAAGGTGATCAGCGTTGATCAATCACCGATCGGCCGAACACCGCGATCCAATCCAGCAACCTACACCGGCCTCTTTACGCCGATTCGTGAACTGTTTGCTGGCGTACCCGCATCGCGTGAGCGCGGCTATGAAGCTGGGCGCTTCTCGTTTAATGTCAAAGGCGGGCGCTGTGAAACGTGTGAGGGCGATGGTGTCCTTAAAGTAGAAATGCACTTTTTGCCGGACGTCTATGTTCCTTGCGATGTATGTCATGGCAAGCGCTATAACCGCGAAACCTTAGACATCCGCTACAAAGGAAAGAATATTCACGAAGTCTTGGCAATGACGATTGAGCAAGCGCATGAATTTTTTGAAGCAGTACCCGTAGTTAAGCGAAAACTCAAAACCTTGCTGGATGTCGGTTTGGGCTACGTCAAACTAGGCCAAAGTGCGACGACACTCTCGGGTGGCGAAGCCCAGCGGGTGAAACTATCGCTTGAGCTCTCAAAACGCGATACCGGCAGAACCCTCTATATTTTGGATGAGCCAACAACAGGGCTACACTTTCATGACATTCAATTGCTGTTGACCGTGATCCACACCCTCAAAAAACAAGGCAATACGATTGTGATCATTGAACACAACTTGGATGTGATTAAAACCGCAGACTGGATTATTGATTTAGGCCCGAAAGGTGGCGCTGGCGGTGGCTTGATTATTGCCACCGGCACGCCTGAGGACGTGGCCAAGAATCCAAATAGCTTCACTGGTCACTACCTGGCTCCACTCCTCAAAGCAAAACCCGTCAAGGTCAAAGCAAAGAAAGTGGCAGCTTAGTACGGCAGTGAATCAGAGTAGTTTTGTTTCGGCGATGTCCGTTGATTCAGAACTGCCCGATAACACCAGGATGTCGTTTTCAGCTAAACGCAAATCTGGGCTAAGTGTCAGCTTCACATAGTCTTCGCCGCCGACTTTACGTCGTACCGCCTGAATAGCGACACCTTCCATCTCTAAATTCATCTCTTCTAGGGTTTGGCCAATTGCTTGTGCTCCAGGGATAAGTGTTACGGTGTGCAGTCTCCATGATTCATTGACATCGAAATCATCCCCCTCAGACCCCCGAAAATAGCCACGTAGCAAGCCATACCGCGCCTCTCGGGCTTCGGCTAGGCGACGCACTACTTTGCGCATGGGTATGCCCATAATCAACAGCACATGGGATGCCAACATCAAGCTGCCTTCAATGAGCTCAGGGATCACTTCAGTTGCACCTGCAGCCTCGAGTTTTTTTAAATCTGCATCGTCTTTGGTACGAACCAATATCGTCATGCCTGGACGTAAGAGCTCAACCTGATACAAGACTTTGAGGCTAGCAGCCGTATCTGCAAAAGTCACTACAACCGCTTTGGCTCGCGCTATTCCTGCAGAGACTAGATAGTTTTCTCGACTCGAGTCGCCATACACGACTTGATCTCCCGCCATGCTGGCCTCAGCAACCCGATCCGGATCTAAATCCAACGCGATGTAAGGAATCTTTTCTTGTTCAAGCATGCGCGCGAGGCTTTGTCCCGCCCTACCAAAACCGCAAATAATGATGTGGTTTTCATGGCGCACACTTTTTGCTGCTACGCGCGTTAATGCCAACGATTGCAGTAACCACTCACTGCTAGCAAACCGCAATGCAATTCGGTCACTGTATTGAATTAAAAAGGGTGCGCCAAACATCGATATCAACATCGCTGCAAGCATTGCCTGGCTTAATGCTGGGTCAATCATCCTGAGGCCATCGATTTGATTCAAGAGTACAAAACCAAATTCACCCGCCTGGCATAAACACAAACCGGTTCGAATTGCTACGCCCGCGCTAGCTCCAAAGGCCCTTGCTAACGCAGCGATCATGGCGAATTTAATTATGATGATCGCAGCTAATAGGGCCAGCACTAAGACCCATTGCTCCAGAATCACATGGAGATCCAAAAGCATGCCTACTGTGATAAAGAATAATCCCAAGAGCACATCGCGGAAAGGCTTGATGTCCTCCTCTACTTGATGGCGGAAAGGCGTTTCTGAAATCAACATACCAGCCAAGAAGGCCCCCAAAGCCAGTGATAAACCTAAATGCTCGGTGATAGCGGACAAGCCCAACACGATCAACAGTAAATTGAGCATGAATAATTCTTGGGAACGAAATTGCGCAACCAGCCTAAACCACCGACTCATGATTCTGCGGCCAACAAAGAAAATCAAAAATAAGGCAATGGAAATTTTGATCAACGCAATACCTAAAGCAAAAAAGAGGTCTGTCGGATCCTTACCAAGCGCAGGTAGCAAAATTAATAAAAAGACGACTGCCAGATCTTGAAACAACAGTACGCCAATAACGTTACGGCCATGCCCTGTTTCGAGCTCGCCCCGATCTGAGAGTAACTTCGTCACAATCGCAGTGGATGACATGGATAGAGCGCCACCTAAGGCGAGCGCCGCCTGCCAGCTCATGGGGTAGACCCAACTCAGCAAAAAACTACCGAGCACGGCTAAAACCATCGTCAAGAGCACCTGGCTAGCGCCCAAACCAAATACGATGGAGCGCATTGACCGCAGCTTTTGGAGGTTAAATTCCAGGCCGATGGAGAACATCAAAAAAACCACCCCAAACTCTGCCAAATAGCGCACCGTTTCAGAGTCGCTGGCAATTCCGAAGGCCTTTGGCCCGATTAGGACGCCAATGGCTAAATAGCCCAAAATTGGCGGCAAGCCAAAATAGCGGAAAATAAGAACTCCGGCAACACCGGAAGCCAGCAAAATGAGGGTTAATTGAAGGACTGTCGGCATATACTCATCCCATGATAGCGAAGACGCAAGACCAAATCCTAAAGCTCGCGCGCGATACCCTCACCATTGAGGCGGATGCGCTAATTACGATGCGCAATCGCCTTGAAGGCGCTGGTGCTGATGCCTTTACATTAGCCATTCATTTATTACGGCAATGCAGTGGCCGCGTCGTGGTCTCGGGCATCGGCAAATCAGGGCATATTGCACGCAAAATTGCGGCCACCTTTGCCTCCACGGGATCACCCGCTTTTTTTGTTCACCCTGCCGAAGCGAGTCATGGCGATTTAGGTATGGTGACGCGGGACGATGTCTTTGTTGCCCTGTCCAATTCGGGCGAAACCGCTGAGTTGCTGACAATCATCCCGATCATCAAGCGCACCGGCGCCAAACTCATTGCCCTAACTGGCAAGCCCGATTCCTCGCTAGCGAAATTGGCAGACGCTCATCTGGATACCGGCGTTGAAAAAGAGGCTTGCCCCCTTAATTTAGCGCCGACCAGCAGCACAACAGCCGCCCTGGCAATGGGCGATGCACTGGCAGTGGCCTTACTCGATGCCCGCGGCTTTCAGGCAGAAGACTTTATTCGCTCGCACCCTGGAGGACGTCTTGGACGCAAGCAGCTGATGTATGTGAGTGATGTGATGCGTGCTCTAGCACAAACCCCAAGCATCTCCATTGATGCAAACTTGCCAGCGGCCCTACTGGAAATGACAGCCAAGAAAATGGGGATGGTGGTTATGCTTACTGCGGACTCCACCGTCGCCGGTATTTTTACCGATGGCGATCTGCGCCGCTTACTTGAAAAATCAACTGACCTCACTGGGGTCAGCCTAAAAGATGCGATTACCAGCAAGCCTCGTACCATTCCACCTGAGCTGCTAGCAGAAGAGGCCATTGAGATGATGGAAAAATACCGCATCAACCATTTAGTTGTAACCGATCCACGCGGCCAGTTACTGGGCGCCCTCAATCTGCACGACTTGTTCGCTGCCAAAGTCCTTTAAGAAATCTTCTGTATGCCGATTGCATTTAATCCACACCAAACCAACCCATCGGTGCAGTTTCCACAGGCATGGGAACGCGCAGCTCAAGTCAAGCTACTGGTTTTGGATGTAGATGGCGTACTCACGAATGGCCAGGTATTTTTTGGTCAAGATGGCAAAGAGTTAATGAAGGCCTTTGATATTCAGGATGGTCTCGGTATTAAGTTGTTACAACAATGCGGTATCGAAACGGCAGTCATCACCGGCAGGAACTCGAAAATGGTGCTCTCTCGCTGCGATGAGTTAGGGATTCAGCATGTGTTTATGGGTGTCGATAACAAAGCAATCGCGCTCAGTGAGTTGTTAAAGCGAACCTCACATACGGCTGCAGATTGCGCCGTCATGGGCGATGACTGGCCTGATTTACCGATGATGAAACACGCTGGCCTGCGCGTTTGCCCAGCCCAAGGACATGAGGCCGTTCGAGACTTTGCGCACTTCGTTACCTCCAAGGCTGGTGGCTATGGTGCTGTTCGCGAGCTATGTGATCTCATTCTAAAAGCGCAAAACCGTTATGAAGCACTGCTAACGCAGGCGCGTAATTAAATGCAAGTCAGTGTGGCCCAAGTAAAGCTGGGTACAGTTCGCACCATTCTGCGCCTAATGCCCTTGCTTCTCATGGGTGGATTGACCTTACTCACCTTTTGGCTGGTCCAAAAAAATACACCTTTGCCCGCCAATGTGATCGAGCGTCAGCGCATGCATGAGCCCGATTACACCATCAAAAATGGGGCGCTCTCCTACCTCAACGAGCAAGGCCAAACGAAGTATCGAATTTTAGGAAAAGAGTTGATTCATTACGATGACGATGCATCGATTGATATTGTGCAACCCAGAATGCGATCCTTCCAGCCGGATAAAGCGCCCGTTACCGTGCGTGCCAAACGTGGACACATCGATGGCGATCTGAGCATTCTTGATTTGTACGACAACGTTGAGATTTACAGGCCGCCGCAACGCGCAAGCGAAACTCAAAAGGCCAGCCCCTATATGTTGGCAAAGTCGAGTTACTTTCAGGTTTTGATTAATGACGACACCATCAAAACGGATAAGCCAGTAGAGCTCGAGCAAGGCCTGTCAATTATGCAATCCAATGAAGGCGGAGTCTTTGATAATGTCCAACAGAGCATGCAATTGCTAGGCAAAGTCAAAGGGCGCATCGAACCTGCACAGCAAGGAACGCGGTGAGCCCAATGGGGATGCGATCGACATCTTTCCTGATGCCTTTTGTGCTACTTGGGCTCAGTTTATCGACTGGTCTTGCGCTGGCAGAAAAAGCAGACCAAGATAAGCCATTAATCCTCAATGCAGACTCGGTATCGATTAATGAAGTAGAGCAAAAATACAAGCTCCAGGGCGATATTCTATTGATTAAAGGCAGCATTGTGGTGACTGGCGATAAGGGCGATATTCTGGTCGACCCGGAAGGTTATCAGTTCATCGAAGTGAAGGGCGATGCTAAATCACTAGCTACATTTCGGCAGCGTCGCGAAGGACTTGCGAATGAATTTATGCAAGGTTTTGGTAAAGACGTCAATTACAACGGAAAACAGGGGGTACTGATTTTGCTTGGCGATGCCAGCATGAAGCGCTTGCTGAATATGCAAATGCGAGACCATTTACGCGGCGGCAAAATAGAATACCGTGACGACACCCAAGAATACCGCGTGAGTCCGCCCGCCAATCAACCCAATGGCGCGCCCCCATCCACTCGGGCTATTTTGGCTCCCCGTAGTAAAGTATTGATTCAATGAACACCGCATCTGTAGCCGCCCCCATGCCCTCTATACTGATCGCAAGTAATCTGCAAAAGCGCTATGGATCTCGAACGGTTGTTCGAGACGTTTCGATTGAAGTGAAATGTGGTGAAGTGGTGGGGCTGCTTGGCCCAAATGGTGCTGGTAAGACAACATCGTTCTACATGATTGTCGGTCTTGTTCCGCTAGATGGTGGCAACATTACTTTGGATGGAAAAGAGATTAGCCATTTACCCATTCATGAACGAGCTCGTATGGGTTTATCGTATCTCCCGCAAGAAGCGTCGGTATTTCGAAAGCTCAATGTTGCTGAGAATATTCAAGCCGTTCTGGAGCTGCAAGTTCAAGGCGGCAAAGCGCTAACAAAAAAAGAGGTTCGGGCTCGCTTGGATGAGCTCCTTGGGGAGTTGCAGATCACCCATCTACGCAACAATCCAGCGCTATCCCTCTCAGGCGGTGAGCGGCGACGCGTTGAAATTGCCAGAGCGCTTGCTTCGCAACCTAAATTTATCTTGCTCGATGAGCCATTTGCAGGCGTTGACCCCATAGCAGTTGGGGAAATTCAGCGCATCGTTCGTTTTCTTCGTGACCGCCAAATTGGGGTTTTAATTACCGACCACAATGTGCGCGAAACCTTGGGTATCTGCGACCACGCCTACATTATTAGTGAGGGCAGCGTCCTTGCTGCAGGTAAGCCAGATGAGATTATTGAGAATGATGCTGTCCGGCGCGTCTATCTGGGTGAAAATTTCCGTATGTAATTTGCTCTAAATGTGATTTACTAGTAGTTCGTTTCTACTCTGGAGGCATTGCTTATGAACTTGAAAATCAACAGCCGTCATCTTGAAGTGACCCCCGCAATGCGTGCCCATGTAGAGCTAGGAATGGGTAAGGTTCGAAAGCACTTTGATCACGTAATTGACGCGACTATTTTCTTGATGATCGACAATGCCAAAGAAAAAGACTTAAGACAAACCGCAGAATTGACGATTCACCTCAAAGGTAAGGATTTGTACGCTGAGGCACACAGTGCCGATCTCTACCACGCCATTGATGCTGCAGTTGGCAAGCTAGAGCGGCAGGTGGTCAAACATAAGGAAAAGGTGCAAGACCACCACCACGATAAACACCCAGAACAAGCGGATTGATTGGGCTAGTCATATAATCAATTGCATATGAATGCCCTAATTGATCTTTTTACACCAGACTGCATTGCGCTTCATAGTCCTGCCAAAAACAGGTCTGAAGCCTTTGCGCTAGCAGGATCTCTATTTAGTCAGCGCTTAAACCTTGGCTCTGATCTCATTATTTCATTTTTAAATGCCCGCGAGGATTTGGGCTCCACTGCTCTAGGTGCTGGGGTTGCAATACCGCATGGCAGAGTAAAGGGCTTGAAAGATCCGGTGGCTGCATTGGTTCGGCTCAATACCCCAATTGAATTTGCTGCTCCCGATGGCTTGCCTATATCGGTCCTCATTTTTTTACTGGTCCCTGAAAAGGCAACACAACAGCATCTCGAAATCCTTTCTTCGATTGCGCAACTTCTCTCCGATCCCGATGTGCGTAGCAAAATCGGCGCTGAAAACGACCCAGAAAAAGTATGTCGGCTATTACAGGAATGGAGTGCCTGATTTATGTCACAACATCTGCTGCTTGAGGGTCTCACCGCGCTTCAGATTTTTGATGACAATGTCTCCGACCTTAAACTGTCTTGGATTCGTGGTCTAGAAGGCTCTGATCGTAAATTCCCAACTGAGGCAGTACGCGCTGCTGCAGCGTCCTCTGACCTGGTTGGCCACCTTAACTTAATCCACCCTAGCCGAATTCAGATATTTGGTGAGCAAGAGGTGGATTACCACGCTGACCTGACCGCCGAACAGCGGCATGCTCAAATTGCCAATCTCATTTCGAAAACCCCGCCCTGCGTCATTGTGGCGGATGGTCGCGTAGCCGATCCCGAATTAGAGTTGTTTTGTCAGCGCTCTTCAACTCCTTTATTTACTACCCCTGTATCTGCCGCTGAAGTCATCGATCACCTTCGTACCTACTTAACCAAAATAGGAGCCCCTCAAGTAACCATGCATGGGGTCTTTATGGATATTTTGGGGCTAGGTGTCCTCATCATGGGCGAATCGGGCCTAGGTAAAAGCGAATTGGGTTTAGAGCTGATATCCCGGGGGCATGGCCTTGTTGCCGATGATGCAGTCGATTTTGCCCGCCTGGGTCCAGACTATATTGAGGGACGTTGCCCAGTCATTCTGCGGGATTTACTGGAAGTGCGTGGCCTCGGCCTACTCGATATCCGAACTATTTTTGGTGAAACCGCAGTCCGCCGTAAATTGAAGCTACGCCTGATTGTCCAGTTGGTCCGCCGCAACGATGGTGAATTTGAGCGCCTACCGATTGATGCTCAGTTTGTTGATGTACTCGGAGCACAAATTCGTACTGTAAAAATTCAAGTGGCGGCGGGACGAAATCTAGCCGTATTGGTAGAGGCCGCGGTTCGCAATACCATTTTGCAATTGCGTGGCATTGATACCCTCAAAGAGTTCATTGAGCGGCAACGTGTGCAAATGATCACTGAATCAGAGCAGCCAAAAAGCCAAGGTCGCTTAATTTAGTATGCAAATCCATCTGATAACCGGCATCTCTGGTTCAGGTAAATCGGTTGCCCTCAAGGCATTTGAAGATAGTGGTTACGATTGCGTCGATAACCTGCCCGTACCGCTATTAGAAAACCTCATTACAGCAATGGAGAATGAAGGGCGTGAGTTTATTGCAGTTGCAATTGATGCACGCCGCGGCCAATCCATTTCCGAATTACCAACCCTTTTAGAGGCAATTCGCAAAAAGCATGAAGTCCGCATTTTATTTCTGAATGCCGATACCAACACTTTGGTGCAGCGCTTCTCCGAAACCCGTCGTCGCCATCCCTTATCTACTGCTGTCGGCGCGCAGCAGAATCAATCCGCCACCATCATTGAAGCCATCGAACGTGAACGTAGTTTGCTTGACCCACTGCGGGAGCAAGCCCACAGCATCGATACCAGCAATCTTCCGTCGCATACGCTGCGCGCTTGGATTCACGAGCTTCTCAAAGAAAAGCCCCATGGACTCACATTAATTCTCGAGTCATTTGGTTTTAAGAAAGGGGTGCCCAGCGAAGCCGATCTGGTTTTTGATGTTCGCTGCCTGCCTAACCCCCATTACGACAAAGTACTACGCCCGTTAACCGGACATGATGAACCAGTGAAGGCCTTTTTGCGGGAATTTCCATTAGTCAACAGCATGGAAGAAGACATTATTCACTTTATTGAGAAGTGGCTTCCCAGCTACATTGCTGATGGCAGAAGCTATTTGACCGTTGCCATTGGCTGTACCGGCGGTCAACACCGCTCAGTCTTTTTAGTCGATCAACTGATGGCTTACTTTTCTAAGCAATCGGGCCTGCAGTCGCGCATTGATCTGATTCAGCGGCACCGCGAGCTCGATTCCAAGACTCCAGCAGCAGCCTGATCGGCTGAGCCAGCCCGTACTGCTCGAGCGCGCCCAGCTCGGCCCAAATAAACTGAGTTTTATCTGACCCAAGGATGCCGTCCAACTCTTTTTTTGCTTTGCCATTGAGGACCATCTCATAGGTCTGAATCTGTAAAACGCGGTGGCTAAAAATATGCTTCACGCGCGTACCCATCCCTACCGATTGCCCAAATAAAGCCGATGACTTTTTAGAAAATCGGTTTGGTAAAATCAATTCAAGCAACTGCTCACTAGTTAATGGGGCTACCTGAGCAGTAGGCTTACCTTCCCTTTCTGTTTGTTCTTGCCACTCACTCTCTGGTAGCGACCAGAGACCGCCCCAGATTGCTTTAGCGGGACGCTTTTGCAGTAGTACCGCATTACCGTGCGCCAGAACGCCAACGGTACACGCAAATTGCGGCGACTTCTTTTTGGGGATCTTCTTTGGAATGGCGAGCACTTGATCATTCTTTCTTGCCTGACATGAAGACTCAAATGGGCATTGTGTTTTTTGCGTGAGGCAAACCGGTTGTTTTGCAGTACACCAGGTAGCGCCAAAATCCATTAGGGCCTGGGTATATACCGGCATATCTTTAGCTGATGACGGGAGGATTTCAGTGGCCAAATGCCAAAGCGAATCGGTCACTTTTTTTTCTTGTAGCGCGCCACCAATACCAAATAGCCGAGCCAATACGCGCTTCACATTGGCATCCAAAATCGGCGCCCTAACCTGAAAAGCAAATGCAGCGATTGCACCCGCCGTCGATCGACCGATGCCACTAAGGTTTTCGAGTGCAATGGGGTCGGACGGAAATTGCCCTTGGTATTGCGATACGACTTGTTTTGCGCAGGCATGTAAATTGCGCGCCCGCGAGTAGTAACCCAAACCGCTCCACTCAGCCAATACCTCATCAATATCCGCCCGAGCCAAATGCACTACCGACGGAAAGCGCTTCATCATTTTGGGGTAGCGCTCCAGTACAGTGGCTACCTGGGTTTGTTGCAGCATGATTTCAGAGACCCACACGGCATAGGGGTCAGTAATGCTTTGCCATGGCATGCCATGGCGCCCATGCTTTTTGTGCCACTGAATCAGTTGCTTTGAAAAGGATGCAATCAGAGCAGCATCGTGCGTCGGCTGCGAACTTAGCGCTTTTGGCATACTGGGCAAAAATAGGTAGAACGCTGACCCTGAACAATCTGCCGAATCGGCGTCTTGCATACTCGGCAGGGCTCCCCCCGTCGGTCATAGACTTTGCTTTCCATCATGAAGTAGCCCTGCTTACCCTCGCTATCCACAAAGTCACGCAAGGTACTACCACCTGCGGCAATTGCTTTCTGCAGCACCATGCGTACTGCACTGGCTAAACGCGCACATTGTGGTTTTGTCAGTTTGCCGGCCTGCTTTGCAGGATGAATTCCGGCTTCAAACAAACTCTCTGAACAGTAAATATTGCCAACCCCAACGACGGCCTGCCCTGCCAGCAAAAACTGTTTGACTGCAACACTACGGCCGCGCGAACAGCGGTACAGCACAGCAGCGCCATGCTCGTTCGCAAAATCAGCGGAAAAGGGTTCTGTGCCCAGCTTGAGTAGCAAGGGATGATCTTCCACTGGACCACTCTTATTGGGATGCCACAATACTGCTCCAAATTTACGCGGATCATGTAAGCGCAAGCTGCGCTTACCGAATACCACCACAACCCGGTCATGCGGCTTTAATGGTTCTTTGACTGGCAATACCCGCAGGACTCCCGTCATGCCTAAATGGATTAGCAAATGCCCTGTGTCCATTTGCAATAACAAATACTTTCCCCTTCGCTCTATACCGTTCAGGGTTTGGCCCAGCAAAATTGCCCGCAGATTACGCGGCACAGGCCAGCGCAATCGGCCATCAATAATGAGGACGTCGGTAATCAGCTCCCCTTCTAGGTGCGGCTGTATTCCAAGGCGAGTAACTTCTACTTCTGGTAGTTCCGGCATAGGTGAATTGTAGATTCGGAGATTAGAATGTGCTTATGTTCCATTTAATGTATTTGCGCCTCGCTGAGGCCCTGTTGCCTGCCCGCAAGCGTGTCTTGCTATTGCTGACTAGCGTATGCCTCGGTTGGGCCTCATTGGCGCATAGTAACCAAGGCGCTAGTGGTGAACAGGTTTTTGAGATCTTGGCCTCTGAAATTGCCCTCCAGCGGGGTGAACCGGCGCTAGCCTACCAAACCTACCTTAGCCTCGCCCGGCAAACCGGCGATCCACAGCTGGCACAGCGCGCCATGGAGATTGCCATTGCAGCCAATGCCCCTGAGCTTGCTCTCGATGCAGCTACCGTATGGGACAGGCTCGCTCCCGCAACCGATACAAAGCCAAAAGAAGTGCTGGTTACCTTATTGATGCTGAATCAACGCTGGTCTGATTCCGTAAAACCCGCGATTGCTTTATTACAAAAACAAAATGCCGAGGGCCAAGAGCGCACCCTGAAACAGTTCCAGCCACTGTTGGGTCGGGCAACGGACGAGGCGGCAGCAATGCGTGCCTATTTTGACATTATTTCTGCGCTCAAGCCACCGCCTACTGACTCCGGCATTCTATATACGTATGCGATGGCAGCAGAGAAAGCGGGTCGCTTTGATGTGATGGACTCGACCCTGCGGCAAATTCTGAAAAAAACGCCGAACGATGCCAATGCCTTGAATGCCCTGGGCTACTCGATGGCTGATCGCAAGCAGAATCTGCCAGAAGCCTTTGCCCTGATTACTAAGGCACACAATCTGGCACCACAAGATGCTTTTATTTTAGATAGCCTCGGCTGGGTTAATTTCCGCATGGGCAAACTGGAGCTGGCACGCGACCAACTTAGTCAAGCGACCAAGATGAAGCCGGAAGCAGAAATATCAGCACACTTAGGCGAGGTGTATTGGGCCATCGGCAATCTGAACGCTGCTGAAAGCGCATGGCGTGATGCAGAACGAATGGATGCAAACAATGCAACCTTGCGTGATACCTTAAAACGCTTTAAGCCCAACTGGGTAATGCCTAATCAGGCCACTAAGATTGTTTGGGATGGCCGTTTTTCCATCCGCATGAATGGTGGCGCTGACCGGCCTGCGGAGGGCGGCTCTGGTGGCTTCACCCTCAGCCAAGATGCGCTGAACGACATCTTAGAAATTCGAAATCCAGTCGGCGGCTCGATTGCAAAAATTACCATCACTCCGGGGGAAGCAGTCTTAGAGCGGGGCGGAAAGATAAGCAAAGCGATTGATGCGGACACCCTGATTCAGTCTGCACTAGGACTTCCTTTACCTGCGCGCGGTTTATCCGACTGGTTGCGCGGCCAAGTCAGACCTGGCAGCCCAGCCAGCTTAGAGCGCAGTCCCAGTGGCATTGTTTCGAAAATCAGTCAAGACGGCTGGAACCTATCCTACATTTGGGGCGAGTCCAGCAGCAAGCTAGAAAAACTAAATATGACCCGAAATACAAAAACAGGGCCAATCGATATCCGCCTTGTTTTTGATCAAATTGATGACTAATACGCTTACTCTTTTAGCGCCCGCCAAACTGAATTTATTTCTGCACATTGTTGGGCGCAGGAACGATGGCTATCACCTACTGCAATCCGCCTTTCAATTAATCGACTGGTGCGATACCGTCACCCTTGCCCGCACCAACACAAATCGCATTACCCGCATCAACCCCGTTCCTGGCATTGCTGAGGGCGATGACTTGGTGGTCCGCGCAGCAGCCCTACTGCAACGCGAATGCAATGTGGCAATGGGCGTTGAAATCACCCTCAACAAAGCATTGCCAGTTGGAGCTGGTCTGGGCGGAGGGTCGTCCGATGCCGCCTCTACCTTAATTGGTCTCAATGGCCTTTGGCACCTGAATCTTACGCGCCCAGAGCTGATGGCGCTGGGCCTGCAATTGGGCGCTGATGTGCCTTTCTTTATCCATGGAAGCAATGCCTTTGTGGAGGGAATTGGCGAGGTAATTCAGGCGATTACCCTGCCCGAGCAAGACTTTATCGTGATTTTCCCCAATCGCGGCATTGCTACCAAAGCGCTTTTTGAGCGCCCTGAATTGACCCGTGATCACGCCCCGATTACAATAGATCGCTTTCTTGCAACGCCACTACCTCATCAGGCATATACCAATGACTGTCAGGCGGTAGCGATGCAGATTTGTCCTGAAGTGAAGGATGCAATAGAGTGGATCACCAAGGCTTTTCCAAGCGCTAAGCCCCAAATGTCGGGTTCCGGTAGTAGCGTTTTTGCTGCCCTTCCAAGCCAGCGTGACGGTGCAGGTGCCGCTGCCCTATTGCAAAATCTACCTCGGGAGTGGATAGGCCGGATTGTCCGAGGGATAAATAAAAATCCCGCTTACAATTCGATATCTTCAGATTGATACTGTAGGGGAATCGCCAAGCTGGTTAAGGCACTGGATTTTGATTCCAGCATGCGAAGGTTCGAATCCTTCTTCCCCTGCCACCTTTTTTCTGAATCACGAGCCATGCGATATTCTGTCTAACACTCCCTCAAACCTTCATAAGCCAAACTGCCACCATGAATGCTGAATTTTTGACTCTCTTTACTGGCAATGCAAACTCTGTTTTAGCCAACGCAGTAGCCAAAGAATTGAATCTTCCCATCGGCAAGGCTTTTGTCGGTCGGTTCTCGGACGGCGAGATTCAGGTTGAAATTCAAGAAAATGTGCGGGGTAAGAATGTCGTCGTGATTCAATCCACGTGCGCCCCCACCAATGACAATTTGATGGAGCTGATGATCATGATTGATGCTCTAAAACGAGCGTCTGCAAGCCGTATAACGGCAGTGATCCCTTACTTCGGTTATGCACGTCAAGACCGTCGCCCACGTTCTGCGCGGGTTGCTATCTCCGCTCGGATTGTGGCCAATATGCTGCAATCGGTTGCGGGTATTGAGCGTGTCTTAACCATGGATCTCCATGCGGACCAAATTCAGGGCTTTTTTGATATCCCCGTTGATAACATTTATGCCTCCCCCGTCCTCCTTGCCGACCTGCAAGAGCAAAAAAGCAAAGACCTCATCATTGTTTCTCCGGATATTGGCGGCGTTGTTCGTGCCCGCGCGATGGCAAAACAATTGGGCTGCGATTTGGCGATTATTGATAAACGCCGCCCCAAAGCCAATGTATCGGAAGTCATGCACCTGATTGGTGAGGTAGAAGGCCGTCACTGCGTCATCATGGATGACATCATTGATACCGGCGGAACCCTCTGTAAGGCTGCAGAAGCACTCAAAGAGCGCGGTGCCAAGGGTGTGACGGCGTACTGTACTCACGCAGTCCTATCTGGCGGCGCAGTTGCCCGTATTGCCGCCTCGCAATTGGACGAACTCGTGGTTACCGATACCATTCCCCTGACCGACGAAGCCCGTCAGGTCAAGAAAATTCGCCAACTCAGCGTTGCCCCCATCCTGGCTGAAACCCTCTCCCGCATTACCAAGGGTGATTCGGTCATGTCGATGTTTGCGGAATAAGCTTAAAAACAGCACTTTTGGGCTTTTTAGTGCCTAAATAGGCCAAAAATACCAAGTTCACGCTATAATTGAAGGCTTTTCTGTTTGGTCGCGAACGGAAATTAACCTCAATTTGGGAGTCATCATGAAAATCGTAGCCTTTGAAAGAAGCGTACAGGGAACGGGTGCGAGCCGCCGCCTGCGCAACTCCGGTAAAACTCCGGGCATTATTTACGGCAGCAAAAACAAGCCTGAGGTCATCGAACTTGACCACAACGCCCTGTTCCATGCTTTACGTAAAGAATCATTCCATTCGTCCATTTTGGACCTTGAAGTGGGTGGCAAGTCACAAAAAGTATTACTACGTGACTATCAAATGCATCCATTTAAGCCTTTGGTCTTGCACATTGATTTTCAGCGCGTTTCAGCGACTGAGAAAATCCATATGCGCATTCCATTGCACTTTACCCACGCAGAAGAATCGGCTGCAGTCAAACTTGGTGGCGCCGTCATCAGCCACATTGCCAATGACATTGAAGTTACCTGCTTGCCAGCCGACTTGCCTGAGTTCATTGAAGTGAACCTAAGTAGCATCGAAGTAGGTCATTCGATTCACGCTAAAGATGTACCCTTGCCTAAAGGCGTTTCTTTAGTCTTGCATGTAGAGCAAGAGAATCCAGTACTGGTAAACGCACGCATACCAACCGTCAAAGCTGAGCCTGTGGAAGCTGTTGTTGCGGCTCCTGCAGCAGCACCGGCGGATGCGGCAAAAGAGAAGGATGCAAAAGCGTAATTCTGCTTTGGTATTCAATTCAGAAAGCCCGCTTCTGCGGGTTTTCTTTTTTGTAAGTAAAGCTGTATAAACCTTCTAGCCTCTAATACACTTTAGATCATGATCAGATTAATTGTTGGCCTTGGCAATCCAGGCAGTAAACACGAAACCGATCGGCATAATGCCGGATTTTGGTTTGTGTCTCTGCTGGCAAAGCAGGCTGGAGTACTGCTTGAGCAAGAAAAACGCTTTCATGGGAAGGCGGCTAAGGCTGCGCTTTATGGTCGTGACGTATGGCTTTTACAACCCGACACATTTATGAATCTCAGCGGTCAATCGGTGGGCGCATTGTGCCGTTTTCATCAGATTCAGCCAGAAGAAATTCTCGTCGTGCACGATGAGCTCGACCTCAAAGCAGGGGTTGCGCGTCTAAAGTTTGCTGGCGGTACAGGCGGACACAATGGTCTGAAAGACATACAGGCTCACCTATCTAGCCTAGATTACTGGCGCCTACGCATCGGCATCGGCCACCCTCGCGACCTTCCTGGACGCCTGATGGATGTTGCCGACTACGTTCTGCGTAAGCCGCTTCTAGAAGAGCAGATTCAGATTGATTCAGCCTTGTCTCGGTCGCTGGATGCGATGCCGTTGTTTTTAAAAGGCGAAACCGCAACTGCGGTGAAAGACCTGCATTCCAGCTGTTAACAGCTGACCTTGTTCTTTTCAGATGCCTTCGATGCCATTAGGCGATGGTACTTTTGCATTAGATCATCATGCGTTTCCACATAATCGGGATGCAACGGAATGCAGTCAACGGGACAGACTTGGCGGCATTGCGGGGCATCAAAATGGCCTACGCATTCCGTGCACTTGTTGGGATCAATTTGGTAAATCTCAATCCCCATAAAAATCGCATCGTTAGGGCACTCGGGTTCACAGACGTCGCAATTGATGCATTCGTCGGTAATTAATAAGGCCATGCGCTTATTTGCCTTCGTGCTTCATCGTGGCCGTTTTCTGTAACAGCCATTTTTCAACCGATGGAAAAACAAACTTACTCACGTCACCACCCATGGTGGCGATTTCACGAACAAAGGTACCCGAGATAAATTGATACTGATCCGATGGCGTTAAGAATAAAGTCTCGACATCAGGCAAGAGGTAGCGATTCATGCCAGCCATTTGAAACTCATACTCAAAATCAGAGACTGCCCGCAAACCGCGCACAATCACACGCGCCTGGTGCTCGCGTGCAAAGTCTTTCAAAAGACCTGTAAACCCAGCAATCTTGACGTTCGGATAGTGCCCGAGAACTTCTTTCGCAATCGCAATGCGCTCTTCTAAATTGAAGAATGGACGCTTGCTGCGGCTATCGGCTACGCCCACAATCAATTGACTAAAGATACTGGAGGCGCGACGCACTAAATCCTCGTGGCCTCGGGTTAAGGGATCAAACGTTCCAGGGTAAACAGCAATCGTCATACATTCATCTTTCGCTCTAACTGCAGATAGCCAAAGTTTAGCCCCTTCTGAGCTGAAATAGGAGTGCTTTTACTTGGCCGGCCGTCATTTCTTTGCAGCATTCCCATTGGGGGATGAGGCTATTTAGCGCTGCTAAATCACAGCCGACCGCGGTCTCAATGTAAATTTGGCCGCCCTTGCTGCCATTGCAGACGCGCGCCGCCTCCTGTACGGAAGTCTCTAGAGCAAGGCGGTCATCAAACGGGGGATCCAGAAAAACCAGGTCCCACGAAGCGTTCGCCTGCCTTTTTAAAAAGCCCACACCATCGCCATTCACCAAGTCAATTGAAGTATCAACGGGAAAAGACTGCAGATCGCTTACGTTTGCCCGTAAATTCGTAAAGGCGGTTTTATCGCGCTCGATTAAGGTAACCGCGCTTGCCCCCCGCGATGCGGCCTCAAAGCCAAGGGCTCCGGCTCCAGCAAAGACATCTAAACAACGCAAACCAGCTAGATTTTGACCCAACCAGTTAAAGAGGGTTTCCCGAACCCGATCGGTGGTTGGGCGCAATCCAGGAGCATCAATCACCTTGATCAAGCGACTACGCCAAACCCCACCGATGATGCGTATTTTCTTGGACTGCATCGACTGCGGCATTGCTTACTTATTAATCCCAACCACGACAATTTGCATTCGGTTCATATCCAAATGCCGCTGAAAGGCAGCGCGTATTTGGTTGAGCGTTACTGCCTCCACCTGCTTAGTCCAGGTTTCCATCGTGTCGAGGGGCAAGTCATTCCACGTAATGCCAGATAAGTTATCCAGTAGTTTTCGATTGCTATCCAGCCGCAATGGATAGCCATTCACTAAATTGGATTTAGCAGCTAGTAGCTCGGCTTCCGTTGGCCCATCGGCAATAAATTGGCTGATTGTTTTCTGCATTACTTCCAAACCTAAAATAGCTTGGTCTTTTTTCGTTTGCATGCCTGCTTCAAAAAACCCCGCATCCTTGCCAGGCGCAAAATAGCTATTAATACTGTAAGCAAGGCCGCGCTTTTCACGAACCTCCGCCATTAAACGGGATACAAACCCACCGCCACCAAGCACGTAATTTCCAACCATCAGTGGGAAAAAATCCGGATTGTTGCGCGTAATGGCCGTCATGCCCATGGCAATATGGGCTTGCTGTGTATCAAACGGAATCCGTACTTCGCGCTGACTTAATGGCCCCTGGGGGGTTTGCTGCATGACTGGTAACGGAGCAACGGCCGGGCCAGATTGTGGCAAACCCGCCAATAAGGTCTGAACGATGGCATTAGCCTGTGGGCGATCCAAGTCACCCACAATATTGACCGCGATGCGATCACCGCGATACAGGCCAGCATGAAATTTCTGTAAATCAGCAGTGGTGATTGCGGCTACTGATTTTGGTGTCGGAAAGTAGGCCAGCGGATATTTTCCATAAACTGCTTTTCGTACGTTTTGCTGCAAGATGGTTTCTGGCTTGGTTTGGGCTTCGAGTAGCGCGGTAATCAGGCGCTGCTTTTCCCGATCGAGCACTTTACTGTCATAACTCGGTTTTGCCAAAATCAAAGAGGCCAACTGCACAACCCGATCGCGTAAATCAGTCCGGCTTAAGCTACGTATTCGCAATACGGTACGCTCGCCGCTTGCAGCCACACTAATACTAGCGCCCAGATCGGCGATCTCATCGGCAATTTGTGCCTCACTCAAGCTCGACTTACCGCTGCCAGTGCCTAAGGTCAATAGCTGTGCTGTTAACGCAGCTACACCGCTTTTATTTTCCGGATCGTATCGACTACCCGCATCAATCGAGACCTCTACGTCAATGATCGGTAATACCTTGGTTTGAATAAAGTAGGCTTTTGCACCCTTAACCGTATCAAGAGTTTCGATCGGCAAGATCGCCTTTGTATTTCCCGAAAATACTAAGAACCCAAGCGCTACCGCTTGCAGTATCACCGATCGCACACCTTTACTTAAATGCATATGGTCTCTCATTTAGCCGCTCCTCTGGCTTGCGGCTCTAAGGTCGCAATCGTCAGCGTATCGTCAATTAAGTACTTTTTAGCCACTGCCTGCACCTGTTCTGGCGTAACCACCTGCAGTCGATCCAGAATAGGATCCAGTTGCTTCCAGGAGACGCCAGCAATTTCAGAGCTACCAATTTCCATTGCTTGACCAAAAATGGAATCGCGTTTGTAGATTTTGTCAGCCAAGATGCGTACCTGAATACGCTTTAACTCGGCCGCAGTAATGCCTTTTGTTTTGAGCTCGGATAAAACCGATCGGATACCGTTTTCCAATTGCGTTACCGTTTTGCCTTTTGCCACGGTACCCAGAATCATAAATAGCTGGGGGCCGCGGGCAACCATGTCATAACCCGCATCAATCGTATTGGCTATTCGGTCCTGCTTTACAAGGGTTCGATTCAGCCTTGCGTTGTCATAACCATCGAGGACTGCCGCCAATAATGCAAGTGCGTATGGCTCGTAATCTTCTATTTTTGCAGGATCAATGTGCGGTACCTTCCAGGCCATCGCCAATTGCGGTGTATCGGCCGGGGCTTTCACAATCACCTCTTTAGTGCCGCGCTGGACTGGCTCAATTTGTGGCTTACGAATGGGCAACTCGCGTGCGCTCAATTTTCCATACGTTGCTTCAGCGATGGCCCGCACTTTTTCTGGCTCAACATCACCGGCAATAACCACCGTTGCATTGTTTGGTGCATACCAATCCCGGTACCACTGGCGTGCATCATTGGGAACCATGTTTTCTAAATCATTCATCCAGCCAATAATGGGATGGCGGTAGGGTGATGCTTTATATGCCGTTGCCATGAGGTTTTCATAGAGCAAGCCCGAGGCTTTATCTTCGGTCCGAAGTCTGCGCTCTTCCATGACCACCTGAATTTCCTTGGCGAATTCCGCATCATCAAAATTGAGGTTATTCATACGGTCTGCTTCAAGGCGCATCACTTCAGCCAATTTACTTTTCTCAATTTGCTGAAAATAGGCGGTGTAGTCCATGGAGGTGAAGGCGTTTTCGCGGCCACCCATTGCTGCAACCCGCTTTGAAAAGTCACCGGATTTGATGGTTTTAGTTCCCTTAAACATCATGTGTTCGAGGACATGGGCCACCCCCGTGCGGCCATTGGTTTCATCCATGGAGCCGGCTTTGTACCAAACCATATGCGCTACTGTGGGGGCGCGATTATCTTCGCGAACAATTAACTTCAGCCCATTGGCCAGCCGGTATTCGTGGGTCTGCGCTGAATCGGGCTTCACTTGCGCCTGCGCTAGCTGAAATCCGGCCAGGGCCAGTTGGCAGAGCAACACGAAAACGCCATTGCGTAAATGGGAAGATTGCATTGACAAGACCACCATCATGTTAGATTTAGTTGATAAGATGCACTTATAGAACGCATATGCCTTCAAATGGATTGTATCGACAATGTTTGGATTACGTAAAACCCTAGGGTCTCTGTTTAAATCAAGCCGCACGGATGAGGCATGGTTTGACACACTGGAAGAGTCACTGATTCAAAGTGATGTTGGCTTGCCCACAACGGAACGGCTAATGGCGCAGTTGCGCGCTGCTGCCAAATCTGAAAAAGCCGCTTCCCCAGAAGCGCTACAAGCACTGCTGATTGAGGCTGTTAGCACCCTGCTCTCGACTTTAGAAGCCAATCCCAATCCCCTGTTTATGCAATCGGCACATCGGCCAGAGGTATGGCTCGTGGTTGGCGTGAATGGTGCTGGCAAAACCACGACGATCGGCAAGCTCTGCCATCATTTTCAGTCACAAGATCGTGCCGTTCTTTTGGCTGCAGGCGACACCTTTCGAGCAGCTGCACGCAATCAGCTAAAAGAATGGGCTGTGCGCAATGGCGTAGACCTCGTTAGTCAGGAAAGTGGCGACGCTGCCGCTGTGGCGCATGATGCCATCCATGCCGCTATTGCCCGTAAAAGTGATGTGTTGATTATCGATACAGCCGGTCGCCTAGCAACTCAAGATAACTTGATGGAAGAGCTTAAAAAGGTCAAGCGCGTGATTGCTAAGGCGCTACCTGGGGCGCCACATCAAATCCTCTTAGTCTTGGATGGCAACACCGGCCAAAACGGTATTAGCCAGGTAAAGGCCTTCCATGCCGCTCTGGGCCTGACTGGATTAATCGTCACCAAACTGGATGGCACCGCCAAAGGGGGAGTGATTTGCGCCCTGGCACAAACCTTCCAAGGAGAGGCTAAGCCCCTCATCTATGCGCTAGGCAAGGGAGAGGGCATTGGGGACCTAGTACCCTTCAATGCAAAGCAGTATTCGTCTGAATTATTCAATTAAATCAGTAAGTTATAAAATAATAAGCAAATTAGCACTCTCCCAAATAGAGTGCTAAAATAGAGTTATTCTTACTACTGATAATCACAAGTTAACAATGGTCCAAAAGAACATATTGAAGTCCCCTATTGCTGCTGCGCCATTTTCGTATCAAGGAAGTATGAGCGCTAGTCTCAGCACATCCATGCTGCCCTCCCTCGGGGTTGGCACATTGGATTCGTACATTGCGTATGTCAACCGGCTGCCTATGTTGAGCGCTGCGGAAGAGCTGCACCTAGCGCAAGAGTTTCGACGTACTGAGAGCGTTGATGCCGCGAAGGGTTTAGTTCTCTCCCACTTGCGCCTCGTCGTGTCGGTTGCGCGTCAATACTTAGGCTATGGCATTCCGCATGCAGACCTGATTCAAGAAGGTAATCTTGGCCTGATGAAGGCAGTGAAGCGCTACGACCCAACGCAAGGTGCGCGCCTCGTTTCCTATGCCATTCACTGGATCAAAGCAGAGATTCATGAATACATTTTAAAAAATTGGCGCCTCGTTAAGCTCGCCACAACCAAAGCGCAGCGCAAATTGTTTTTCAATCTGCGTAGCAATAAGCCCACACTCAATGCACTTAGCTCAAGCGAGGTTGAAGCCTTAGCTAAAGCCTTGGACGTAAAAGGTGCAGAAGTGCGTGAGATGGAAATGCGCTTAGCGGGTGGTGATGTTGCTTTAGATGGCGACGACTCGGACGAGGATGCTTACGCGCCGATTCAGTGGCTGGCTGACGAGAGTCAAGAGCCAACGCGAGTGATGGCCGCAAACGATGCAAGCCGCTTACATGGTCCCTTGTTAGATCAAGCCTTAAGTGGACTAGACGATCGTAGCCGTGACATTGTGCAATCCCGCTGGCTTTCCATGGATGCTGATGGTAATGGCACTAAAACATTGCATGAACTAGCTGCAGAGTACGGTATTTCAGCAGAACGGGTGCGCCAAATCGAAACTGCTGCCCTCAAAAAAATGCGTGGCCTACTCGAAGCATCGGCAGCCTAACTCTTTCCTGTTTTTTATTGCAGAATGTTTTTCAAGTCGTGCGCCAAGACCTCAGGTCCTTGCGCATGCTTGATGTAAAGCCGTAACTGGCCATCCTGATCAAATACGTAACTTCCCGCGGTATGGTCGATGGTGTATGAGCCCGGCTTAGATCCGGGCACTTTTTTGTAATAGATCCGAAAGTCCTTAGTTACCTTCTCAAGACCAGCCTCATCCGCAGGACGAAGTCCAACAAAGCGTGGATTAAATGCAGGCACGTACTGCGCTAATACATTTGCCGTATCGCGCTCAGGATCGACGGTAATAAAAATGACCTGCACCTTATCGGCTTTTGGCCCAAGTAACTTAAGTGCCTCTTCCATCTCCGTTAAAGTGGTGGGGCAAACATCGGGGCATTGTGTAAAACCAAAAAATAGGACAACCACTTTGCCTTTGTAATCGGCCATGGTTTTTATATTGCCACTGGTATCGAGCAAACTAAAGTTGTTACCAAAGGCAGTGCTGCCCGTGATGTCTACGTTCTTAAAGCTGGGCTTAGGACTACATCCAAGGACACCAACAATCAGAAGTGATAACAAGCCCAATCCAAATACCCTGCTTGGTTCCAGCTTCAGAATAGGGCGTAAATTCAAACTAAACATAATGGTCTATTAGTAGAACAGCAAAGAGCAGGGATAAGTAGGTGATCGAATAACGAAAGGTCTTCTTCGCCAGTTGATCGCTATACGACACATACAACGCAATTGCATAGGCCAAGAAGATCAGACCCAAAACGAGTGCCCCGATCAAATAGAGCAAACCGCTCATGCCATAAATGTAGGGCAATAAAGTAGCTGCGATCAAAATCAAGGTGTAGAGCAAAATGTTCAGCAAGGTAAAGCGCTCGCCGTGCGTTACTGGCAGCATCGGGAGCCCAGACTTTTCATAATCCTCACGGCGATACAAAGCAAGCGCCCAAAAGTGAGGCGGAGTCCAAGCAAAAATAATTAACACCAGCAACCATGCTTCAGCTGATAGGGAGTTCGTCACCGCAACCCAACCCAGGGCTGGTGGCATTGCGCCAGAGAGACCGCCAATCACAATGTTTTGCGGCGTCGCCGGCTTTAAAAACCAGGTGTAAATCACGGCATACCCAACAAAGGTTGCAAAGGTCAGCCACATCGTTAAAGGATTGGTGAAATACCATAGCATCACCATCCCAATAGCGCCAATGATGATCGAAAAAACAATGATGTGGGATGATGAAATTTCACCGGTTGCCGATGGCCGCCACGCCGTACGACGCATCTTTGCATCGACCGCCTGCTCAATTAAACAGTTAACTGCAAAAGCAGCGCTGGCCAGCATCCAAATGCCAATCGTTCCGCCGATGAGAACCGAGTAAGGCACCATGCCTGGGGTAGCCAAAAACATGCCGATGATGGCGCAAAAAACGGCGAGCATAGTGACGCGCGGCTTTGTTAAGACCACATATTGACGCCACTTCGGCATTGATCTCACTGCAGATCCAGGAGCATTAGGTTGAGTACTCATGCAATGCGCCTCGCACTCGCTACAGAGTAGCTCCATGAAGCCCATGCCGACATCCGGACCAGGCATAAGACAAGAGCAGCCGCGCCTGCTGTGTGTAATAAGGCGGCCACCAGCGGCCACTGAAAGACGACGTTGGATATACCGGTCAGCACTTGTAATGCCAGCAGGGCAAGAACGGCTAGAGCCCATCGGTATAAGCTAGGGTGAGCCTTTCCAGCAGCGCGCCATGCATGCCAGGCAAAGTAGCCCAATACAAGCATGACTGCGATGGCAAATACCCGGTGCGTCCAATGGATTGTCTGCAGCGCAATGGTTGAAATCGCTCCGCCTTGTGCATCGAGCCCGAGCTCACGCCATAGGGTAAATGCATTACCCCAATCGGTCTCAGGCCTAAAGCTACCCATGCAGGTCGGAAAATCGGGGCAGGCCAACACTGCATAGTTGGTGCTAACCCAAGCCCCTAAAAATACTTGCCAGAACAAAATTCCGAAGCTGACTGCAAGCAGTTTTCCAGACAGCAGGGGCTTATAAGCTTGGGTGCCACTCTTCTGCCAAGGCTTTTGTGCATACCAGGTAAGGAGGGCCAATAAAATTAAAGCGAGCATTAAATGAATCGATACGATGATGGGTTGTAATTTTAAGGTCACCGTCCAAGCACCAAACGCGCCTTGCAAACAAACTAATACGAGCAAAACGAGGCTGCCAACGATGGCTTTGGTGCCCAACTCCTTTGCTTTGGCAATCGCTAAGCCAACCTGCAACACAATCAATGCGCCCACGGTCATCGCCAAATAGCGGTGTAGCATTTCAATCCAGGCTTTGACTTCGGTGACTGGACCATCCGGCATAGCAGCCTCCGCCAAACGAATCTGCTCCATCGCACGAAACGGATTGGAGGTGCCGTAACATCCCGGCCAATCTGGACAGCCAAGGCCAGAGTCGCTTAGGCGTGTAAAAGCGCCGAATACGATTAAATCAAATGTCAGAAAGACGATGGTCCAGTTGAGTCGCTGAAATAGATTGAGGCTTGGGCGTGAGAATAGATACGCCAGCGGTATACCCGCAAACACGATTGCGATTGCGGCTAACTCCAAAAAGAGAATTGCGCTATCGCTCATTGAATCTTTTCACCTGCCTGATTTACTTTGAGTAACTTTTCTAGATCCTTGCGCATTCCGGCAAATTCTTTGGGGTCTGCGGTCACAGCAAACTGCATCATCTTTTCCCCAAACGGATTGAGGAGCTGAATATCCTTACTGCCTTGCTTGGAATTGAGCCAATTGGTCCACTGTGCTTTTTCTTCGGCAGCGGTAGGTGCATTCACAATAAAGAAGCCAGCCGTCTGCTCATCGTATGCTCGCCTTACCTGGGGATCTACTGGCATACCATCGGTCACCACCCAAACCAATTGCGTACGTGGACTTTGCTTGCCGAGCGCAACGCGTACTTGACGCATTAAAAATAAGGCCTGCAAACACACCTCATTTTGGCTGACGCACTCACTAGCAGGACGCGCAACCAAGAGTGTCCACTTTCCTTCTAGAGGCAGATTAAACCAGGCTGATTGCGCCTGCTCTGGGGGCGTGATCAGCCTACCGTAATTGGTTTTCCCACCCTCTGGCTTTAAAACATAAAACGTAAAGTAGGAGGCAATCACCGGTAGAGCGCATGCAAATAAGAGCAAGAGCATTTGAATGCGGCCACGGCGCGTTTGTGCGTTCGGTATCGGCGCCTCATGTTGCGCCGCCGGTATCAACAGCTCTTTATCTTCCACTATCGTTCTACCTTTTTGTTGTTTGGCGAATTCGTAGCAAGCCATGAATTAACCAAAATAAGAAGGCACTCAGCGCGAGTGCAAACCACTGGAATGCATAAGCATAATGGCGATCGACCCCGCTTGCTGCCGCGGTCCAACTTCGCATTAAGCCATCTTTTTCGACTTCGCTCATTTGCTTCAAAACAAAGGGGATTTGTTGCCACCGATGGCGCTCCGCCTCCTTCGTTAGATCCAGATTTTGCTGTATCCGCACTGGCCCACTGCCGCCTACTCCGCCATCCCCTAACTCAAAAACCCGGTCGGGCTGGGCAATACCGATTCCCTCAATCCGCACCTGGCCGCCGGGGGTATTAATCGGTGGCAGCGCCAAGCGGTCTTCGCGATTACGGGGCGCCCAGCCGCGCTGAACCCAAATCACCGTATTGTCAAAACCGGTGACCTGAAACGGCGTCAGTACATAAAATCCGGACTGACCTGAGCCCGCTTTTGATGCAGCTGCGCCTGGCTGTGGCCGGTTATCCAACCAAATCGCCTGATCGGCTAAAAACGTGCCCTCTACAACTAAGCGGCGACTATCGGCCTCGGCTAAAGTCCATTGGGGTTTTGTATTGAGATTGAGAGGTGGCAACGCAATCTGGGATGCGAGTTTTTCCGCTTTCTCCATTTTTCCAGCGGCGCGGCTCATCTGCCAAAGGCCTGCGCTAATGCCAATCGACACCACCACTGCCATGGCAATGGTTGGAATCACGCGATTGTGTAGCAAGCTAGAAAAAATATTCAATGGTAGGATTCTGTTATGAAATGGATTATGCCCGCCGCCCTTTTACTGATTATTGCTAGCCTCGGCTCGGCTTTGTATTACATGATGAAAGACAAAGGCAATAGCTCTCGGATGGTTCATTCGCTCATGCTGCGCATCGGCCTATCAATCGCTCTTTTCTTAGGCATTTGGCTGGCTTATTCCTTGGGCTATATCCAGCCTACCGGAATCAAAATCGGCCAATAAACTTGGCCGATTTCCTCGTTGATTGAACTCGCCATTACTGACCAGTTCATCCCACACTTACATCCAATAGATGACGACGTAGAGTCCAAGCCAAACAACGTCAACAAAGTGCCAATACCATGATGCACCTTCAAAGGCAAAGTGGTTATCCGCAGTAAAGTCCCCGCGAATGGCTCTGCGCAAGACTACCGCCAACATCAATGCACCTAAGAAGACGTGAAATCCATGGAATCCCGTCAACATAAAGAAGGTTGAACCGTAAACGCCTGAGGTTAATTTTAGGTTTAAGTCATTGTAGGCATGCATGTACTCATACACCTGAAAGCCCAAGAATATCGCGCCCAAAAATACCGTTGCTGCGAGGCCCCATACGGCATGCTTTTGATTGTTCTCACGAATGGCATGGTGCGCCCATGTGACCGTTACGCCTGAGCTCAATAACAGCAAAGTATTAATCGTTGGGATCGGCCATGGGCCAATGGTTGAAAACTGCTCTACTAGCCCTGCAGGGCCATCGTTCGGCCACACAGCTGTAAAGGTAGGCCAGAGTAATTTACTTTCAATATCGCCAAGCCAAGGCATTGAGATACTACGCGCATAGAACAATGCGGAGAAGAAGGCCGCAAAAAACATAATCTCCGAGAAAATAAACCAGCTCATCGACCAGCGATACGACACATCGACGTTAATGCTGTTTTTACCCGAATTGGACTCGGCAATGGCATCGCCGAACCATTTGTAAAGCACAAACAGGATACACACAACACTAGCAATCGTTAGTGGGGCGCCCCAGGAATAGCCGTTCACCCAGCCAGTCATGCCGCTTCCAAAACCCAGTAGGCAAATGCTAGCCATCGCGGGGTGCCTGGATAAACTAGGAAC
Organism: Polynucleobacter sp.; assembly: GCA_044345935.1. Taxonomy (GTDB): domain Bacteria; phylum Pseudomonadota; class Gammaproteobacteria; order Burkholderiales; family Burkholderiaceae; genus Polynucleobacter. The sequence continues at coordinate 19,992 of JBIJAC010000009.1, read as the reverse complement.
GAAATAGTATGGGGTTGAATTAGACGACATTGTGTTCTCTCTATTTACTCGAAATTAGTATTAACTTGATACGACCATTTTTACAATCAACAACAAGGCAGACATAAAAACAACTGCCCCCAAAATCCCAGCAAGGATGATGTGCACAAAACTCAAGCTGGTCGCATCATCTTGTAAACCTGACTGCTTACGCACTCCCAAAAATCCCCACATGACTGCCTTCATGGACTGCAAGAAACTACTTTGCTTTTTCATAAGGCCGTCTTCACTGCTTGCGGCGTACTTGATCCAGCCGGCTTTATGCCCACACCCAGCTCAAAAAAAGTATAGGACAGGGTAATTGTTTTCACGTCTTTGGGTAAATTGGGGTCGATCACAAAAACCACCGGCATATCGCGCATTTGATGAGGATTTAGGGTCTGCTGCTGAAAACAGAAGCATTCTAATTTGGTGAAGTATTCGGTTGCAGCTTTGGGTGCATAACTCGGTATGGCTTGGGCCTCAACGGATCGATTCAGATTATTCGAAACCTTGTACACAATTTCTGCCATTTCGCCGGGGTGTACTTCAAGGTAATTCTTAACTGGCTTAAATGAAAACGGGCCGCGGCTATTGGAGTCAAACTCAATGGTGACTGTACGCGAATAGTCTATTTGAGTATTTTCTGGTTTGGTTGCCCCATGAGCACGCACACCATAGTTATTTTTGTTGGTCACGACGTTGATGCCAGTGACTTCACACAGGGCTTTGTAGAGTGGTACTAAGGCATAGCCAAAACCAAACATCAATATGGAAGCCAGCAACAGCTTCAACAAAATTTGACGATTGATGGTTTTGATATTGGCCATAATTTTTTGAGCCTTAGCCCAACATGACTCGTTTCATCACAATGCCCATAAAGAAAACAAAGGCAACGCTGAGCATAATCAGACCCAAGCGGCGGTTGCGCGCTGCCTGAGCTGATTTATACATATCCTTGGCTTCCTGGGGCACGGTAGTAATTAACTGACCTTAGGAGGTGTTTCAAAGGTGTGGTGTGGTGCTGGTGAAGGCAAAGTCCACTCCAGACCCTTAGCGCCATCCCATGGGTTATCCGATGCTTTGATGCCGTGACCACGGTAGGCAGGCATCACCACAAACAAGAGGAAATACACCTGCATTAAGCCAAACCCGAGACCGCCAATCGATGCAATCATATTGAAGTCCGCAAACTGCGTTGGGTAATCGGCATAACGGCGTGGCATACCTGCAAGGCCCAAAAAGTGCATTGGGAAGAAGGTGAGGTTAAAGAAAATCATGGAGCCCCAGAAATGCACTTTGCCGCGGAATTCATCGGCCATGTAGCCAGTCCATTTTGGACACCAGTAATAGAAGCCTGCAAACATAGCAAAGAGGGAGCCGGCTACCAACACATAATGGAAGTGGGCTACAACATAGTAGGTATCTTGCACGCCAATATCAATTGGGGCGATTGCCAGAATGAGGCCGGTAAACCCGCCCATCGTAAATACGAAAATAAAGCCAACCGACCATAACATGGGAGTCTCGAATGTCATCGAACCCCTCCACATGGTTGCAACCCAGTTGAAGATTTTGACACCGGTCGGAACTGCAATCAGCATGGTGGCATACATGAAGAACAACTGACCGGTCACTGGCATACCGGTCGCAAACATGTGGTGCGCCCAAACGATGAACGACAAGATCGCAATGGAGGCTGTTGCATACACCATCGAGCTGTAACCAAATAAGGTCTTTCTAGAGAACGCAGGAATCACTTCACTAATAATTCCAAACGCTGGAAGAATCATGATGTAGACCTCTGGGTGACCAAAGAACCAGAAAATATGCTGGTACATCACAGGATCACCACCGCCAACAGCGGAGAAGAACGAGGTGCCAAAGTGGCGATCGGTTAGAACCATGGTGATCGCGCCAGCTAACACTGGCATCACTGCGATTAACAAATAGGCTGTGATCAACCATGTCCAGGCAAACATGGGCATCTTCATTAGGGTCATGCCAGGCGCGCGCATGTTCAAGATGGTCACAATGATGTTAATCGAGCCCATGATGGAAGAAGCGCCGAGCAAGTGAAGGGCGAAAATCGCCATATCCATGCCGGGACCCATCTGCAAAGTTAGCGGAGCATACAAAGTCCAGCCACCCGCTGGCGCGCCGCCTGGCGCTAAAAAAGAACCAAATAACAAAATAGCCGCTACTGGCAAAATCCAGAAACTAAAGTTATTCATCCGCGCAAAGGCCATATCGGACGCGCCGATCTGCAATGGAATCATCCAGTTTGCAAAACCCACGAAGGCCGGCATGATTGCGCCGAACACCATCACTAAGCCATGCATGGTGGTTAACTGATTAAAGAACTCGGGGCGCAAGTATTGCAAGCCAGGCTGAAACAACTCCAAACGAATACCAAGGGCCATGACACCGCCAGCCAGCAAGCTAACAAAGGAGAAGATGAGGTACATCGTTCCAATGTCTTTGTGGTTGGTTGCAAACAACCACCGACGCCATCCGTGTGGCGTGTCATGCGCATGATCGTGGGCTGTATCGTGGGTAGTAGAGACTGTGCTCATGAGTTGCTCCGAGATGGTTTTTTAATTAAGTTGTTATTTAGTCCGCGCTGCCATGAGGTCAGGCGTTTGATATACGTCGCCTGTTTTATTGCCCCACGCATTTCGTGTATAGGTAATCACTGCTGCGATATCGCCGTCTGAAATCACGCCACCCCATTTGGGCATAGCGCCTTTGCCGTTGAGCATGATTTGGAAGTTGGCCTCTTTGGGGCCAAGCACAACCTTACTTCCATCCAGTGCTGGGAAGGCACCTGCGCCCTTTCCATTGGCTTGATGGCATGCTGCGCAGTTGGAAGCATAGACTTTTGCGCCGCGGTCCATTTGCTCTGCCAAGGTGTAGACCTTACTTGGATCATCGGCCAAGGCTGCCATTTCTTTTTTCTTTTCCTCTACCCATTTGGTGTAGTCCTCATCGGACACAACACGCACTACGATTGGCATAAAGGCATGCTGGGCACCACAAAGCTCCGAACACTGACCGCGGTAGGTGCCAATCTTTTCTGCTTTAAACCAGGTATCGCGCACAAATCCAGGGATGGCGTCCTGCTTGACTCCGAAGGCTTGCACTGACCATGCATGGATTACGTCATTGGCTGTAGTGATGATGCGAATCTTTTTATTGACCGGCACCACCATCTCGTTATCTACTTCCATCAAATACGTGTTCGATTTGGGTGCTAGGTTATTGATGGATTCGCGTGAGGTCGACAGGGTGGATAAAAAGCTGATACCTTCGCCTTCGCCTTTAAGGTAGTCGTATCCCCACTTCCACTGATAGCCCGTGGTTTTAATGGTGATGTCTGCGTTGGTGGTGTCTTTCATGGCCACGACCGTTTTGGTTGCTGGCAATGCCATACCAATCACGATCAGGAGAGGGATGACCGTCCAAATGATTTCTACTGTGGTGCTTTCATGAAAGGAGGCTGACTTGGCGCCTTTCGATTTACGGTGTTTGAGGATGGAATAGAACATCACCCCGAACACACCGATGAAAATCACAGTACAGATAACGAGCATCATCCAATGCAGCCAGTGAATTTCGGCCATGATTTTGGTTGCTGCTACTGGGAAATTTAGCTGATTTACTGCAGGTCCGCCGGGCATATCTTGATTCGCAAATACCGTTCCGGTACTAATTGAGGCAAGGGTTAAGAGCAGTGCTCTGACGGCTTTTCCAAGTAAATTCATCTTTATCTCTATTAATAATCGTAATTTTTAAATGCATCACCACGCATAAATAAGGCAAAAGTAAGCTGGCTTTACATTTTGATGCGTAATTATAGGGTTTCTTATCTTAATCAACAATCTACACATGCGCTGAGGGGAATCAATAATGACCTTACTTTAAAATAAAGTAAGTACTTACTCTTAATGAACATCTTACCTACCCTTACGTTGAATTTGATCAGGTGAAATAAAGGCCAAAGTGTCCTTTGTTCCTGACAGGTGTTTACCCACCACCCAAGCATGCCCATACACCACTTCAAGCGTCATTTTTTGAGGTAATTTCACGGTTTTATCTGCAGCGATGACCTGCACTTGTTGCGCTGACAGAAGTCCAAGAGCAAGGGCATCCTGAAGATACAGGGCATCGGATTCATAGTCTAAGTAGAGGTATTCCATATCCATCACCGGATCGGAGAATCGGCTTTCCACCAGCGCATCCCCCAAATCGTGCATATCCCATGCTCCAGGGAGAGTTGCTAATGAAGACCCGTCCATGGCATCGCATTGCAATGCACGCAATTCTTTGCCCGTATCCGGGCCAAGATAGCTGAAGGAAAAGAGACCACCCTCGCGTAAGACCCGCCACGCTTCCTGAACGACCCATTTAGGTTGATCTAAAGAGTGGATCCATAAATTACTAAACACCATGTCTTGCGATTGATCCGGAAGTGCAATGCTGCTTTCCATCATGGTTGGAAAACGCGTGATGCCCTTCGTAATGAAGCTGCATGTTCGAGCTAACTTCATTTTTGTCGTATCGGCCCAGCTGAGATCTGAATCAAGAACGCTTGAGAGCGCTGCTTTTGGGAAGCGTTTAGCTAAGCGATTTGCATGTATGCCAGGCGCATCCGGAATGATCAATAGCGAGCGCGGCTGATGTTTGAGCAGCTCTAGCTTTTGCATCATGCGTTCGGCGATATCGTCTTTAAGCCATCTTAATGATCGGGTCATGCGCTCAGTATACTCAGCGCCCCATGCATTTTTTACACACCCTCTTTAGCCATTTATTACCCACCGCATGCATCGTGTGTACCCGCCACCAAACGGCTGTAGTCTGCCATTCTTGCTTTGCGTTTTTAGAAAACCACTCCCTCTTTCATTACCCCTGCTGCATCCGCTGCGGGGTTGATCTTGATGGCGATAGCACCGAACAAAATCAATGCAGTGCTTGCCTGCTGCAAGCGCCGGCGTTCGATCAAACGCATTGCCTTGATCGATACGATGGTGTCTTGCAACATGCAATGCATCAGCTTAAATACCAGCGGCGCCTTGCCATTGCTAGTGCCTTTGCCTTCGCCTGGAATCGCCTAGCAATGCCACATCTAGATATGCCTGAGGCAGCGGTTTTATTGCCTGTCCCGCTCAGCACCCAAAAACTCAATCGCCGCGGCTTTAACCAATCCTGGGAAATAGCCAGGCGCATTCGATTGCCGCACTCAATTGAGCCGATTGCCAATGCCTTGGGGCGACACCACTCGGACGCGAATCAAGTGGGGCACAATCGCTTCGATCGGCAGACGGCATTGCGCCACGCCTTTTACATTCACCCGGAGGCATTAGCAAAAATACAGAATAAATCGATCGTGGTATTCGATGATGTCATGACTACCGGATCCACTTTGCAGGAGATCGCTACCTTGCTGAAGGATAATGGTGCACGTTCCGTTGAAAATTGGGTTGTATTGCGTGCCTTAAGGCCCCAAACACGGATCCATTCAAGGGATCTATAGCAATGTTTAATGTTGTTTTATTCGAGCCTGAAATTCCGCCGAACACGGGCAATATCATTCGCTTGTGTGCCAATACTGGGGCAACACTACACCTGATTGAGCCCTTGGGCTTTCCGCTGGAAGATGCCAAATTGCGCAGGGCCGGTCTGGATTACCATGAATTCGCCAACCTATTGGTCTATAAAAGCTGGTCTGACTTTATAGAAAAAACCAAACCGGATGCGACGCACCTGTTTGCACTCACAACCAAAGGAAAAGGAAGTTTTGCGCAAGCACAATTTAGTGAAAACGACTATTTTGTTTTTGGTTCAGAAACCAAAGGAATCAGCGATGAAGTGCGGAGCGCCATCCCTGAGCAAAACCGGATTCGACTACCCATGCGAGAAAACAGCCGCAGCCTGAATTTATCGAACAGCGTTGCAATCTTGGTTTATGAGGCATGGCGACAAAACGACTTTGCTGGCGGCACCTAAACACACCATTTAATGTTCTGGTTTTGGCTCGCGGCCCATCAGTTTTTGGACTGCCTCGTGCGCGGTAATTTGCCCCGAGAGAACATCGCACATATTGCTGGTAATCGGCATATCCACATTAAGACGCTTTGCTAAATCAGCGACTGCGGCTGCGCACAAAACACCCTCCGCAACATGGCCTAAATTATTCAGCACGGTTTGCAGCGACTGTCCTGCAGCCAGCAATAAACCGACACGGCGATTGCGTGATAAATCTCCCGTTGCGGTCAAAATTAGATCGCCTACCCCTGTGAGCCCCATGCAGGTTTCTGGCTTGCCACCAGCGGCCTTCACCAGCCGCATCATTTCTGCGAGGCCGCGGGTTAACACCGCAGCCCGTGCATTGAGACCTAAGCCTAAGCCATCGCCGATACCAGCGGCAATCGCCATAATATTTTTTACGGCGCCGCCAAGCTCCACACCAATCAAATCATCGCTGGCATAAATCCGCATATTGCCGTGATGAAAGGCGGCCTGAACTACTTGGCACAGTGCTGCTGATTTGCTAGCTACTGTTAAAGCGCATGGCAGTCCACGTGCCACCTCATTGGCAAAGCTAGGACCTGAGACAGCACCCACTGCATGAGTAATGCCCCTGCTATGTTTGGCTAGCTCTCGCTCAACCACTTGGTGTGGTAGGAGTGCTGTAATTGGCTCTAGGCCTTTACATAACCAAACGATATTGAGAGGGTGCGCTGCTTGCTGTAAAACGCAGGCAATCGTTTCAGATAAGCCGGACATTGGTGTCGCAATAACCACCAAATCACTTGGGCGTAAGAGTCCCAATGTGTGTTTTAAATCAAACTCTACCTGCAAGGCAGTTGGTAAGGCAATGTCCGGAAGGTAGCGCTGATTTTGATGTGCTGCCTGAATTGCCTTTGCTTGCTCAGGGCTGCGAGCCCAAAGCTTGACTGATCCTGGTGGCAAATGGTGGGCTGCTTGCGCAGCCATTGCGGTGCCCCATGCACCCGCCCCCAGTAGTGTCACATTCATAATGAGTGACTAGGCCTGTGTTTAGTTGGGCAAAATAATTTTGCTTTCCTGAGTCGATTCATTGCCATCACCTCCAGCAGACCCTTGAGCCTGCAATAAGCGCTGCTGATACAGGCTGTGGAAATTGATTTCACTCAGGTGGATCGGTTGAAAGCCTGCACGGCTCACGATGTCGGCTACATTGGAACGCAAATACGGGAACAAAATGGTTGGGCAGCTTACGCCGAGCATGGGATCAACCTGCTCCGGCGGTATCAGTATGAAGTGAAAAATACCGGCTTGCTTTGCTTCAACCAAGAATAGAACCTTGCCATCGACGCGTGCGGTCAAGGTTGAAATCAACGCCACCTCAAAAATACCTTCAGCCAATGGATCAACGCTCACATCAATCTCTACCTGAATCTGCGGCTCTTCTTGCACCAACAAAATAGCGGGCGCATTGGGTTGCTCTAGTGATAAGTCCTTCAGGTAAATCCGTTGAATATTAAAGCTCGGCTCTACTGCCTCGCCGGCTCCATCGTTTGGGGATGCTGTTTGCTCGCTCATACAGGACTTTCTCGTTAAAAAATTAGATCGGGTCAGCCAATAAGGCATCCAACTTGCCCGCACGATCAAGGGCAGCCAAGTCGTCATAGCCACCAACATGATGGTCGCCAATGTAAATTTGTGGGACGGTACGGCGTCCAGTTCGGGCCATCATGGTCTCGCGCTGCGCAGGATCAACATCAATCAGAATTTTTTCCAATTGCGCCACGCCTTTTTTCTGCAGCAGCTTTTCAGCCATTACGCAGTAAGGGCAAACGCGGGTGCTGTACATAAGAACGGAAGGCATAGCTTAGCTTTTAGCCAATGGCAGGCCAGCCGCCGTCCACGCCTGTACGCCACCATCTAAGTTTTTAACCTCTGTAAATCCAGCAGACTGCAGTGCTTTAATCGGGCCGCGCGAAGCAACATTGCTTTGGCAAACCACAATCACGGGTAACTTGCGGTCCAGTTTGAGCTTATCGATTCCAGAGGCAATTTGATCCTCCGCAATACGCTTTGCATTAGGTAAGTGACCTGCCTGAAAATCAGCCTCTAGGCGCATATCTAAAATTTGTGCCTTTTTGCGGTTGATCCAAGTGGTGGCTTCGGTTGGCGAGACTCCGCCCCCCATAATTAGCGTTGATAATGTAGGTAGAAATAGCGCTACGCCGGTAACTAATACGAGCGCAATAAGCGCCATATTTTCGATTTGCATTAAAAAGTTCATCTTTAGATTATAGAATGGCTCTATGAAACAACTTGTCCTAATCCGCCATGGCGAATCTGTCTGGAACCTTGAAAACCGCTTCACCGGCTGGGCCGATGTCGATTTAACCCAAAAAGGCATCGATCAGGCCATTGCTGCAGGCAAAAGCCTTAAAAAAGCGGGGTATGAGTTTGATATTGCATACACCTCCGTTTTGCGCCGCGCCATCCGCACGCTTTGGTACGTTCAAGATGAAATGAACCTGATGTGGATTCCAGTGGTGCACAGTTGGCGCTTAAATGAGCGGCATTACGGCGCCCTGACTGGCCTCAATAAGGCCGAAACCGCTGCCAAATACGGTGATGAGCAGGTGCATATTTGGCGCCGCTCCTTTGATGTTCGCCCGCCCTTACTGGACCTGAATGATGAGCGCAACAGCCACGGCGATTGCCGCTACACCAAGCTAGATCAGGGTGATATTCCCTTGGGTGAGTGCCTGAAAGATACGATTGATCGGGTGATGCCGCTGTGGAACGAGTCGATTGCGCCTGCACTTAAGCTAGGTAAACGGGTTGTTTTGGTTGCGCACGGCAATAGCATCCGCTCCCTGATTAAATTCCTGGATGGGACCTCTGAAACCGACATCATGCAGGTCAATGTGCCCAATGGCAAACCCCTCGTGTATGAATTAGACGATGATTTGAAGCCGAAACAGCATTTTTACCTAGACTAGAGCAAAATAGGCGACATACTTAATCCAGTAGCAAAAACACCTTATCGCCCACATGCGCCATTTATTTAAAAGCCTTGCTCTTGTTTCTGTTGGTCTGATCGCCGGCGTTGCCGCGACCATCCAATTTTCTGCCACAGCGCAACAAGGCACCACAACGCTACCGCTGGATGAGCTGCGCACACTATCCAATGTGTTCTCTCAAATCAAGCGGGAATACGTTGAACCAATCGAAGACAAACAATTGCTGACCGATGCTGTAAAAGGCATGGTGAGTAGTTTGGATCCGCATTCTTCGTATTTGGACAAAAAAGACTTTTCAGAAATGCAAGAGCAGACTGCAGGTAAGTTTGCTGGGCTTGGTATTGAAATTACCTCCGAAGATGGTTTAGTAAAGGTCCTTAATCCAATTGAGGACAGTCCTGCAGCACGTGCTGGCCTTCAAGCGGGTGACTTAATTACGCGACTGGACGATAAGCCCGTTCGTGGCATGACTCTGGATAAAGCGGTCCGCACCATGCGCGGCAAACCAGGAACAAAAATTACGCTGACTATTTTTAGAAAAAGTGAAGAGCGTAGTTTTCCAGTTACGATCACCCGCGCTGAAATTAAAGTGCAATCGATCAAAACCAAAATCGTAGATAACGATATTGCATGGGTTCGGATTACTAGCTTTCAAGAACGTACCGTTCCCGATTTAGCAAAAAAACTCAGTGAAATTGCCGAGAAAAATCCCAATTTAAAAGGTGTTATCTTGGATTTGCGTAATAACGGCGGCGGCTTACTGCAGGGGGCTGTTGGGGTTGCTGCAGCCTTTCTGCCAGCCAATGCTGTGATTGTTTCAACCAAAGGTCAGGCACCGGATTCCACCCAAATTTTCAATGCAACGCCTTCGATGTATCGCCTCAGTGAGGCAGGCGATCCTTTGGCATCGGTGCCTCCATTATTTAAAAAGATCCCCATGGTGGTTCTCGTTAATGCCTTCTCTGCTTCTGCATCGGAGATCGTCGCTGGAGCACTCCAAGATTACAAGCGGGCTACCATTATCGGCAAGACTACTTTTGGTAAAGGCTCAGTGCAAACCGTTCGCCCACTCTCGAATGACTCTGCCCTCAAGATCACAACCGCCTACTACTACACACCCAAAGGGCGATCGATTCAAGCCTTTGGCATTAAGCCCGATATCGCAGTAGATCAAAACAAAGATGGCGACCCCGATGACGTTTTGATAACGCGTGAAATTGACAGTGAGAAACACTTGCGTAATAAACAGTCGCCGGAAGAAAAATTAATCTTGGATCGTCAAAAACGCCGGATTGAAGAATTGCAGCGCATTGAAGAAAAGAATGCCAGCAAGACTCCCGAAGAGCGTGAAAAAGACAAGTCTAAAAAGCCCGTTGAGTTAGGCGGTCCGGATGACTTCATGCTGCAGCAAGCCGTAGCCTTCATCGACGGTAAAGAAGTGCAGCGTTCGGCCTCTAAGCTCGAATAAGCGAAGGTCATGAACGACGAGCAGTTACTGCGCTACTCCAGGCACTTACTGCTGGATGAAATTGACCTGGCGGGGCAAGAAAAGCTGCTCAGCTCACACATTTTGGTGATTGGGGCCGGCGGATTGGGCTGCGCTGCCGCGCCCTACTTGGCAGCGGCCGGGGTTGGCACTATCACCCTCATGGATTTTGATGCGGTTGAGTTAACCAACTTGCAGCGCCAAATCATGCATACCCAAACTAGCGTGGGCAGTAGTAAGGTGGATTCGGGCAAGCGTTTTCTTGAAGCACTTAACCCCACCATCAATGTTGTTTCCATTCAAGAGCGTGCCACTGCGGGCAACTTGGCTGCGATTTTGCCATCGGTCGACGTGGTTTTGGATTGCACCGATAACTTTGCCACCCGTCAGTTGGTTAATGCGGCCTGCGCCGCGCATCGCGTCGCCTTAGTATCTGGATCGGCTTTGCGCCTCGATGGTCAACTGAGCGTATTTGATGTGAAGCGCGCTGACTCACCTTGCTATGCTTGCATCTTTTCGCCCGACGAAGCCCCAGAAGAAATCAATTGCGCCACCATGGGCGTCTTCTCCCCTTTGGTTGGCATTATCGGGACGATGCAGGCAGCGCAAGCGCTGCAAGTGTTGATTGGTTTTGGCAGTCCGTTGATCGGACGCTTGTTGTTATGGAATGCGCGCAATACCCAAATTGAAACAATTCAAATCAGCCGCAATCCAGACTGCTCCGTCTGCGGCCAGCGTCATCCCGCATAAATCAATTTAGAACTAGGCTGCAGCAAGCGCTGCCAATGCATCCGCTTGCTCAGCCGGATCAATGGCACTCAGCACAGCAGCAGTTGGTGCTCCGAGTTTACTGACGTCGGCTTTGAGGATTTCGCGCTTTACCAATAGCAGCTGACTGAAGTGCATCGAGAAATCCGTTAAGCCCATGCCCAGTAAAAGCTTCGTTAAGGTTGGGTCGCCGGCCATCTCACCGCATACCGCAATCGGAATACCCGCCTGTTTCGCCTGCTTAATAATATTCGCCAGTAAATTCAGGATCGCAGGATGGTATGGATCATATAAGTGGGCTACTGCATGGTCTGCTCGATCAATCGCCAATGTATATTGAATCAAATCATTCGTGCCAATCGATAAAAAATCAAAGTGCCGAATAAACATAGGCAACACCAAGGCGGCGGCCGGAATCTCGATCATCGCCCCAATTTGAATATGGGGATTAAACAATTGATCGCGCTGTTGCAGCTGGGCCTTGGCCTTTTCAAGCAAACGCAAGGTCTCGCTAATTTCTTTTGCATGCGCCAGCATTGGAATCATGATCCGCGCTTGGCCATGTGCAGATGCCCGCAAAATCGCCCTTAGCTGGGTCAAGAATATCTCTGGCTCAGTTAGCGACCAACGAATCGCCCGCAATCCCAGTGGCGAGGTTCCGGTTTGCGACAAGTCACTCCCCGCACCCAAGGCCTTATCGGCACCAACATCAATGGTTCGAATATTGACCGGTAAACCGTGCATGGCCTCAATGACGCGGCGGTATTCTAAATACTGCTGCTCTTCACCTGGAAGGGCCTCTTTGCGATTCATAAAGAGAAATTCGGAACGAAAGAGGCCAACCCCTACAGCGCCAAACTCGACTGCCTGCTTTGCGTCTTCCGGTAATTCAATATTGGCTAAGAGTTCGATGTGAATACCATCGCGCGTCTTGGTATCGGAGTATTTAATTTGCTGTAACTTCTGCGCCTCAGCAACTTCCGTTTGTTGTAAAGCGCGGTAATCTGCCAACAAGCGATCGCTGGGGGAAACCACCACCACGCCACGGTCACCATCGAGTACCAACCAATCGCCGTGGCGAATAATCTCGCTGGCATGGCGCGCGCCCACAACCGCCGGAATTTCCATGCTGCGGGCCACAATCGCGGTGTGCGAGGTACGGCCACCAAGATCGGTCACAAAACCTTTAAATGCATAGTCCTTAAAACGCAACATGTCGTGTGGCGCAATATCATGCGCCACAATGATGGCATCGACCCCCGCATCGCTCGGCGCCAAAAAATCGGGCTGGGATAATCCATCCTTGTGTTGCGAGTGCAGTGCTTTTAAAACCCGCTCTGCCACTTGCCGAATGTCGTGGGCACGCTCTTTCAGATAAGGATCTTCGATTTCTGCAAATTGCTCTAACAAGTCGTTTAGCTCAGTCGTCAAAGCCCACGCTGCATTGAGTCGCTCCGTCCGTATCAACTTCAAGGGTTTTTCAGCCAAAGTAGGATCAGCCAAAATCATGCTGTGGACATCCAAAAACGCAGCCATTTCTTGTGGCGCATCTTTCGGCAATCCACCCCGGAGGGTAGTTAACTCCGATTGAACCTGTTTGAAGGCTGCAAGCAGTCGTTTAGCTTCTGCTTCCTCTTGCCCAGGATCGATTAAGTGATGACTGACTTCAAGGGCGGCTCTGGAAATGAGCACAGCTCGGCCGATGGCAATGCCTTTGGATACCGGAATGCCATGCAATGAAAAAGTCATGGTTTATTCGCCCTCACCGAAGCGATCATGAATCAATGCGGTGATGGCCTGCATGGCCTCTTCTGAATCCGTTCCAATTGTTTCCAGGGTCACAGTGCTACCAATGCCTGCAGCCAGCATCATCACACCCATAATGCTCTTGGCATTAATTTGGCGACTGCCTTTACTCAGAAGCACTTCACACTGGTATTGCGCTGCGAGTTGCGACAGCTTAGCCGATGCCCTGGCATGAAGCCCCAGTTTATTGATGATGGTGATTTCAGCGACCGGCATAACTAATCCTGTACCTCGGTAGTTTGTGCATTGGCCATAACACCTAAACGCAAGATACCATTTTGACCGCCCTGCAGCGTTTTTTGTGCCAACACATCTAGTGCATCGTCTTTATAAGACACCGCACGCATGAGCATAGGTAGATTAAGTCCGGCCAAAATTTGGACTTTTAATTTCACACCCGCGCTACTTTGCTGCGACATCAGGCGTGAGGCAACGTTCGCTGGGGTTGCGCCCATCACATCCGTTAAGACCAGCAACTCGCCATGCATTTCAACCGCCTTGGCAGCAGCCAATACACGCTCAAAGCTTATCTTGGCATCCTCGTGCGCGGGGATATCGACAGCCTGAATGTGCCCTGGTATCGAACCATACACATGCTCGGCAAAGCTCAGCATGGCGCTGGCTATCGGGGTATGGGCAATGATCAGAATTCCGGCCATATCAGTACAAGGCTTTTTCTAAAGCGCGCAGCCAAATGGCAGCGACATCGCAATCGGTCTGCTCCGTAATTTCAACAAAACACGTTGGACTGGTCACATTAATTTCCGTTAGGTAGCCACCAATTAAGTCTAAGCCTACCAAGAAAAGTCCTTTTTGCCAAAGTAGCGGCGCCAAGTATTGCGCTACCTTCATTTCTTGGGGGCTCAAAGGCATCGCTACACCCTTGCCGCCAGCCGCTAAGTTACCGCGAATTTCTTTGCCTTGGGGGATGCGCGCTAAAGCATAGGGGACGACCTCGCCGGCGATGAGTAAAACGCGTTTATCGCCCTGTGCAATCTCTGGCAAAAAGCGTTGCACCATTAAGGTACGCGTACCATTCTCGCCGAGGGTTTCCACAATGCTGGCTAAATTAAGGCCATCGCTTCCCACCCGAAATACCCCCATGCCACCCATCCCATCGAGGGGTTTAATCACAATGTCTGAATGCCTTGCATGAAATGCCTCCACCTCAGCAAGTTCTCGCGTGACTAAGGTAGGAGGAATCAAATCGGGGTACTCGGTAATCGAGAGTTTCTCTGAATGCTCCCGTATCGCACCCGGCTGATTAAATACCCGCGCCCCCTGACGAACAGCCGCCGAGAGAAGCCAGGTGGTGTTGAGATACTCGATATCGAACGGCGGGTCTTTACGCATCAACACCGCAGAAAAATCGGCCACTCGGCGCGATTCGATTTCGCCCACCTCAAACCAGGATGTGCTGCTCGGCTTAATTGCTAGCGGCTTGCAGTCGGCAACTACACTATTGTCTTTCCAAACAATGCCGCGTGTTTCCACAAACCACAGGCGATGCCCTGCAGCTTGCGCTGCACGCATCATTGCCAGCGTTGAGTCCTTCTGTATCGAGAAGGAATCCAAGGGGTCGGCAATGAATAAAAAATCCAAAGGAATATCTCGGTCGTTTTACTTACGCCACTTCTGCGTTAGGGTCAGTACGCTCGAGCTCGAGCGATGATGCCAATAAAGCCAGGCGGGCTACTACACCGTATAAATAGAATCGATTGGGCGCGGCACTGCCGGGTTTTGCGTGGTGATCCGGCATGGCATTTTGCTCGAACGCCAAGGGTACAAAATGCATACCGGGTGCATTGAGGTTCTCGTCGGGACCTCGGTCTGTATGAACGCGATAAAAGCCACCAACGACATAGCGATCAATCATATAGACCACGGGCTCGGCAACCGCTTCATTGACTTTCTCGAAGGTATATACGCCCTCTTGAATAATCACATCACTCACCTCAAGGCCTTCTTTAACCACGCTCATCTTATTGCGATCACGGCGATTGAGGTTTTTGAGCTGGCTTGCATCGTTCACCACCATCACACCCATGCCATAGGTTCCGGCATCGGCCTTGACGACGACATACGGCTTTTCTTTGATGCCATATTCACGGTATTTTTTTGCAGTCTTTTTTAATACTTGTTCAACAGCTGCTTGCAATTCATCTTCGCCCTGGCGCTCATGAAAGTTGATATTGCTACAGCTAGTGAAATAGGGATTGATCATCCATGGATCAATGTTAACGAGCTTGGCAAACTTCTTTGCCACCTCATCGTAAGCCTCAAAGTGATTGGACTTGCGACGAATATGCCAGCCGGCATGCAATCCTGGCAATAAGTATTGCTCGTAGATGTTTTCTAGTATGGGCGGAATGCCTGCAGATAAATCGTTATTCAGCAAAATGGAGCATGGATCAAAATCTTTAATACCGAGGCGTTGCTTTTTTAAGCCCAATCGCGCGAGCGGCTCAAGCAATAAGCGATTGCCGTCTGGTAAATCAATCCAAGTTGGCTTCTTGATGTCTTCGGACAAACTACCAAGGCGAACATTTAGTCCGGCTTGACGCAGAATCGAAGAAAGGCGGGCAATGTTCTGCAGATAAAACGTATTTCGAGTGTGGCGCTCCGGAATCAACAGTAAATTTTTTGCCTCAGGGCAAATCTTCTCGATCGCAGCCATCGCTGCTTGCACTGCAAGGGGCAACATTTCTGAGGAGAGATTATTAAAACCACCCGGAAATAAATTGGTATCGACTGGTGCTAGCTTAAAACCCGAGTTGCGTAGATCAACGGAGCAATAAAAAGGAGGGGTGTGCTCTTGCCATTCCAAGCGAAACCAACGCTCAATGGCAGGAGTTGCTTCTAGTACCTTCGTCTCGAGTTCGAGCAAGGGGCCGCTAAGGGCGGTAATGAGATGTGGGACCATCTCACTATTGTAAGTTTTTTTATAAAAAAGGCATTGGATCTAGAGAACCCAATAAAAAGGCTAAATAGGCCACTAGGGCCTATTTAGCATCGACAATCCGCCTAATTAGGATTCGTAGGCTGTTTCACCGTGGGAAGCAATGTCCAAGCCTTCGCGCTCTTCCTCTTCCTTCACACGCAATCCAATCACGATATCGACTAGTTTGAATGCAACGACCGAGACTACGCCAGACCAAATGATGGTGGTAATAACCCCCTGGGCTTGCAGCCAAACTTGGGTGCCCATGGAATACTCGGCTGCTGCAGCATTTGCAACATAATCCCAGATTCCAGAGCCGCCCAAAGCAGGATCTGCAAACACGCCGGTCAAAATCGCGCCAATGATGCCGCCAACGCCATGGACCCCAAACACGTCCAAGCTATCGTCTGCACCCAGCATGCGCTTCAGACCCGAAACACCCCATAGGCAAAGCACGCCGGCAATAAAGCCAATTGCGATCGCACCCATTGGGCCAACAAAGCCAGCTGCAGGGGTAATCGCAACTAAACCTGCGACGCAACCCGACGCGCCACCCAGCAATGATGGTTTGCCTTTGGTAATCCACTCAGCCAGTGTCCATCCCAATACAGCAGCAGCTGTTGCGACTAAGGTGTTGAAGAAAGCCAAGGCAGCAGTTCCGTTTGCCTCTAATGCCGAACCGGCATTAAACCCAAACCAACCAAACCACAAGAGTGAGGCACCAACCATCGTGTAAACCAAGTTATGGGGCTTCATTGCTTCTTTACCAAAACCGATGCGCTTGCCGACCATATAGGAACCAACTAAACCCGCAATGGCTGCATTGATGTGCACTACGGTACCACCAGCAAAGTCAAGAACACCCTTCTGCCATAGCCAACCTGCTTTTGCAGTAATAGCTTCAAGCGATGCCGCATCTTTGATGTCGTCTGGACCAGGCCAGAACCACACCATATGGGCTATTGGTAAGTAAGCAAAGGTAAACCAAAGAACCGTAAAGACTAGGATCGCAGAAAACTTAGCGCGTTCTGCAAAGGCGCCGACGATCAAGCAGCAGGTAATGGTTGCGAAAGCAGCCTGAAATCCAATGAAGGTAAATTCAGGAATGACAACGCCCTTGCTAAAGGTTGCTGCCACACTATCTGGCGTCACACCACCCAAAAACAATCGATCTAATCCGCCAATAAATGCACTGCCTTCCGTGAACGCAAAGCTGTAACCATAAATGGTCCACAGGACTGCAATCAGGGAGAACACCACCATGCACTGTACTAAGATCGAGAGCACGTTTTTACTGCGCGTTAAGCCGCCATAAAACAATGCAAGGCCTGGCAATGTCATCAGCACAACTAATGCTGTAGACACCATGATCCAAACCGTATCGCCTTTGTTTGGAACTGCTGCAACAGCAGCCGCAGCAGCGGGCGCTGCAGCAGCAACATCTGCCGCGTAAGCAGGCACCATCGCCAACATGCCGGTTGCGCCCAAAGCCAAAGCCTTGGCACCGCCTGCAACGAGTTGTTTCATCCGAGTAAACATGTTGAACCTCTCTTTAAAGTGCAGCCGCGCCGGTTTCACCGGTGCGGATACGTATGACGTGTTCGATTGAGGAAACAAAAATCTTGCCATCGCCAATCTTGCCCGTACGTGCTGATTTTTCAATTGCTTCAATCGCACGCTCCAAAATACCGTCGTCTACAGCAGCCTCTATTTTTACCTTCGGTAAAAAGTCGACTACATACTCTGCACCACGGTACAACTCGGTATGGCCCTTTTGTCGTCCAAAGCCCTTCACTTCTGTCACAGTAATGCCCGAGACCCCCACTTCTGAGAGCGCCTCGCGCACTTCGTCAAGCTTGAAGGGCTTGATGATTGCAGTTATTAATTTCATACGTTTCTCCGTTAGGAAGGGTTATTAGAAAGTCTTCGTCAAAGAAACAAGGCCGGTAGCACCGCCTAAATTTTTTCCCTGGGAGTTGACGTATGCATAGCTGCTTCCCACTTTCTTAGCATTTGTATCGATGTAAGAAACTGCTCCAGATAATCCACCACCAAAATCTTTAGTAAAGCCAATTTTCCAGTCGGTATAACTATAAAGACTTGAATTGGAAGTTGATGCTCCTGCAGGTGTACCGGCAATGTATTGATAGCCAACGTGTGCATTAAGACCAATGCCCCAAATACCTGTGTCGTAGTTAATCGTTAAATCAGGGTAGTAAGATCCCGAACTATTTGCATTACCAAAAGTATTTGTTACGGCATAAGAGAATTTTACAAATCCTGTTACGGCACCCAGAGTGAAATTTTGTGCAGCATATAACTCAGTTGTATTAGGATTAACCGAGACAGATAAATTTCCAGCAGTAGGGTAGTAATACTGTAAAACTCCGAAATCAGTCGCAAATCCTGGTGCGATCAATTCTTTTTTGAAGCCGCCATAAAAATCCATTTCAATTGGCGCTGAAACTCCTGGGTTTAAATCACCTATCCAACTAATTGAACTATTCCAGTTTCCAATGTAAAAGCCGCTCTCATGTGCGTAGTCAAATCCGCCTTGTATTGCTGGCTTCAAGTTGGATTGTGAGATACCGCGATAACGGTAGTCACTTACAACAGTAACGTTAGCTGTAACTGGGCTTGGCTCTGGAGCCGCTGCTGGCGCAGCCTGTGCAAACACTGCGGGGGCAAAGAGCCCAGTAATTGCAGCAGCAATCGCGGTTTTTTGTAGTGTGTTCATGGAATACTCCTGTTTTAGGTTAAAAAGTTCGATTTCTTAAATGTTGCAATCGTTTGAACCCATCTATGGCGGTTCATGGATCTCATAGTGATCCGTGCGACTATTTCCAAATTCGGACTTTTCCCCCTTTTAATGCACATGCACCAAAATAGCTCATAAAATGGCACTACTTTGGGCCATAACCCTGTTTTAGGGGTAATTTGCCCTAATTTTTTAGGATTTCTGGCCCCCTGAATTTCTGGGAACTCCTAAAATGGGTCATCAATTCACACTAAATGGACATCATTCATGCAAAAGCCAGGCCAAATCCTCGAGCAAATTCAGCGCATCGCTGAAGAGATGCAAAGCAAAGTAGGTGATGCCATTCGTAATTCACCTGCGCAAGAGATTGAAAAGAATGTGCGGGCCATGATGAATCAAGGCTTTCAGAAAATGGATTTAGTCACGCGCGACGAATTTGAATTGCAAGCCAAAGTACTCTCTAAAACGCGCGAGAAATTAGAAGCACTTGAGTTAAAAGTCGCTGAAATGGAAAAGCACCGCGCCTAATTATTTGGCGTATCTGCAATGATGATTGCCGGAAAGTATTTCGGCGACAACAAGAACCAAGCAAACGCAACTGCTTGTGTAGCTAGAAATATACCCAGCGCCACATCAAATGCATTGGTCTTCGACCAGCCCGCAGTCGTTCCTAAATCGACTAAGTAACCAATTCCCCACTGCACAATAAATGCCCCAATAAAGAGGGATAAGTTGTATGTTGTGCTCACCCTTCCGGAGTAGGATTTTGGAAAGTAAGTCACGATTAAGCTTTGCGCCAGTACATACGATGCGCATGCAACTGCCACCAAATACCACCACGCCCACACCCACGGACCGCGCCAATAAAATGCGCACGCTTGCAAAACGATCGAGGCGCCAACCATCCACGTCATGTAGCGCATAGTATCGATCCCAATGCGCGCCAGTTTTGGCAGGACCCATGCATTCAGTAGGTATGCGCACAGTAGTGCCGCATTAAAACAAAACAATATTTGTGCTGCGGTAGTAGCACTGTAATTCATTACCTCAATTAACCATGGACCAAACCACAGTGTTTGGATCGCAATAAATCCGCCATAGCAAAACATACCGATTGGTAGAATTCGCCAGAAAAAAGCATTCGTCAAAATCGGCTGATAGCTTTTCCAGGAGAGACTAGCCTTATCGTCGG
>JBIJAC010000008.1:0-49701 GCA_044345935.1 Polynucleobacter sp. | reverse complement strand
ACTCATTCATTTAAGCATCCCAAATGATTTAAGAAAAAAGTCAGGAGTTCCAAAATTACCAGATTTCAATGCAAGGTGTATGCCTTGATTATCGATGATTTCAGAATTGGCGTAACACCAAGGTACGCCTGGATCTATTTGTGACCCTATTTGCAATTGCTTAATCCCCAGTGCCTGAACACAAGCACCTGAAACTTCACCGCCAGCAACAATCAGCTGCCGCACTCCAGCAGCAACCAAGCCTTGCGCAATTGCTGCTAAGGCATTTTCAATCAAGTTACCAGCCTCAGTAATGCCAAGCTGATTCTGTATGGCTTTCACTGCATCTGGGTCAGTCGTCGAGTAAATTAAAGCAGGTCCTTGCTGTATATGCTCCATTGCCCAATCAATGGCATGCTGAATCGTTTCTGGATTACTAGCCAGATGCAAAGGATTAATTTGATATGCGGGCAGGCCAGCTTTGATAAAAGTAGCCACTTGTACATTACTAGCTTGCGAGCAACTTCCGGAAAGAATGGCTTGTAAGCCAGTTGCGGCTGGCAGAAGTTCGGCTTGACTTGCTTCACTTAGAGAAAAATTTTGAGGCAAGCCGATCGCAATGCCCGAGGCACCAGTAACAAGTGGTAGTGACTTACAGGCACGGCCGATTTCAAATAAATCCCGATTGGAAATCGCATCCACGATAGCAATACCAATTGAATTAAAACGCAGCTCTTGAAATTTAGCCTCTATCAACTGACTACCCTCATTCACACACTGCTGGTCAATTAACCCAATCGGCAATTGACATTGCGATTGCAAAACCCGGACCAGATTGGAGTCGTGCATCGGAGTCAGTGGGTGATTTTGCATTCCACTCTCATTAAGCAATTGATCGCCTAAAAATAAATGACCCTGAAAAACAAAGCGCTTATTTTCAGGAAAGGCGGGTGTAGCAATCGTAAAATCAGTACCTAATGCACGCATTAAGGCCTCTGCTACCGGTCCTATATTGCCGTATTCAGTACTGTCAAAAGTCGAGCAATACTTAAAGTAAATTTGCTGTGCGCCAGATGTTTTGAGCCATGCAAGTGCTGAAAGGGCTTGCTCAATAGCCTCGGCTGCAGGAATTGTTCTGGTTTTGAGTGAAACAACAACGGCGTCGACTTGGGCTACATTGCTTGCCTCTGGAATGCCAATAGTTTGAAGCGTTCGCATGCCAGAGCGAACTAAATTATTCGCTAAATCGGTAGCGCCTGTGAAATCATCGGCAATGCAGCCAAGAAGAATGGGGTTCATAAGGTGCAGAATAAAGAATTAATGTCGATGAATGGCAGCAGGATTTTCGTTGATGTACTGCTGAATAATGCTATCAAACGACGGGTCCGGGGTCAGTCCTAGTTGCGAGGCGCGTGAACAGGCAACCTCGCCAGGCCAACTATTAACGATTTTCACGATTGCAGGGTCTATTTGCCATTCAAGATAATCGGCAGCCTGCTTTCCTGCAAGGCGTTGCAAAGCCATGGCCATCTCCCCTACTGTCACTTGCACGGAAGGAAGGTTCATTGCAGTCAGAAATCCCCATGACGCATCAGAGGCTTCGGCCGCCTTGATTAAGCCTTCAATAGTGCGACTTGGTGAGGAGAGGGCAACGGGTGTTTCAGCCGCAACTGGCACAGTCGCTTTTATGCCCGCAAGAGGCTCTCGAATCATGCCCGATAAAAAACCAGAAGCGGCGCCATTGGGCTTACCAGGCCGCACGCTGACGGTCATTAACCGAACAGTACGGGCACGTATAAAGCCTTTTCGACCAAAGTCGGCCATTAGTTGTTCACCAATAAATTTTTGAATTCCGTAGCTACCTTGGGGGGTTGGCAAGGTATCGTCATCCACGATGACTCCGTCCCACGATTGGCCTGGTCTACTGCTAAATACAGCAACCGAACTAGCAAACACCACTGTGGGACTATGCTGGCTTGCACGGCATGCCTCGAGTAAGTCGCGAGTAGTATCCAGATTGCTGCTCATGCCTAGATCAAAATTGGCTTCACATTCACCGCTGACTGCCGCCGCAAGGTGAAAAACAACCTGGATGTCCGACAACATTGCCTTATCGTGCGCTAGGAGTGTCCTTAAATTACCGCCAATGAATTGAACCCGTTCATCTTGCAAGAGCTCAGCCGGTGGTGGGACGAGATCAGTCAACAGTAATCGTTTGATGGGCTGCGATGCTCCATTAATGCAAAGTGAGCCGGTCTGTAATAAGGCTTTAGCAAGCTTGATCCCAAGAAAACCACATCCCCCCGTAATTAAAATACGCATTACACGGTTTTCTTTTTAGGTAACTCGATACCAGGGAATATCTTAATGACGGCACTATCGTCTTCTTTTGCATAACCTGCGGTCGATGCTTGCATAAACATTTGGTGCGCAGTAGATGATAGTGGCAGCGGAAACTTTGTCGCGCGTGCAACATCCAGAACCAATCCAAGGTCTTTTACAAAAATATCAACCGCCGATAAGGGAGTGTAATCAGCGGCCAAAACGTGGGCCATCCGATTTTCAAACATCCAGCTATTGCCTGCGCTATTGGTAATTACCTCATACAGCGCTTCGGGATCAACGCCTTCCCGAATACCCAGCGCCATCGCTTCTGCAGCGGCTGCAATGTGAACGCCCGCCAATAGCTGATTAATGATCTTTACTTTACTGCCAGCGCCCGCTTGATCTCCGAGTTTATAAACCTTGGCGGCCATTGCCTCGAAAAGTGGCTCTGCAATAGTAAATGCCTTGGGGTTTCCTGAAATCATCATGGTGATTTCGCCCTTAGCGGCGCGCGCTGCTCCGCCTGAGATAGGTGCGTCTAAGTACAAAATGCCTAATTCGGCTAGTTTCTTTTCAGTATTGATGGACCAATTCGGGTCCACCGTCGAGCACATGACAAAAATACTACCGGGCAATAACGCTTTTGCGCAGCCCTGCGGTCCAAATAGGATAGATTCGGTCTGTTCTGCATTCACGACTACCGAGATCACAACATGGCATGATTTCGCAAGTTCTGAAGTCGAAGAACAGGCAACACCACCCTGTTCTGCAAACGACGTTGCCGCTTCCGGCCGGATATCAAATACATGCAGTTCTGCGCCTGCGCGCCTTAATGAATTTGCCATACCGAGGCCCATTGCACCAAGCCCAATCAGCCCTACCGCAGGAAATGCCTTCGTAGATGTATTCATCTTTGGATTTTACGTAAATATAAGGTATACCACTATAAACTCAACGGATATTAGATGTTTAAATTAGTTATTCACAACAATAAGGATTTGTATGCGTATTTATAGACAATTTATAGCATTGCTTACTATTCTCCTGAGTGCACTGGTTTTAAACACTGCTGCTGCTCAAAGCTACCCCAACAGACCCATCAAACTTGTGGTGCCCTTTCCTCCTGGTGGCCTAATTGATAATGCGGCTCGCTTAATCAGTCCTGCGCTTTCAAAAGAATTAGGGCAAGCGATTGTGGTTGAAAATAAGCCGGGTGCAGGTGGAAACCTGGGGGCAGCCGAGGTTGCAAAAGCAGCCCCGGATGGATATACCCTTTTAATGGCTTCGGCACCACTGAGTATTAGTCCTGTTCTCTATAAAACCCTGCCATACAATCCAGCCAGCATTGAGCCTATTGCTATATTTGGGCAGCTGCCAAATGTCTTATTAGTGAATCCCGAATCTGGGATAAATTCAGTAGCCGATTTAGTCAAACGCGCAAAAGCCAATCCTGGAAAACTCAATTACGCCTCTAACGGCTATGGCACATCATTAAATCTGAGTGCCGAGATGCTCAAAAGCCAAGCGGAAATTTTTGTCTTGCACATTCCCTATCGTGGCTCCTCTTTTGCAAATGTGGCAGTAATTGCTAAAGAAGTTGATTTTATGTTTGATAATTTACCCCCAGCAATGGGCTTAATTAATGGCGGTAAGTTAAAACCACTGGCAGTAACCAGTGCCGAGCGTAACCCTGCTTTGCCAAATGTGCCCACCATGGTTGAATCCGGTTTTCCGAATTTCTTGGTAACAGCATGGTTTGGCCTAGCCGCTCCCAAAGGAATTCCGGATGCCGTCAGCCAGCGCTTGCAGGCAAGCCTACAAAAAATTGTTGCTCAAAAAGATGTGGCTGAGTCTATCGCACGACTAGGCGCAACAGTGACATTTATGAACGCCCAACAGGCAAATCAATTTATGACGGCAGATACACAGCGCTGGCGCAAGGTAATCGAACGCGCCAAGATTCAGATGGATTGATTCAGTATCCGATAAGCGGAATTCTTAAACGTCCCTCTAAAAGAAATTCTGCTTGTCTTTACTTCGGAGGCCTATGCATGGCGCAAATCTTATTGCCAACGGGATCTCGTAACCACGCAATGTAAATGGTGCCAGCAGCGCCATCGCGATAACCGGGGTCGCCTTCACACTTAAAACCGCCATTCGCTAAACCAGCTGCATGAAAGGCATTCACATCCTCAACTGATTTTGCAGTAAAGCCAATCGTGCCGCCATTAGCGGGGCTAGCTTCCTTACCATCAATTGGCTTTGTAATCGCTAAGACGCCGCCAGGACTGCGATAGAAATACTTATCGTGACTAAATACACCTGCCCTAATACCCAAGGTAGCAAGGGTTGCATCGTAGAAGCCTTTTGATGCCTCTAAATCATTGGCGCCCAACATAATGTGGCTAAACATGGCTTCCCTATGAAACGATTAGTGTGATCAAGCGTGATGGCAAGACAGATTAGGCAAAACCATCGCTATCAAAGTCACCACCAAAGTCGCCGTCATAATCTGCTGCACTGTTATCGTAGTTTTGAGCAACCTGCTGACCTGAATCAGTTGGCGCATTGGAATGGCCCAATCCATTGCTAGCATCCGGAGCAGCATTGTGTCCCATCATGCTCTGAATACCTTGATACAGCAATGAGCCTGCCACCACTCCAACCGCAGTCGTTGCGATTGCACCGAGCATGCCTGAGCCCCAGGCGCTTTGCTGTGCTGCGGCCGCCGCCGGTTTTGCAGCCATTGCATTTGCTGGCGCACTTTGCGTTGGCGCTGCTCTACCCCAGGAGTTAATGCCACTCAAAAAGCCCGAGCTGGGTTTGTTGGCTTGGTCAATTTGCGCTTGCATCTCTGCCATTTGCTTTTGAGCCACCTGCAAAGCCATCTCTAAACCCATGGCGCGCTGGACTAACAGATAGGATGCATCGGGCTGCTGCTTTACAGACTCTGCAATCAAGGCATTGGCATCGCTGTCTTTTGTTCCTGCCTGAGTACTCTTGAGCTGGTGTAAGAACTGCTCTAGTTGGGCTTTTTCTTGGGGATTCATATGCGGTGCTCCTGCTCTAGTTGGATGACTTCATCTTAGCTGAAATACGCTAAGCATGGTGACAGCCAGGATGTAAGCTGGCACGGGTTCCATTAAGACGCGAGCAATTAATGCTTATGCGCTGAATTCACTAACTTCTCGGTATACGCAATCGCAACCGCAGACAAGACAAAGGTCACATGAATCAGGGTCTGCCACAGCAGTGTTTTTTCATCATAGGAAGACGCATTAATAAAGGTCTTCAATAAATGAATCGAGGAAATGCCGATAATCGCTGTTGCCAGCTTTACTTTCAGCACGCCAGCGTTCACATGCGATAGCCACTCGGGTTGATCGGGGTGATTCTTCAGATCCAGGCGCGATACAAAGGTCTCCCACCCGCCGACGATGACCATCACCAACAAATTGGAGATCATCACCACATCGATGAGGCCCAAAACGATCAGCATTAATGCGGTTTCCGTCATGGTCTTATCGGCCATCATGCCAATCAGATGCACCAGCTCTAACCAGAACTGCCACACATACACGCCCTGGGCCACAATCAGGCCAATGTAGAGCGGCGCCTGCAACCAACGGGACATAAAGATCCAGCGTGGCAATGGGCGCAGTTTTGAATAGTCGGGGGTGTGGTTATCTTGGTTCATGCGGAGATTTTAGCGACTTTTATGACGGGGTGATTACAGCCAATCCAGCTTGGTTTACGTCCACAGGCTCAAAATATGAGCCTTTACCCCTTTAATCTGCTTTAATTACTAATAGTTCTATTTCTTAAGGAAATGTCATGAGTGACATGGAGCGACTGCACCGCATCAAGTACATGATTCAGGCACGTAAAAGTGTGCCAAAACAGGCCTTTTTAGATGAGCTTGAGATCTCGGATGCCACCTTTAAGCGGGATCTCGAGTATCTCCGTAGCCGTATGAATGCCTCCATCGTGTATGACCGCTACTCAGGGGGCTATCAGTTTGAGAATCCGCAAGATGCAGAGAAAACCGAATTACCCGGCTTGTGGTTTACGGAAAAAGAGGCCACTGCCCTGGTACTAATGCAGCACTTACTTTCGTCCCTCGATCAAGGCGGTTTAATTGGTCCGCACATTGAGCCGTTAACTGCCATCATCGATGGCATCTTGGGCCAATCCGAAACCACCGCCAAAGAACTGCGCAAGCGCATCAAGGTATTGGGTATGGGGAGTCGCAAGAACAGCATCGAGAACTTCGCAGAGATTGGCGCCGCCCTACTCAAACGCAATCGCTTGGATGTTGCCTACTACTCCAAAGGCAAAGATGAATTAACCCAGCGGGTGATTTCTCCGCAGCGCCTAATCTTTTACCGTGAGAACTGGTACCTCGATGCTTACTGCCACCTGCGTAAAGAATTGCGCAGCTTTGCAGTCGATGGTATTCGTAAAGCAGTTCTGACGAATGAAAGCGCCGATGAGGTTTCCGAAAAGCAAGCGCAAGCGCATTTTGCAGAAAGCTATGGCATCTTTTCTGGTAAGGCTACGCAAAGGGCCAAGCTGCGCTTTACCCCTAAGCATGCACGCTGGGTTGCCACTGAAAAATGGCATGGTCAGCAAGTAGGTAGTTTTGATAAAGAAGGCTTTTATATCTTGGAGTTTGATTACAACCAAGATCCCGAGCTCATCATGGACATTTTGAAACACGGCTCGGGCGTTGAGGTCTTAGGGCCGGCTAGCTTAAAAAGCAGAGTGAAAGCGGAGTTAGAAAAAGCGCTTGGCAGCTATCGCTAGAAAAACTTACTTTGCTTCTTGCTGATCGTATTCATTCGCAAAAGCATGATTGGTGTCGCGGTGCCCTGCCTCATCTTCACGCACGACCAGTACGACATCGCGCAGGGTTGCATTGGCTGGCAGCTTCCAGTAATCAATCGCAATCTTAGGGGCAGGAATGTTTGGCGTTCTGCCTTCGTCAATCTCCTTTAAGTACTCGGTGTAAGAGTACACCGCCTCTTCTTCAAAGTAACCCACAATGCGGTGCGCGGTGCGTGGAAAGAAGACATAAATAACAAAAAAGACATTCCAAAAAACGGCCTGAGCAAATAAAACCAAATAGCGCTCGAACCAATTGGGCTTGGCAATCTCAATGAATGTCATCAGATGCATGCGCTCGTTCTCTGCCTCAGCCAATAGGGTACGAATTTTAGGGCCATAGCCATGGCGCATTTGCCGCAGACTCGTCAGGTGGGTCCACATACCGGCAACCATACCGGGAACACCCGCCACCGTTTCTAGAACGACTGCACGGTGGCCGTAGCGCTTCTGAAAGAAGGTATCCGCAAAAAAGCGCATGCTTTTCGTAAAGGACAGTGCAACCCTGTCGGACATCGTAATAACTTGGTAGTGTTCCATGGGATTGGCTAGCCTAGATAGTGATGAAGATACCCCTTCATCGTATTAGAAACAGGCTATTTTTGTTTGGAGCGACCGAAATCGATTGATTTAGTCGCTAGAAGCGCGTTTAGCTCACGTTCCGCCGGATAGTGTTCTACTTGGAATTAACTTTTCGAGCTCATCTACGTTGGTATAGCCCGTGACCGGCATAAAACTTTTGGGTGAAAAATTCTTTTCACCAATCAGCATCGCTGGCACACCCTGAAAGCCGTTTGCCTTGAACTCTTCTTCGTCGGCAATCACTTGCTTGGTCACTACCCCATCATCAAACGCTTCGCGCAATGCATTAGGTTCAACGCCGACTTGTTCGGCGAGTTTAATGATCTCATCTTCATTGCTAATGTTAGCGCCCTGACTAAAGACTGCTTTAAAAATAGCCAATGCCAATTGCAATGATTTACCGTGCTTATTTGCAAAACACGCGCTCTCCTGCGCTAACCAGGTGTAGGTTAGAAAGCTCGGGGCATTTAATACCAATTGTTCCTCTTGCACTATCGGCTCTGCAGCAGCCTGCTGCAGTTTCTTTAGATAGGAGTCGGATGGCGGCATCGAGCCAATCGTAGGAGTCAGCTCAATCGCCCGCCAAATAATCTCAATGCCATCCTGATAACGCTCTTTCAGCTTGGCTAGCGCCACCGTCTGAAGATAGGAGTAAGGGCACTCAAAATCACCCCAAATTTGTATCTGAATCATGGTGTTATTAAAAAAATCCTATATGGAGGGTGCAGAAACAAATACAAAAACCGGTTCGAAATTGCTTAAAAAAGAGTCGCCCTAGGGCGACTGACAAGGACTAAACATGCACGTTGCAAGTTTGCGCTTTTCTTACATTGCACGTATAAGACTACTGCAAACAGGGGTTTTCACCCCCAGAATTCAAAAAGTAGCCCGTTGTAGCCTAAATTAGACCTTTCAGTAACCTGATTCAGGTTAATACTTGTTATGAATAATTTCTTAAATTTATCTATCCGCTTACCTGGCTAATGCAACCACCCGTTTCATCGAATACCTCTGAAATCTTAAATCCGTACAGCTCTACTCAGCGCTTTATAAGCTGCCTTTGCCTTTTGCTGGGCGGTGGCCTGGTAGCCCAGCTGCTAAGCATTATTGTTGTGCGCATTGCTTCTTCCGACATCCAAGCGGGCGGCATGCTGGCGGACATCATTACGCAATACTTGGCCAACTATTTTTTGGGCATTGCCTTTATTGTTCTGAGCGTCTCGAATTTACTGATTAAGCGCGGCCTAGTGGAATACAAACGCTTGCGCTTGCCGACCATTATCTTGGCAGCCTCAACTGCAATCGTGGCATTTATGTTGATACCCCGAATGGATTATTTACGGGAGACTGCCTTGCTCGATGGACTCCCTGTTCTCTATGCACCCTCAGCGGCTTACTTCATGACCCTATCTGCACTATCAACCAGCCTCCTCTTGATTCAGCTTGCGAGTGGCGGGGTGCTGCTCTGGCGACAGCTGAACCATTAGGCAAACTGCAAGTCAGCCAAGCGCGCATACAATCCGCCTTGCTTAATAAGATCAGCATGACTACCCTGCTCGACTAGCTGTCCGTCCTCCAAGACCAAGATGCAATCGGCGCGTAGAACGGTAGCTAAACGGTGGGCAATCGTCAGGGACGTTCTGCCTGGTAATACGCTATCCAAGGCTAACTGCACTTCGCGTTCGGATTCGGCATCAAGGGCGCTGGTCGCCTCATCCAAGAGCAAGATGGGTGGATTTTTTAATATGGCCCTCGCAATAGAGATCCGTTGCTTTTGTCCGCCCGATAAGCGCACGCCACGCTCCCCTAAAAAACTAGCGTAGCCTTCTGGCAAAGCAGAAATGAACCCATCGGCATGCGCTGTTTTTGCAGCAGCAATCACCTCTTCATCGCTTGCATCCAATTTGCCATAGCGAATATTTTCCATGGCGCTGGATGCAAAGATGATTGGCTCTTGCGGAACGATGCC
Source organism: Polynucleobacter sp. (assembly GCA_044345935.1). Taxonomy (GTDB): domain Bacteria; phylum Pseudomonadota; class Gammaproteobacteria; order Burkholderiales; family Burkholderiaceae; genus Polynucleobacter. The sequence goes on along the minus strand of JBIJAC010000008.1, from coordinate 39,962 downwards.
AATTAGATTGCGCAGCTCACTTACTGGCCACTGGGTAATGTCACGGCCTAAGACAGCAATTCTCCCAGCCGTTGGTGCATAAAAGCGTAAGAGCATCGCAAACAAGGTACTTTTGCCAGCCCCGGATGGGCCGACTAGCGCATACCGAGCGCCTTGCTGGACTGTAAAAGAAAGATCTTTAATGGCCATAAAGTCGGGGCGAGACGGATATGCAAATGACACACTACTAAATACCACCGCATCTACTTGCGGACTGGCTGCAGGTGGGGTTGGAATTTGCTCTTGGCTTGCAATGGCGGGCTGATAAACCAAATCAGGCGTCGCTTGCATTAGCTCAACCAAGCGCTCCATGGCGCCAGCAGCCCGCTGCAAATCACCCCAGGTTTCCGAAAGCGCACCAATCGATCCGGCAATCAACACCGCATAGAGCACAAACTGCGTTAGCTCACCTAAGGTCATCACCCCGGCAGTCACTTGCTGCGCGCCAATCCAAAGCACAAATACGATCACGCCAAAGGACATCACAATCGCCATGGCAGTCAATAAGGAGCGCATGGTGATGCGCTTCTTCGCTTCCTGGAAAGCGGTTTCTACTGCAGCATTGAAGCGCTGCTGTTCATGGGGTTCACGGGTAAATGCTTGCACCGTTGTGATGGCATTTAATACTTCCCCTGCCATCGCGCTCGTATCGGCGACTTTATCTTGGCTCGTGCGCGACATTTTTCGTACGCGGCGACCGAGTGCCCAGAGCGGCAAGACAATCACAGCAAGCAGAATAATCATGATTCCCGCAAGCCAAGCGCTGGTCACCAGCATCATGGTCATACCACCAATTAACATCACCAAGCTGCGCAGTGCAATCGAGATGCTTGACCCTACTAAGGTTTGCACTAAGGTGGTATCGCTCGTGAGGCGCGATAACACCTCCCCCGTTTGCAGGGTTTCAAAATAGCGGGGGCTTTGACGCAACACATTCTCGAAGACGCGCTGCCGAATGTCGGCCACGACCCGCTCACCCAGCCACGACATCATGTAAAAGCGGCTGGCGGTCATTGCCGCTAAGACAGCTGCCAATAGCAATAAGTAAATGAACTGCAGGTCAATTGCGTCGCTGGTTAGGCCAGTGTCCACTATTCCACGAAAAGCGAGTGGTACGGCAAGGGTTGCTGCCGCTGCCAAGAGGAGAAAAAGACTTGCTAAGATCCACTGTGCTCGGTAGCGCGCAAGGACGTGATAGTCGCGTAACCAGCGAGTGAGGCTGTTGAGTTTATTTGCCATGGGGCGAGTGTAAGTGAAATCGGCAGACTACGCTGATTGGATGTGGCACTAAATGCCGTTAAACGGATTGCATGCGCTCCGTTATATTACGCAGGGCACTAAATGAATCGCGACTCAAGTCAATGCATCCGCCGTCTGCGTATATACCGGTGGGGTCGCGATACACCATCATTTTTTCTAGTATCGAACGCTGAATGGCGGGATCGCGAAGCGCCTCTTCCACCTGCTCCTTCACTACAGCCTCATTCATGTAGAGTATGCCATTGCTATTGACTGCGGTTGATTTACTCCAATAGTAAATCTCCAAGCACTTCTCTTCCAGTGTGTAGGGGCTCTGTCTATCCCATAAATTACAGAAGCGTCCGCCACCTAAATAAATGACCCACGATCCTTCGAACCCTTCAATATCAGAAGAATGGTCGTCGGGATTTTTAAACCAAATGCGATCGCCTGGAATGTAGTAGCGCATTGGCATGGGATTTTCACGGGTGCCGCGCTCCTCTAAAAAGCGAAACAGAAAATCATCACCCGTTAAAGCACGCTTACGCCACTGCTCTTCTACCGCATGCAAGCCCGCTTGATTTACTTTGGACAGTTCACGTACAACTGCGTACAGCATTAAATATTCGGAAGCACGCTGACATGAAAACGCATAAGTGGATCCACTCACATCGGGGCACAAAGCGCGCTCCAAGCCCTCCGCTAAAGAAACCCCTTGCCGTAATAAAAAGCCATTCTCTTTGGTATAGATCCAATAGGCTTGCGGACGAGTAATTGCGTCCGTATCAAAACTCAATTCCGTGCGGGAGGCTACGTCAACGGCACTGCGGCGCATCCGTAGCGTACTTTTAAACTCGCGCGTGGTTTTAAACAGAATGGTCTGCGGACTGAGTGCCATGGCCAAGATGATTTCGGCAACCATTCGGCTCTCACTATCTGGCCTATGTCCAGACAAGTAAGCTTGAATTGGGGCGGTATCAAAACCAGGGCATAGCGCAAGTAAGCGATGGCTGGCTCGCAAATACAGATAGCGCCCATCTACACCCTCGCCCATACTGCAATCGACTAAGTCAATGATATCAAGATAACGTAAACAGCGCCGCACTTGACGTAGACGCGTCTCTAAATCTACCCGATCTACAAGTGAGATGGCAAAGCCAATGGATTGGGCATGGGTCAATGCTTGGGTCTCCACATCACTCGTGTGCATTGGTCTTGTCTCGCATACTTAGAACATTCAGAAGGCGCAACTCCCCACTCCGGGAAATGGATACCAACTCAATTTATAAGCCTAAACCATTTCAATGCAATTCACTCTCTTGGTGCGTAAGCGTATACCCGAATTAAGTTAAATAATTGATTGCATTGAGATTTTTTTGGGCAATACCAAGATTATGGGCGATCGCTGCGTTACCATTAGGATAGAAAACATCGCCACACCAAAGACCTAACTTTGCATGACTAAGCCAAACAAACGCATTACCAATCGCGAATTCAAGCTCTTAATTAAGCCGCAGGGTCTCGATCGCTTTAGCCGCATTACTAAATTGAGTGAACAAATTCGGCTCTTTTGTAAAAAAAAGAAAGTGGGCTTTTTTCATCTAGACAATGCCAATACTGCATTACGGAATATCTATTTTTACGATACCGCTAGCGAGCACTTTCGACAAAACAACCTTATTTTGCGCGTACGTGAGTCACGCCAAAACATTTGGGTGGACGATTGGTGCGAGGTGACTTTAAAGCACCGCTCACATGAAATCAACGATGCTATCGCCGTAGATCCCAGCCCAAAAAAAGGCTTAAAGTACCGCCTGCGTTTAAAAGAAGAGATTTTGCGGGGCGATAAATTAGGCAGTACTCGCACCCTTTATTCCCATAATGCGATTCTAGATGCGGTATTACTCGACAACATCTTTGATCGCAGTTTTGCCGGCATTACCCGGTTTTTTCCGAAACTAGAAATTGAATTCCTCGAAAAAAAGACGCCAGTCCGCATTGTGGGTGGCAGTACCAACAAAATATTAGAGGCCTGTTTGCCATTGGGTAATTTAGTTTTTGGTGATGGGGTTCAGGCCCATTGCGAAATCGCCATCTGGATGCGCAGCGTCGGCGACCCGATTGTCGGCGAGCTTGCCTTTGCCTACCGCGTTACCGATGAAAATCGTGGGCAAGTAAAAGCGCATAAACGGGCCGATGCCTTTTTTAGTGCGTTGCAATTTGAGCTTGAAAAATGGCTCGAGATAGGCAGTACCAAAACTGCCTTGGTCTACGGCAAACCAGAGTAAGCATTGCTTATGCCAAACGCCTCTACTATCCCACTCCAAGAGAACGCACAAGAGCCTGCTTCTCTCCTAGACCTGTTTCTGCAATTTCTGATTGTGGGTGCCGTCAGCTTTGGCGGCGGCATTATTGCCTACGAGCGGATTTTATTGGTGGAGAAACGGAAGTGGCTTACTGCAGACCAGTTTATGGCCTACCTGGCCATTAGCCAAACCATGCCTGGACTGAACTCCGTCAATCTAGCAGTCTTAACCGGTGACTACTTAAGGGGCATCAAGGGATCGATCATTGCCTTGCTGGGGCTGGTATTGCCTGGCTCTACCCTGGTTCTCTTATTGGGCTTTGTCTACACCGCACTGACCGATCACGCGATTACGGTTTTATTGTTAACGGGTATTGCGGCGGGTGCTACTGGCCTACTTGCCGCGGTCACCTATCGGATTGGGGACGAGCATTGGAAAAAACCCATCTCCCTCATCCTCATTACGATCACTTTTATTTTGATGAGTATCGTAAAACTGCCGCTACTTGAAGTGCTTGCGATTATGGCCCCCATCAGCCTTTTTATTTATCGTCCAAAAGGCAATCACTAAATGGTTCTGATTCACCTTGCGCTGACTTTCGGATTACTGTCCTTACTTGCGGTGGGAGGCGGAACTGCCGTCTTGCCTGAAATGCAATCGATCTTATTGCATGAGTTTGATCTAACGCACGATCGATTTGTGCATATTTACAGTCTAGGTCAATTGGCGCCAGGCCCCAATATGCTGATGGTGCTGGTGATCGGTCTGCAAGTAGCCGGAATGCTCGGCGCTGCCGTAGTTTTTTTATCCTTCTTCATACCGTCTAGCGTCTTGTGTTTATTGGTAGGTCGCCTCTGGATGAAAATGGGCGAAAGCCCCTGGCGCAGAGCCATTCAAAATGCACTCGAGCCGATCTCGATTGGCTTAATGGTCTCCGGGGTCTATGCGGTTGGCAAGGCTGCAGCCGTTACCCCCATTACCTTTGGACTTGCTCTCGTCGCCTTTATTGTCTTGGTCCGCACAAAAGTAAATCCAGTCCTTATTATTGTGGCGGCGGGAATGCTGTTTGCGGTTCAGGGATTGCTCTAACTCTCTTCAATTTCAATATGAAACCACACGCCTACATTGAACTTAAGGACTTAAAACTCCACACCAAGATTGGCACATACCAGCCGGGCGATACCATTCCCAATGAACACGTTCTCAATTTATCCTTCTCGATTGATGCAAGCCTAGTTTTGATTGAGCAAGACGGTATGGAATATGTTTTTGACTATGATCCGCTGGCGCTTGAAATTGATCGCTTAGCAACAGACTGTCATTACGAAACCCAAGAGTGTCTGATTAGCCGTATCGCTCAGGCCTGTTCTGTTTATTCTGAAATTACATCTTTAGAAATCAGCCTACGCAAGAGTCCTGTACACAATAACTCTGGATCGCTTGGAGTCAAACTACACCTTGATGAACCTGCCCTGAATCAATTAAGAGCACTCAATAAGTAAAGCAAACGACTTACTCCTGTGACGCCAGTTCCTGAAAGTGTGGCGCGTAATCTGCCTCGCCGTACTTTAAGAAGTTTTCACGGTGGCGACGGTAGTACAGCAAACCTTCCTGAATGCTGGCAACCGAAGCCCCCTGCTCTCGCATCTTGTCCCAGAGATTCCAGTCTTCTTGCGGATTAGAGCGCTGCGCAAAGCGCTTTTGGTAGCCAATTTGCTTACCCAAAGCCGTGCGATACATCATCGAGCCATGGTGCAGGCCTTGCCGATCCCAATACAAATCACCCTGGTGAAGCTGGGTTTGACCTGGAACGCGCAAGGTGATTTCTGCTTTCAGTTCCCCAGTAACAACGATGTCATAGGTCACGATATCAGCGCCGGCATGGGCCGTAAGTAACTCAATTGAATCCGAGCGCAGCCAGTTATCGGCACCAATAAAGAGAACGTACTCGGTTTCTACCCGGGATAGCATGTCCTGGAAATTAGCTACGGTGCCTAAGTTGTGGGGGCGTAGAACATACTCGATGTCGGGATACAGTACTGGTAGATGACCACAGTCATGCGCTCCATCGTCAACGAACAGAATGCGTTCGGGCATGCAGCTTTGCGAGAGCAGCGATTCGATGCAATGGGCTGCGAGATGCCCGTACTGATACGAGGCGATAACAACTGTAATCATGGGCGCGATTAGAGCACATAAGCGTGACTCTTTCTTGACGGCCCTTAAATTGGGCCTGATAGCGAGTTATTGCTTGCGACCATCACGAATCAGCTAAAGTCCTACTTAACTTAATGCACATTGAATGACCATGCCAAACACCATCATTTTTGATACTGAAGCAACCGATAAAAATAATCCCGTCATTATTGAGGCGGCATGGCTTGAACTTAGCTCCTTGAGCCCATTTACAACCTGCAATCCATGGGTGCAACGCTATAACCCGGGTAAGCCGATTAGCCTTGGGGCTTTAGCTACCCACCACATTTTGGATGAGGAGCTCATCGATTGCCCGCCAAGCGCTTCCTTTGCATTACCGGCAGATACGCAGTACATGATTGGTCATAATGTGGATTTTGATTGGCAAGCCATTGGTAATCCCGATATCAAGCGCATCTGTACCTTAGCCTTGGCTCGGTCGATTTGGCCTGAACTCGATAGCCATAATCAAAGCGCCCTGCTCTACTTTCTGGATCGCAAGAATGCAAAGGACATGCTGAAAAATGCCCATAGCGCATTAGCCGATGTCGGCATTTGCGCTGTCATCTTGCAGCATATTTGCCAAGCCCGTTCCATTGTTGGCATCGAGGAACTCTGGCTCGCCTCGGAAAGTGCACGGTCGCCCAGCGTTATGCCCTTTGGTAAGCACAAGGGCGTGGCAATGGCAGATGTGCCAGCCGACTACAAACGCTGGTTACTCGGCCAAGGCGATATTGATCCCTATTTACGCAAGGCCCTAGAAGCACGTTAAGCGGTTGCTTTACACCAGCTGCAGCAGCTCTCCCGCCGCTGAAACCAAATAGGCCTCAATCGGTTTATCTGCTCGAATGCGCTGCAGACTACTGGCGTACTGCTGCAATTGCTTTTGATACAGCCCTGTTTTGCTATCACCCTCCTTGGGCAAGCTGAGCTTGTAATCCAAAATTACCAAGCGATCGGCAAACTCAATTAGTCGATCAAAGCGCGTGTGTATGGTTTTACTGCTTTCGCCAGCCTCTTGCTTTACATCAGCAGGGATGAGTACATCGATTTCATTCCAAGCCTGTATCCACTCACCATCGAGTAAATAGGGCTTCAAAGTATCCGTTTGTAAAACTGTTTTAGCTCGCGATAGGGCTAGCGTAGCCCTTGCCTCATCAATGCCAAACCAATTCATGGCGTGTTCAAGGCTAGGTAAATCCGAAGTTGTGCTGCCACTTTGTAATGTGCAGCATTCCAAGAGCGCATGAAAGTGCACCCCATCTTCCAAAATACGGGGATCAATTTCGGGCTCTACTGGGCTCTCTACTGCATTGTTATTTGCAATACCACGTTCAATGTTCGCAAGCATCAACGCATGACTGGCTTTTGCCACATCCCAATCGAGTGCAAAGTCATCGATCGTAAATGGCGTGCGTGCGTTGCTTTGGCCTTTGCTTTGGCCTTCACTTTGGCTTTGGGATATAGGCCTTGCATCATCTAAGACGATAGCCACTTCCTCCGATACAACATAGTCGGGTAGCTCAGCCGATTGAATGCGGTGATACCAGGAGTTGAGGTCAAGCCCATCTTCTTTGGTTGAGGATTTTGACACACCACTGATCCACAGCCCTTGCTTGGCGCGAGTCATAGCTACATAAAGTGCATTCCAGTTTTCATTGGCGCTAATCCGCTGCTCTTCTTCCTGAATCTGCGTACGGGGACTGGTAATGGTGTCTTTGGTGAAGGCGGATAAATGAATCGGGGCAGCCTCATTGGGAGGCCAGTCAAGCAAGATGCCGCGGTGTTGATTCATGCCAGTGGTGTGATTGGTATCGAGCAAAATCACAAATGGCGCTTCCAAGCCTTTGGCGCCATGCACCGTCATCATGCGTACGCGTTTATTGCGATCGGCGTCGGAGAGGCTACTAGCATCCTCCAATTCAATGGATTCTGCGCTCTCGCCATCCAGATCCATCTCCCCTTCGTCTGGGGTTTCATCATCGTCGCCTTGGCGCATGGCTTTCATCTCGGCAATGAAGCGACCCAAACTCGGATAGCGCCCACCGTCGTGATTGAGGGCGAGCTCCAAAAAGGCATCGATGTTGGCCAAAACCTGCGGCCTCAGTAAATCATCGGATGCAATCGCGTAGCGCATGCGTAAATCATATTCAGCATAAATTTGATCGAGCAAGTCGTGGACCGGTAAGTGCTCACCCAAAATACGCCAGTGCTCGAGGTATCGTCCTGCCTTGAGTAAATCTGGGTCTGGGCTAGCCTGCAAAGCATCCCACCACGATCGGTAGCCTTCTTTTGCCAACGAAATCGCCAGCGACTGCATTTGGTTTTCGCTTGCGCCAAAAAGCGGGCTACGCAATACCTGCGCTAATGGCAAATCATGGCGCGGCGTAACGATTACGGTTAAGAGCGCGATCAGATCATCGATCTCCAGGGTATTTAATAAGCCCCCCAGGCGTGAACTTTCAAAAGCAAGTCCGGCTTCACGCATGGCGCGCTCGTATTGCGGTAAATACCTGCGGCGCTTCACTAACAGCAAGAAATCACTCGGCCGCGGATCACGCCACACCAGCTCACCATCCACCGACTCCAGCACACGGCGCGCTTGCATCACCTCCCGAATAATTTGGGCGATGCGCTGGCCCTCACAATAGCGCTGCATAACACTGCCCGTCTCACTGGAATCCGGCAATGGGCCTGCAAAGGCATTGCCTGATCGCTCGAGTGCCTCGTGTTCCACGAGCGGAATCAACGGCAATAAATAGGCCTCACCTTGATTGACTGCATTTGCTGCTTCATTTGCTGAGTGTGGCGCTTTCCATGCCGTGGTTTGTAGCGTGTATGGGTAGCTTTCTGGCAGAAGCGCGCTGGTAAAGGTGCGGTTAACGGCATCATTAATGTTTGGCGCATTGCGCCGAGTCACATCGAGCTCAATCACATCGGCGCCCAGCTCACCCTCTAAAAAGGCTTTTGCAGTTTGAAACAAGCGTGGATCGGCACGCCGAAAACGGTAAATCGATTGCTTGGGATCGCCCACGATAAAAATACTGGGCTTACTTGTGTCAGCGCCATACCCCTCGAGCCACGATCGCAAGATTTGCCATTGCAGGGGGTTGGTATCCTGAAACTCGTCAATCAAGATATGCTGGTAGCGTGAATCGAGACGAGCTTGAAGGTAAGCCGCATGACTCGAATCCGCCATCAGCTGACTCACCCCAATCTCTAAGTCATCAAAATCACGTACGCGCATGGCCTCTTTGCTGGCCTGCACATGGGCGAGCATCGCTGCACTCATGGCGAACCAAGCGGCATTGAGTTTTACAGCAGACTCTTCGCGCTCACGCTGAACGTTAGCTAAAAATGCATCTGCCCAGGCTTCTTTACAGGCAATGTAGCTGGACTCACTGATGCCCTGATCGGTTTTAGCTAACCATTTTTTTAGATCGCCTGAAACTTTGGCATTCGCGGCGCGAGCCGTTTTATCTTTCGTTAAGAAAATGGCTTCAAGTGCTGCAGCTAATTCGCTGAGTTGCGTTATATCCAATCCCGCTTTTTTAGCTTCGATTGATTTTTCAATTACTGCAAGGTAATTCTGATCGGTTTTTGTGCTGTTCGCAAAGCAACGCATCAGGAGCTCTAAATCAGCAAGGGCATTAGGGGCGTTCCATATTTGCAATACCGCATCGGGCGCACTCACCTGCGTCAGCATCTGCTCTAGTTGCTTAATGGGGGTAGTGCCCCGCTCGGTGCAGCGCGCCTCAAAGAAAGTCCACGCGCCCCGTTGCTTAAATGCACTGTAGCTGCCCGTTAAGAATTGCAGGGTTTCATGGGCGCCGAGTTGCTGAAGTAAGGTTTCGTAATGGGGCTTAAGCTCCTCGGGCACTTGACTCCACCAATCGGCTAAACATTCTTCCTGCAGGCGCTTGCTATCTTCACGCAAACTAAAGCCCGGCTGAATGCCAATCGATACCGGGGCGGCGCCCAAGAGCTTGCCAAACCAGCCATGGAAGGTATCAATCACAATGGCTTGCGGGCTGGCTAGGATCGTTTCATATAAAGCGCGGGCATGCGGTATGGCGGCTTGCGCCTCTGCATCACTCAGGCCACGTTCACGCAGAGCGGCAAGTAAGGTCGCCTCATCGCATCGGGCAAATTGCTCTAAGAGACCATACAAGCGCTCGCGCATCTCTTGCGCCGCCTTGCGCGTAAACGTCAGCGCCAGGATTTGATTAGGCTTGGCCCCGGCCAATAAGATGCGTACCAAACGTGCTACCAATAACCAGGTCTTGCCACTGCCAGCGCAGGCAGACACCATCACGGAGCGTGCTGGATCGCATGCGCGTTGCTGATTGGATTGCATGGGGCTCACCACATCCCCTTTCGACAAATACCGCGCGACTCACAATAACGGCACACGCTATCGGGTGCAAATGCATTGAGGGTTTTACGTGCCCACAATAGCTCGACATCTTCGGTGATTTGCGCCATGGATTGCTTGGCCGTATCGGCTAAGTCGGCAACGGCAGCCGAGCGCTCTGCACTACCGTTGCCATTTTTTAATTCGGTTTTTAGCGCAACCCACTCGGCTTGCGTAACCGATCGCCCTTGCATTGGCAAATGGGAGCCGGCATCTGTCACTGCGCGTGCGTAAATTAATAACTGCGGATCATCTAAAACGCTAGCGGCGCGATCGCGCACTTTTTTAATCGTCTGGTGCTTATAGTCTAGGACTGCTGCGCTTGCTGATTTATTGTTTGTATCGATGCGGTCAACATACCCTTCGATGCGCATCATACGCAGCTCCCCATCCTCGGTTGTGAAGGGTAAATCAAAACCAACGTGGATTTCGCCGTCAAGGTAATGCCAGCCTTCGGCCTCGCGTTGCAGTTGCCACTCAATAAAGCTCGGAATTTGTTTCTGCCAATCGCGCAGTACCCCAAGCACGCGCTCATCACCCGCTATAAACCGGGCAAAAATACGTTCGGATGTCTGGTTTAAATGCTGCAGCATCCATGCACGCCGTGTAGAACTACCGTGGGCAATCGTTGCTAAATTGGTTTCTTCTTGGGTTTTGAGTGCGCGAAAGAATTGATGCAATACCGAATGGATGGTTTGCCCAGCTAGAGATGCATCGATGCCTTCATCAAAGCCATGCTGCTTACGTAAACCCAGCAAGCTGCGGACATAGTAACGATAGGGGCAATCACGCAAGGTGCGATACGCACTGGGGCTCATCGACAAAGGCAGTGGCAATTCCGCATTGGGCGTTGCACTAGCACCGTCCATGCGCTCGCTGGTGCCTGCGCGCTTTACGCTTCCGGGCGAGGTATCTTGGCTTTCCAGTTTCCAATCTGGCAAGGCCATTTGCAAACGCTGAATCCATGCAGCAGCACGAATGGGCTCGCCATTGCTGCTTTTACTTTGCCAAAGCAGATCCACTGCGGGGCAACTCACCAATAACTGCGAGAGATCGCGTGCTTGTTGTTTGAATTCATGTTCAATTGTTGATCCGTACAGCAATCGATTGAGTACCTCCGAAAAAAACAAGGGCGGCTCTGAAAATGCCGGTAACTGATTTTCATCGCAGCCAACCACAATCACAGCATCGAATTCCCGAAGGCGCGTAGAACTTAAGGGCAAGATACTGAGATTGGCCTGTGCCTGCTTACTGCCCTCTTGATACGAAGCCTCTTCAATTGCCGAGCTCAAGAGGCTGATCCATTCGCTGAGTCGCAGTTGGATTGGCTTAGTCCTGCTTTCCTGCAATGGCATCTCTAAGGTCAAGAGTACATCCAGCAATTGTTTGCCAGCAGAGTCTGCAGCCAAGGTCCTTGCCATACCAAACGCAGTGATGTCGCCTTGCAACTGCTGATAAGCCTGGCTTACATCCACGGTTTTACTGCGCCACTGAACGGCGCGGCCACGCACGAGTTGAAGTAGTTCCAATAGCAATGGATTGGCGGGCGCTTGACGAAACACATTGCCGTAACGCACCCCTTCCATTGCTATGTAAAACGATTCCCATCCGCAATAGGCTTGACTGGCGATCAGGCGATCTTCCAGTTCGGCAATCAAGCCGTTGCAGACTAGAGGGTCTTTTCCTAAGATAGTCGGGATATCGACAAATGGGTTTTGTAAAAACTCCAAGAGATCCGCGGCGCTAGGTCCTTCTTTGGGTGAGCGGATGAGGGAGAGCCAACTGTGCAGCGCTGCTGCAGCGCGTGTCGTCGATAACTTCCAGCCCGTTTCATCTCGAATCGCGAGCGCCGGACCAAAGCGTGCCAAGAGTGCGCGCGTCCGGCGGGCTGCTAAACGGTCTTGAGCAACCAGTGCGATGTTTTTCTTACCGGCGATGATGTGCTGCTCGACGCTTTTGGCGGCCATCCATGCCAACTCTTCAAATCGATTGGCCGACAGCAAGCGCCACTGACCCCGGTACGAAGTTTTGGCATTGTGGATCGCGTCTTGTTTTGCTTGGCTTGCTTGGCTTGCTTCAGCCTCTCCTGCCGGTAATGCTTCGGGCCACAATCCCACATCGCTCCAGTTGAGCCCGATATCCATCACCGGCGCTTGGGCTGCATACGCACCCATAAAGCGCTGCATCACAGTGCGCTCGCTCGCTAGTCCATCCGCGGTTTGCACCCACACAAACGGCCTTGCAGACTGCGCCTGTTTTGCAGCCCGAAGGTGTGCTGCGAGTGCAAGATGCTTACGAACAACTGGGTTACCCGCATCACTGAGGTAACGCCAAAAGAGCAGCAATACCTCTGCCTCTCGGTCGACCACTTTGCGGGCAAGCATTGGATAAGCTTGTTCAATGGCGTTATCCAGCAATTGCTCTAATGATGATAGCCATGCATCACCCGATGACGCGCCCTCTTGGGGTTCGAGTGCGAGTGCTGACTGGGATAGAACGGCGCTCGATAAGGTGTCGCAGGCGGCAATAATGGCTTGCGCCAAACCCCACGCGCCAGCTTCACTCTCTGCCTTAAACCAGGCACGCAGTTTGGGGTGCGCTTGGAGTGCGGCATACACCGCCAACCAACGCTCGAGGGGTGTTTTGGCTTTTGGAAATGCCCAGCTTTGCGGGGCAGATCCCAGCCAATCCTGCAGACTCATCACCTCTGGCAAAAAGGCAATCTGGGGGTTAATTTCTGCGGGGCGATGGCGCTCCAAACTGCTACGCAAGGCCATTAAGGGTCCGGCCGTACTCAAGACAACCAGTGGCCGCTGACCCGTTTGCTTGGCCACATTCCATATACCGCCAGACAGGGTTTCTAACGCTTTCTGGTCCGGACTAAGCGACCACGCCAGCGGCTGCCCATACCCTGGCGTATCACGCAAAGGAATGTTCGGAAAGGCAGCGGGGGTTTTCATGGGCAATCGGATTTATGCGGTAATCTGTTGTTTTAGGCAGGAAAGCTGGCTTATTGCTAATATAAGCTTCGTCATACTAATAAATAAGGAATTTTTCATGGGTGCCGGCATTAAATACGTCAGTGACGCTTCATTCGAGCAAGATGTTCTGAAATCCGATAAGCCTGTTTTGCTTGATTTTTGGGCGGAGTGGTGCGGTCCTTGCAAAATGATTGGCCCTATTTTGGAGGAGTTGTCGACTGAGTACGGCGACAAAATCCAAATCGCCAAAATGAATGTGGACGAGAACCAAGGGGTTCCAGCCCAGTTTAATATTCGCGGCATTCCGACGCTGATCCTCTTTAAAGGGGGTGCAGTAGCCGCTCAAAAAGTAGGCGCGCTCTCCAAATCCCAATTAGCCGCCTTCATTGACGGCAATATTTAAAGTATCTCGCAAGACAGGCTCACCACTCGAGCCTGTCTTTGCTTTTAGCCTGTTTTGGGCAAAACGCATTTTTTGACTCCTACGCTTGCCAAATGCCGTTTTTGGTGTAATATCCCCTAAACGCACTATTCAGTGCTTCCCCATTTCTGGTTCTACATCCCCCCCCCCTTCTTTGTTTTCTGATTTATTACCCTGATTGATTCCAAGCTGATTTTTTGGCGCACCCACCTTATTTAGATCTCCCCTAAAAGTAATAATTCCTTTCACTTTCGGCCCACTGCCTTTGTAGCAGTAACGCCTTCTCCCACTTACCCACTTAGATCACTAAACACAATGCAATTAACTGAATTAAAAGTACTCCACGTATCCGCCCTGCTCGAGATGGCTGCTAGCCTCGAAATTGAAAATACCCAGCGGATGCGCAAACAAGAATTGATGTTTGCGATTTTGAAAAAGCGGGCTAAGACCGGTGAATCGGTGTTCGGCGACGGCGTACTGGAAGTATTGCCCGATGGTTTTGGCTTTTTACGCTCCCCTGAAGCCTCGTACATGGCCTCGCCCGATGACATTTACATCTCGCCAGCCCAAATTCGTCGCTTTAATCTGCATACTGGCGATAGCGTTGAAGGTGAAGTTCGTACACCAAAGGACGGTGAGCGTTACTTTGCACTGGTCAAGGTCGACAAGATCAATGGCTTAGCGCCAGAGGCTCTGAAGAACCGCATCATGTTCGAGAACTTGACGCCCCTTCACCCTAATCGCACCATTCATTTAGAGCGTGACATTAAAGCCGAAGAGAATTTAACCGGTCGCATTATCGATATGATCTCGCCGATTGGCTTTGGTCAGCGTGGCTTAATCGTGTCTTCACCCAAGTCAGGTAAGACAGTCATGATGCAGCACATTGCCCATGCCATCTCCAGCAATTTCCCCGATGCCATTTTGATCGTGTTACTCGTGGATGAGCGCCCTGAAGAGGTTACCGAAATGCAGCGCTCGGTTCGCGGTGAAGTGGTTGCCTCTACCTTTGATGAGCCAGCAGTGCGCCACGTTCAAGTAGCCGAGATGGTGATTGAAAAAGCCAAGCGCTTGGTGGAAATGAAAAAAGACGTCATTATTTTGCTCGACTCGATTACCCGCCTTGCGCGCGCTTACAACACCGTCGTGCCATCGTCTGGCAAGGTATTGTCGGGCGGTGTCGATGCCAATGCCTTGCAGCGCCCGAAGCGCTTCTTCGGTGCTGCGCGCAATATTGAAGAAGGCGGCTCCTTAACGATTTTGGCTACTGCCTTGATTGAAACCGGCAGCCGTATGGATGACCTGATTTATGAAGAATTTAAGGGCACCGGCAATATGGAAGTGCACCTCGAGCGCCGCTTGGCCGAGCGCCGGGTCTATCCAGCGATTAACCTCAATAAATCCGGTACCCGCCGTGAAGAATTGCTGGTCAAGCCAGAAAATCTCCAAAAAATCTGGGTTTTACGCAAGCTATTGGCCGATATGGATGACATTGAGGCGATGAACTTTATTGTGGATAAGCTCAAATCGACCAAAAATAATGGGGAATTCTTCGATCTGATGCGCCGCGGAGGCTAGGAAGCCTAGGCTAGATGGATGACAAATCTAGCCTTTCTTATTGATTTCATGGCATAATTTCGCTTTTGCGACACCTTGGGTGTGGCATTTTTTTGATTTACCGTTGCTTTTACTTTTACCTGGGCAAGTATTTCACTTCTCTTACTGGAACTGAAACGGCTACCTGCATTAAGGACACTTATGAAACCTGGCATTCACCCCGATTACCGCGAAGTTGTTTTTGTCGATGTATCGAACAACTTCAGCTTTAAGACCCGCTCCACCATCAACACCAAAGAAACTGTGAAATGGGAAGATGGCAAAGAGTATCCCCTTTCCAAAATTGAGACCTCATCCGAGTCCCATCCTTTCTACACTGGTACCCAGAAGATTATGGATACGGCTGGCAGAGTTGAGAAATTCCGTCAGAAGTTCGGCAGCAAAGCCGTTGCGAAGGCAACTGGCGATGGCGTTGCTAAAACGGCTGAGAAAAAAGCAGCTGCTGCTGAAACCAAAGCCGCTGAAAAACCAGCAGCCAAAAAAGCAGCTGTCAAGAAAGCGTAATGAGTTCGTGGGGGTAAGCTTTGCTTCTCCCGCAATCCCCAAAAGGCAGCCTGTGCTGCCTTTTTTCTTAGCTGAAATTTTTATCGCCCGAATGCAAGTTCACTCACGCCACTCGCACCATTCACATGGTTAAACTCACCGCTGCCGCCACTACATCGATTCCGCGCACGGTTATTTTTGCGCTCACCGTAATCTATGGCTTGGCTGGTTTATTCCAACGTGATCCTTGGAAGACCGAGGATGCGATTGGCTTTGGTGGCATGCTCACAGCATACCAAGGCAATCTGCAGGATTGGCTTGTCCCTCACTTGGCTGGGCGCGAAGCGGCCTTAGGCGCCCCACTGCCATACTGGCTCGGTGGCTTGCTCATGGAATGGTTTGGGCCGCTCATTGGTTTAGCCAACGCCAGCCGACTGTATTCCGCAATGTGTTTTTTTGCAGCTGCCATTGCCATTTGGTATGCGACCTATCTATTGGGACGCCGGCGTGAAGTGCAACCCATGGCACTTGCCGTAGGCGGTCAACCCCAATCCAAAGCCTATGGCATGACCTTGGCAGATGGCGCTCTGCTTATTTTCTTGGCATGCGTTGGCTTGGCGCAGCGTGCCCACGAAACCACCCCCATGATGGCCCAATTGATGGGCATCAGTTTTGTGCTGTATGGTACGGTGCGCGGACTCGACAAACCCTGGCAAGGTGGCGCATGGACTGGCCTGGGGATTATGGTGTTAGCACTCTCCAGTAATTTGTACCTCACCGCCCTCGTCGTATTAACTACAGCAATTGCTGTTTTTGTCAGCAATGCGCGATTGCGCTTTCGGTGGTCGCTCACCTCAGTCGTCTTGGGTCTCATCGGCTTTGCGCTCTGGCCTTTGCTATGGGTCCTATTCGATGTAAATGAATTGCAGCGGGCCAATGCATTGGATGCCTGGCTCAATGTGCCGCCGATGCAGAGCAGCCCTTCCGCTGAATCAATCGGTTTCTTAGGTGTGAACTTCTGGCTCTACGCCTGGCCAGTATGGCCACTTGCGCTTGTGGCAATCGTGCATTGGGCTCGCGAAAAAAGTGCTGGGTCGTGGCGCGCGCCGCATTTATGCATTCCGCTGGGCCTGATACTCAGCGGAATCATCTATGTACTGCTCCGCATTGATGCCAACGAACATGATTTGATCGTCTTAATTCCGCCGATGGCCATTCTGGCTATTTTTAGCTTGCCGATTCTGAAGCGCAATCTCATTAGCTTTATTGATTGGCTCGCCATGCTGAGCTTCACCCTCATTGGTTTAGCCATTTGGGTGATTTGGCTCGCAAAGATAACGGGCTTTCCAGCCAGCACCGCAGCCAACGTAGCGCGATTCATACCGGGCTACGAGGCCCAATTTAGCCTGACTGCCTTTGTGGTCGCCATTGGCATTACTGGCCTTTGGGTTGCAGTCATTCGCTGGCGCACTTCGCGCGCGCCTAAAGTAATCTGGCGCTGTTTGATTATTTCGGCATCTGGCACAGTATTGATGTGGGTGCTTTTGATGACCCTTTGGTTACCCACCATCAATTACGCAAAAACCTATCGCTTTGTAGCCGAACGCTTAGTGCAGGCAGCCCCCAAGAATGTACGCTGCATTGATACGAGCAATCTTGGCCCTGCGCAGCTTGCTTCATTTAACTACTTTACAAAGCTCCCCTTGCGGGATGATGCCAGCTGCCCTTATGTGTTAACCCACAGCCAATTGGAAGCAAAGGCCTATGCGAGGCTCAATCAAAAAACGATTACCTTGCTGTGGGAAGACCGGCGTGCTGCTGACCGTGCTGAGCGCTTGAGGCTTTACCGCGTGACTCCGGAATAGGCCACAAGCTTGTATTTGTTTAACCCCTTGAAGGACCATGAATACATGCAACATTTAGTCTTTAGGGCTCTTTCTCAAAATCTGGGTCCGACCGCGAGTTAAAGCCTGCTTCACTTTGTTCCATTGCCCATTCGTTAATGGCCTGGCATCCGCATCAGATATAGCGGATTTGGTGACAGCGGCATCCTCTCGGAGACTTAATCTAATTAACTTTTTTGTCTTTTCCATTCGATATGCCTGAAAAACATTTTGCAGGCAATGTAACTGTATTTATTAAGCCCGTCTACTTTTTTCATCATTTAACTATCTTTGACGTCCCTCCCAGTATGGACTAACAATTGCTAGCGGCATCTTTGCCAGTGGCACAGTAAAATAGCCTCTTGAAGAACATAAACATTACAGTCGGCCTCTTGTCGCTGATTCACCATTTCCCATGCTTCTAAGGCTCTCTCGTTTACGCGAGGACATTCCAGCATTGCTTAAGTTAGCAGGCCCACTGCTGGTGGGTCAGCTGGCTGTGATTGCCTTTGGCGTCCTCGATACGGCGATGACGGCGCGTTATTCCGCAGATGATTTAGCGGCATTGGCCATGGCCTCCGCGATTTTCATTAGCGTGTACGTTGGCCTTACTGGTGTTGTATCTGCCCTAGCGCCAATTGCCGGTCAACTGTTTGGCGCCAAGCGCTACGATGAGATCGGCGAGGAAGTACGTCAAGCCATTTGGCTTTCAGTTCTGCTCAGCCTAATCGGCGCACTGGTTCTCTGGAATGCCGATTTGATCTTAGACATTTCGCAAGTGAGTCCGGAGATCCATGCAAAAGCCAGTCTCTACATGCACATCTTGGTACTGGGGCTACCTGCCAGCATGGCGATGCGGGTGCTGATCGCGCTGCACAATGCCGTATCTAGGCCAACCATCATTACGGTGGTGCAATTGCTGGGCTTGGCTGCTAAGTTCCCGCTGAACTATTTATTTATTTATGGCGCTTTTGGTATTGAAGGTATGGGAGGCCCTGGCTGCGCAGTAGCAACGGTCATTATTAATTGGCTCTGGTTACTCGTTACCTTGTGGATTGTGCTCGCAGGTCGCTTCTATAGGCCATTTGCTCTATTTACTCGCTTTAGCAAACCGGACTTTCATCGCATCGGCGTCATCCTTAGACTGGGTATGCCGATTGGATTTAGTTACCTGATCGAAGTAACTTCATTTACCTTTATGTCGCTCTTTATTGCCCGCCTTGGCACAGAAGCCTTAGCTGGACACCAAATTGTTGCCAATATTGGTACCGTCATCTACATGGTCCCTTTATCTCTATCGATTGCAACCATGACTTTAGTATCGCAATCGATAGGTGCCAATAAACAAGCGAGGGCCGAGCAAATTGGTTGGTCTTCGGTCTTTTTCACAACTACTGCCTGTGCAGTCATTGGGCTTGCTGCCTGGTTTTTTAGAACGGAATTACTCCACCTCTACGACCCCCCGGAGGAAGTAAAGCAATTTGCCATTCCGCTCTTTTTGTTTATCGCCTTCTATCAAATATTTGATGCCTTACAAGTCAGTGCCGCATTTATTCTGCGCGCCTACCGGATTGCGTTTTGGCCAATGCTGATTTATGCGGTCTCGCTTTGGGGTGTCGGGCTAGGTGGCGGCTATATGCTGGGATTTAATATCACCGGCAATATCCCATTGGCATTGCAAGGTGCGAGCGGCTTTTGGGCTGCCAATAGCATTAGTCTTGGGGTTGCTGCTGTATTTCTGTTATATCTCTTCAAACGTACCGCAGTCCGCTTTCAAAAAACGCATCCGCCAGTATTAGTCTAGAACACGATTTGCTCCGAACGAGGGGCGTGCCCTCATTCTATTTTTCCAAAGCACTAATCTGGCCATTCCATCGAAACGCGATGCCTTGATCTGGTACTGTGATCTTCTTATCTTTACCAGCATAGTTAACACGCGACAAGAGATCCCGGATTAAATTGAGGTGTGCTTGTTTTTTGTTGTTGGCGCGTACGATAGTCCAAGGCGCTTCTACAGTGCTGGTCTTGAGTAGCATGGCATTGCGGTAGGTGCCGTATGCATTCCATTTTTTCTGGGCCTGCTGATCAATTGGGCTGATTTTCCACTGCTTTAACGGATCATTTTCACGGGACGCAAGGCGCAGCTTCTGTTCTTCCTTCGAAATATCCAAGTAGTACTTCAGCACGGTAATGCCTGACTGAATCAAGATTGATTCGAGCGAATTCACTGTCGATAAAAAGGTAGCGTATTGCGCTTTACTGCAAAACCCCATTACCATCTCAACGCCAGCCCGGTTGTACCAGCTCCGGTTAAACAGAACGACTTCACCTCGCTTGGGTAACTGGGCGATGTAGCGCTGAAAATACCACTGATCAATCTCCACATCGGATGGCTTGCCAAGCGCAACCACCCGAGTCTCGCGTGGACTCAAGTGCTCGGTAATCGCCTTAATCGTGCCGTCCTTGCCGGCTGTATCGCGGCCTTCCAGAACAACCAGAATCTGATCACCGTTTGCAATAAGGCTTTTTTGTAACTTGACGAGCTCAATCTGTAAGGCTCGTAGTTCTTGTTCGTAGTTACTCGAATCAAAATCCTGAACTGTATTCTTGGCCATCAAGCGCCGATATTGCCTGATGGTGGAGTATTTACTGGAGGACTTGCTTTCACGGCCACTTTTTTAGCTGATGGCCTTTTTGCTGCTACTTTTTTTGCTGCAGGTCTTTTCGCTGCTGCTTTTTTGGCAGGGGCTCTTTTTGCAGGCGCTTTCTTCGCAACGGTTTTTTTGACGGCTACCTTCTTACTGGCGGCCTTTTTGGCCGCCTTTTTTTGCTTGATGGCTGCTTTTTTGAGGTCGCCGGCCGCTTTAGAAGCGCGGGCTTTTTCCAGTTTTTTACTTATGCTTGCTTTGCTTGCCTCGAGCTTGTCGAGCTGTTTAGTTAATTTTTTTATGGTCTTTGTGTTGCTCATTTGGATTCCCTCCAGATTCATCAGATTGAGTGAACTGCTATCGAATCATCGTATGACGATTTAGTAGTGATTTCAAGGGATTGTGACAATTTAGGGCCATTTTTTTCGCTATGGGGATTCGATTATGATGACTGAATGGCAATTATCAAATCCATCCTAAGCCTGTTGTTTATCACATTCTTTACTGCGGCCCACGCCCAAGTAAGCACCATAGCGGTTGCAGCCAATATGAAGGATGCCTTCCTTGCCATTCAGAATGAATTCAAAGTAGGCAATAAGGCTGACTTTCGGGTGGTATACGGATCATCCGGCAATATCACTGCCCAAATTTTGAATGGCGCGCCATTCTCGCTCTTTATCTCGGCTGACGAAAGCTACCCGCTAGAACTCGTTAAACGGAAGATGACGGTCGATGAAGGTAAAGTCTATGCCATCGGCAAAATTGCCTTGCTCAGCAAAAAATCAAATGGCATCACGCCTGGCAACAGCAAAGCAGAACTCATCAAGGCACTCAAGCAAGCCAATAAGATTGCCATTGCAAAACCAGAATTAGCGCCCTATGGCAAAGCAGCGGTCGATTACCTGAAAGCTGAAGGGCTATGGGATTTAGCCAAAGACAAGCTGGTTTATGGCGACAACATTAGCATTGCAACCATGTACGTGGCATCGGGTGCCGCCGATATTGGCTTTACCGCCTTATCCTTAGCACTAGCACCAGGGATCGCAAAAGAAACGCAGCATCTGGTTTTAAATCCGGCACTGTATGAGCCAATCCAGCAGCGCATGGTTCTAATGAAAAATGCACCGCGCGATGCAATTGCGCTCTATCAGTTTATGCAATCACCCAAAGCACAGTCGATATTGCGCTCCTTTGGATACGCAATCCCCCAATAACAAAGCAAGCGCTTAACGCAGCGGCCTAAAACTCGGAACTTGATTGCCTTTGGCATACATGCACTGCTGATAGGCAATGTTGTACTGGGTTTGTGCTTGGTCTTCTTTATTGGATGCGCCCATGGCGCCCATTGCAGAACCACCCAAGAGACCAATGCCCGCGCCCGTTCCAATGTTCTGGCTGCTTCCCCCTTGAATCACTGCTCCAGCGGCTGCACCAACTGCAGCACCAATCAATGCGCTGGTAGCGCCTTGCTTGAGTGCGGCGTTGGAAGTGTCTTCTACCGCTTTCGCAGCAAATACCCTGCACTCTTGGTCTTCTTTTTGGAAGACATCAAATGGCTTGCCTTCTCTTGGCATCACCGTAACAGTAGGTCCCGTTGGCGCAGAGGCGCAAGCTGCTAAGGTCAGTATGAGGGCAAGTGGAATAAGAAAACGGGTCATAGTAAGTCTTTCAAATAAAACGCTAGGAATAGTAACTAATTAGTACGAGCAGGATTGGACGGTTTTTGTTGGCTTTGCGTCTGCGCTGGAGGCACTGCAGACTGAATCTGCCAACCTTCAGGACACCCTCCTACATTCGGAAAATACTGCGCGGCGGATGCGCAAAAATACCAGACTGGGGGTTGGGCTTGTGCTGCCAAAACTATTGGCTCTACCAGAACCGGCTGCACATACACCGCAGGAGGTGGGCTAAACGCATATGGATAGCCGGCTGGATAAGCAGGATATCCCCACCCAGTGCCCCACGCTGCATTCCAACCACCTCCCCAGCCACCGTATCCGTAGGGGCCGCCATTCCAGTAGCCTCGTCTAAATCCTGGGCCATAGGGTGCTCCATAACCGGGACCATACGCAATTGGGCGATAGCCGTTGCCACCCGAAACGCCTACCGCGACATTCCAATTGCCTGCAGTGACATGCGTGGGCAGCATTAGCAAAGTGAGGGCGAAGCACAGGGTTAGAACGCCCCAAGACAAGGTTCTAGAGCTTGGCTTCTGTAATTCGGAAGTGCTTGCTAATGTAGTCATCGCATATTCCCAGTAGTTACGGCAAAAAGCACAGATTAAAACGCATCAGAGCATCATTCAATTTAGCATCTCTAGTGTATTAACGCAGTATGTCGGCAGAAGATGACAGGCTAATACGGTATTACGTCTTTCAAAGCCCTAATCAATCGTAATGCCCGCTTTTTTAATCAGCTTTGACCATTTATTCGATTCGTCCAAAATAAGCTTACTGAGCTCGCGCGGGCTGCCTGGATTGGGCTCTAAACCACTCATCAAGAGCTTTTGCTTCACATCCGGCTTTGATAAAGCCTCGATCGTCAAGCGATTAAGCTGCTGTTGTATCTCCTTGGGTAAGCCTGCCGGAGCCATTAAGGAGAACCAAGAGACCGCCTCAAAATTAGGCAAGCCCTGCTCTGCCAGTGTCGGTATCTCGAGTGCGGCGGGCGAGCGTTTTAAGGTGGTGACGCCCAGGGCAATAATCTCCTGCTGCTGAATCAATGGGAGTGCCGACGATAAATTATCAAACAGCATAGAAATGCGACCGCCTAATAAATCAGGTAACGATTGGGCTCGCCCCTTGTAGGGGATGTGGCGTATCTGCACTCCTGCCATTTCATTAAAGAGTTCACCCGACATGTGCAGAGACGTACCGATTCCCGAAGATCCAAACGTCAGTTGATTGGGTTTTGATTTAGCGAGAGCGATTAACTCACGCAAGGAAGTGACGCCGAGCTGCTTATTGACCACCAGCACATTGGGCGTACTGGCTAAAAAACTGATGGGCGTGAAATCAGCAACCGGATCAAACGGCATCTTGGTATACAGAGCGCCATTAATTGCATGAATTCCGACCGTACCAATCAGCAAGGTATATCCATCTGGACTACTTTTAGCCACTACGTCTGCGCCAATATTGCCGCCCACCCCAGGACGATTTTCGATCAATACCGGGACGTTTAAGGCAGGCTGCCAACTTTCCGCCAAGACACGCGCCAAAATATCCGGAGCACCTCCGGCCGGAAAGGTCACCACAATGCGAATGGCTTGCCTTGGCCAAGCACTACTTTTAACGGGATTGGGTTGCGCAAGCACACTGGCCGTCAGAAACAGTAATGGAAATAGTAGCGCTCGTTTTTGAAATAATGCCGCACGCATTCGGCCCACCTGCATGCTAAACCCCAAAGCGTTGACGCAGCCACTGTAATCCATCGTACGTGACTGGATCATCAGCACAGGGGCCAATGCCGCATTCGAGCAGTGTTGAGATGACGTTCGCCAGTACCAGCAAGATGAACCAAATCACCAGTGCTTTCGCAAACCAACCGTGATTGCGGACACCACCGCTAGGCAGCATCATTAGGATCGCTTGCGCCGCAATGAGGCAAAAGAAACCAAGAAAAGCCCAGGTATAAAAATGGAGTTCTAAGAAGGTATTTCCAAAACCAGCATCCCCCGGCAGTATGTGCAGCAAAATTTGCCGCAAGGATACTGCCATGCCAGCTACTGCGCCCAAAATGCCCCAGCCATAATGCGCGCTGTGCGCTCCAAAGCGAATATTCAGTACCAGTGCAATGCCAATCAATACATAGGCAACGCGCTGCAATAGGCATAGCGGACACGGCAATTCACCAAAATACAATTGATCAACAAAAGCGTAGCTCAATGAGCCATTAACGGCAAACAAGGCTAATAAATTACCCAGACCCGCAAATGAAAACGAATTGGCTCGCATTAAAGGCTTATCTTTAAATGGGTGGTTGCATGAAACTGAAACCATGCCAGCAATATGAGTAGAGTAATTCCGGTCAAGGTCAAAGCGAGGACGCGTCGCTCGTACCAAATGCACACGGTAGCAAGCAATGCCGTCAAAAAAGGAAGAAACATATACATGGCTTCATTTTAGCGCACGACCACACCATCAAAATGGTTCATTGCATAAGGGAAATAGCGTATAAATAGAGATAGCTAAGTTTATAAAGCGGATTTCAGCCTATGGCAGCAGATCAATACCGATATGACCCTAACCATGACATCGCACTGAATGTCCTGGGCGAGCCGATCGTCCCTTGCTCATTTGAGCCCCTCACCGGATTTTTTCGGGATGGCTGTTGCAAAACCGATGAGCAGGACCTGGGAAGTCATCTGGTTTGCGCCATCATGACAAAAGAGTTTTTGGTCTTCAGTCTAGAGCGAGGTAACGATTTAATGACCCCTAGACCTGAGTGGCAATTTCCAGGCTTAGTGCCAGGCGACCAATGGTGCCTATGCCTCAATCGCTGGAAAGAGGCACTCGATGCGCAGTGCGCTCCGATGGTTCAGCTTGAGAGTACCAATATCAAAACCCTTGAGAAGATTGATTTAGATACGCTCAAGCAATACGCTGCCAAAGACAGCTTGCTTTAAACAATCTGTGTCTTGAGCACAGGCAAGCCAACTACCTCACCCTCCAGTACGTCGCCTTTTTTAATCGGACCGACACCCGCTGGCGTTCCTGAAAAGATTAAATCACCGGCTTGCAGCGTAAACAGTGTTGAGAGGTAGGCAATCGTATCGGGCACATTCCAAATCAACTGATTGAGGTCGCCCTCTTGACGCACTTCGCCATTGACCATCAATCGAATACTCCCCTGCGATGGATGACCGCACTCTGCTACCGGCACTAAGGCAGAGCATGGGGCAGATTGGTCAAATGCTTTGCCGGTATCCCAAGGCCGTCCCATTTTTTTTGCTTCGCCCTGCAAATCGCGCCGAGTCATATCAAGCCCAACGCCGTACCCATACACGTGCTCCAAGGCTTTATCTGCAGGGATATTAGCGCCGCCCTTGCCAATCGCAACCACCATCTCAATTTCGTGGTGCACGTCATTTGATAGGCTGGGGTATTGCATATTAGCTCCGTCAGTCACAATCGCACTAGCCGGCTTCATAAAAAAGAATGGCGGCTCACGATCTGGATCATGGCCCATTTCGCGGGCATGGTCAGCATAGTTACGGCCAACGCAATAAATGCGGTTAACTGCAAAGCGGCGCGCATCGCCTGCCACAGGCAAGGATGGCAAAGCAACTGGCTCAATCACATACTGGGTGCTCATAAACAACCTTTCTTTACTGCATCTACCGATGCGGGTGCTGCGGCACATCACGATGCCGAATTTTTAAAAAGAGAATACCGCAAGACAAAACGAAGGTAATGGCATTCGCAATAATAATAGGCCACTGACTTAACAGGATGCCGTAGATCAGCCACAGAAAAACACCGAGCGTGAAAAAGCCATACATCGCCAAAGACACGCCCGCTAAATTACGGGTACGCCAAGAGCGCCATGCTTGAGGCAAAAAGGCGATGGTCGTTAGCACTGCAGCAATCGTGCCAATCGTATTTGTAAAATCCATGGCTTGATTGTATTGAGCTTTGCGCGGCTTAAGTCAATTAGGCGCCGAGCTGATCGGCTAAATGATTGAAATCCGTTGCATGAAAGCTTGTCCAACTCTCTCGCGGTAAATCCGGATTGGCTTTTTTAGGACCAAATTCAGCTGGGCGTTCTATAAAAGCGGTTTTTAGGCCGAGTGCATGGGCCGCCGCCAGATCATCTTTATGCGACGCAACCAGCATGGTTTGCTCTGGAGCCAGATCAAACGTTTGGCCAACACCGAGGTAGGTTTCTGGATCGGGCTTGTAGTGCCGAAATACTTCGGCCGATAAAATCAAATCCCAAGGCAAGCCGGCATTTTTCGCCATATCGGCTAATAAACCCAAGTTTCCATTCGACAAGGTCACGATCGTAAATTGGCGCTTGAGGCGAGTTAAGCCAGAAACGCTATCGGGCCACGCAGCAAGACGATGCCAGACTAAATTGAGGTCACGCTTTTGCTCCTCACTCAGCGAGCTTATTCCAAAATCCAGTAATACCTGATCCAAGATAATACGATGCAGATCATCGATGCGCGTCCACGGCAGCTCGCCTGAACGAACGCGCGCCATGGCTGGGCGATAGCCGTTACGCCACGCGCTGGCAAAATCAACCGGGTCAACCGACAGTCCTAAGCTACTTACTTCGCGCACAATCGATCCATGCCAATCTACCACCGTACCAAAGACATCAAATGCCAACACCTTCACTTGGCTAGCGGGGGTAGATGGATTCACGGTGATGCTCCTTGACGGTCTGCTCGTTTCAGTCCTTTGATTTTAGCTACTTTCGGGATCGGGTAGTTGTAGCGCGATAACCCACCTGCTTTGCTGCCAAAGCCTGTACCGATTGAATGAATTTTTGGATCGGTTTGCTCGCATGAACTTTAGTAGACATCGCCAAGTAGAACGTCTCTTCTTCGAGCGGAACAAAACCCAAACGAAATTGCGCTGCGATGTACTTGAGGCCTAGTGCTGCGTCAGCCGTGCCAGCCACGATGGCAGTAGCCACCGCGGTATGCGTAAACTCTTCGTGGCGATATCCCCGAATCCGATCGCTATGAATGCCTTCCTTTTCCATCAAGGTATCGAGGAGTAAGCGCGTTCCCGCCCCCTTTTGCCGATTGATAAAACGCACCTCAGGCCTGGCTAAATCCGCCAGTTTTTTTATTCGCAAGGGATTGCCTGTCGCCACCATCAGTCCTTGCGTACGTCGCATCAGCGGATAGGCCATCATCCCTGCGCTCTTTAAATGGGCCTGCACCTGCACCAAGCTGTCCTGATCAGGCAAATGAAATCCAGCAATATCGGCATCGCCACTGAGTAGTCGCTCGAGCGCTTGACCTGATCCCATGGTTTGATAATCAATATGAGTGAGTCCATCGATTGCCTGCTCAATTAATGGATCGCTGCTGCTGCAAAAAACCCAGCGCACTGGCCGAGGATTAATCAATGATGAGAGCTCGCCCGATAGGCGCCGCACTTCCTCTTGACTGACGCGATCAAAGCGGTGCTCCATTTCAGCGACGGAGTTCAAAAATGATTCCGCTGCGGGGCTAAGCTTCGAGCCGTGACCTTTGGTGCTGAGTAGTAAGGGAGTACCTAAGGCCTTTTCTGCCACCTTCAGTTGATTCCATAAAGTCCGATACGAGACATCGAGCGCCTCTGCTGCCGATTGAATGGTTTTCCCGCGCTGGACCTCGCGCAAGAGGATGGCGATGGAGGATAAATCAGTGGAAGACTGACTTTTGCCTCCTGACTCCAGCATGAGGACAGGCTTAATTGCAATATTCATATCGGCTCATATGTAATTAATTGCATATTGATTTATACAATGGAAGCATGAATCATACCAATTACTTTTGAAAGGATGATTCCATGTCGCTTTATAAGAAATACTCAAAGTTAGGCTCTACTGCCCTATTGGCTTTTGGTTTATTGATTGGAAGTGGGCCGGCTGCATCGCAAGCCCAGAAAAGCATTCTAGTTTCATCAACCACATCAACTGAGCAGTCCGGTTTATTCGGCCATATTCTGCCAGTGTTCACCAATAAAACGGGCATTACCGTCAAAGTAGTTGCAGTGGGCACTGGTCAAGCACTGGACATTGGTCGCCGCGGCGATGCCGATGTGGTTTTTGTCCATGACAAAGCAGCGGAAGAGCTATTTGTCTCGCAGGGGTTTTCGGATAAGCGGCAAGAGGTGATGTTTAATGACTTTGTATTGTTGGGGCCAAAATCAGATCCCGCCAAAATTGCAGGCGGAAAAGACATTCAAGCAGCGCTCAAGAAAATTGCCGATAGCAAGTCAGCCTTTGTGTCGCGCGGCGATAAGAGTGGCACCCATGCAGCTGAGCTGCGTTACTGGAAAGGCACGGGGGTTGAAGTGAACGCAAACCTGCCTTGGTACAAAGAAACCGGATCCGGCATGGGTCCTGCTATGAATACCGCATCAGGTATGAACGCCTATATCTTGGCAGACCGAGGCAGCTGGCTTTCATTTAAAAATCGCGGCGATCTCGCCATTTTAGTTCAAGGCGATCCCAAACTCTTTAACCAATATGGCGTGATGCTGGTTAGTTCAGAGAAGTTTCCCAAAGTGAAAAAAGCAGAGGGTCAAGCATTTGTCAGCTGGTTGGTTTCCAAAGAGGGTCAAGATGCGATTGCCTCGTATAAGGTGGGCGGCGAACAGCTGTTCTTCCCAAACGCAAAATGATGTAGAGGTAAGTATATAAAAAGGCCCGCAATGCGGGCCTTTTATTTTTAAGCTGCGCACACTGCGATGCGCGTATTCAGGTTTACTTCTTTGGCGGCGCTACAAAACCAATCGCCATGTCGTCGATGAACTCAACAACTACATCGTCATTTACCTTGAATTTCTCAAGGCCCAATACCTTTTGATCTACCCTCACGGTTTGCTTTTCGCCACTTGGCAGTGTCAAAACAGCGGTACGCTTAGCGGCATCAATACTTGTAATCTTTGCAGTAGCAATGACGACATCGGTAACTTCTTCAAATGGCTTCTTGGCACCCTTACCGGCGATGGTAACCGTACGTGTAACGCTAACGCCTGGCTTGGCATCTTTGGGCGCAATGGCTAATCCAACTGCCAATGCTTGGGCATACTCCACTACAAACAAATCGCCTTTCTTGACTTTTTCAAGGCTATTGACCTCCTTACCGACCGTCATGGTTGCGATATTCCCTTTGTCATCTTTTAAGGTAACGGTGCGCTTTTTTACATCAACCGAGTCAACGGTCGACGTCATGACGACCACCTCTGCAGCAACGGGTACCATCGAAACAGATGGGGCCGCTGGTTTAGCGGGGGCTTGGGCAAAACTGGTGGCTGCAAATGCAGAGCAGAGTGCGATAAGGGCAATTTTCTTCAAGTGAACTCCTAAAGGATGAAGGATCTAAAAATGGATCGGCGTGCTGCGCAGATCACCAATTGATTCTACTATTGCACTCTGGCGGGCTATGCTCTAGGCTGATCGCCCTTGGGGAAATAATCCCAGTCGCACTAAATTGGTGCATTTACGATGAAATACTGGATTTCCAGAAAAATTCAAAATAAATCAGAATTTTTGTTAACTTAATCAAAAGTCAATGCGTTATTTGCCTCATAGGAGACAAATATGCGTAAAAGACTACATAAATGGGCCCAAGTAGCCCTGCTGATTCGTGAAACCAAGGCATCGGGCATCCCTGCCAGCAACTTACTTGACCCTGCATCGCTGGAGATGCTGCAACGCTATGTACGCGTAATGGGCGTCCAGTTTGCAGCGCAATTCATGGCTAGCCCCAGTTTTTGCCAAGAATAAGACGGAATTAACTATTCGGCACTAAGCCGATATTGAAGCAAAAGGCCCTTTTAGGGCCTTTTTTTGTTCAACTCAGTACACTGAGGCATGAACTCCCAAACCCATACCTTTGACTCTGATCATCCTATGAGCTCCTTTTTAATGGAGCCAGAGAGTCTATTGAACAATCTTGAAAATCAAGATCGATTGATTATCGATGCGCGCTCACCGGAGGCCTATGCTGCAGGCCATATCCCGGGCGCCATTTCCGTTTCTACCTACGATTACTTTGTGCCGAATACTAAGCCCGAAGGCATGAACGCTTTTGCTGCCAATATTGCAAACCTCTATGGTGCTGCGGGCATTAGCCTGAATACGCCCCTTGTGGTTTACGACGACGATACTAGTATGCGAGTTGCAAGGGAATGCTGGTTACTGGAATACCTCGGGCATCGTAATGTGCGTTTACTGCATGGCGGCTTCAATGCCTGGCAACGGTGCGGAGGTCTAGTGAGTACCGCAACTCATCACGCTACGCCACAGGTATTTGAGATCACACTCAGTGACGCTGGCTTTATATCCGCCGATCAAATTACCGCTGAACTGAATCACCCACGGTGTGTAGTGATCGATGTTCGCGACGAAGCCGAGCATGATGGCCTGGATCACACCGCCTGTTGTGAGCGCCGTGGCCACGTTCCTGGCGCAGTATGGATTCATTGGTCTGAATTTTTAGAGCAGGGGCGCTTTAAATCGGCAGAAGCTATCAGGGCTTTGTTGCACAGTCGTGGCATTCAAGAGGATGATGAACTAGCGCCCTACTGCCATCGCGGAGCCCGCTCAGCGAATACCTATTGGGCACTGCGTTTGGCTGGGTATGCGCAGGTTCGTAATTACATCGGCTCTTGGCACGAATGGTCGGCTAGACCTGAGCTGCCGCTAGAGCTTGGGCACAGGCAAAGCCGCTAGCCCAGGCCCATTGGAAGTTATGGCCACCCAGGTGGCCAGTGACATCAACGCATTCGCCAATAAAGTAAAGGCCCGGGTGCGCTTTTGCCATCATCGTTTGACTATCCAGCGCCTTGGTATCAACGCCACCCAGCATCACCTCTGCTTTTTTCCAACCCAAGGTGCCAGCAGGCTTCACCGTCCACTGCTGTAAGCTTGCTTTAAGGGCTTGCCGATCTTTTTTACCAACCTCTGCCCACTTGCGACCGAGCAGCGACTGCTGCTGTGCAAATGCTTTTGCCAAACGCTGTGGCAAGACCATCGCCAAAATCGTTTCCGTTTGCTTTAAGCGATTGTCTAGATCATCGAATAAGGCATCGCAATTGAACTGCTTGTCTTTAACATCATGTGCACCAAGCCAATTTACCGCTATTGATTCCCCTTCGATCCAATAGCTGCTGACTTGCAATACCGCAGGACCCGATAAGCCCTTATGGGTAATCAAAAGATCTTCGTAAAAATCGCCATGTCCATAACGCTGTGCTTTGGTGCCAGCGGTAATGCGTACGGGCACACTGAGGCCAGCGAGCGTACTTAAGTGCGTAAACTCATCCGATGTAAACGACAGCGGGACCAAGGCTGGACGCACGGGCGCAATCGGAAGGGCAAACTGCTTGGCAATGTCTAATGCGTAGTCCGTCGCACCAATCGCCGGCACAGGTAGTCCGCCTGTGGCCATCACTACGGCTTTGGCGCGCTCGGTACCCTGATTGGTTTTAATCTCCCAGCCCGCATTGACAGACTGAATCTGCTCGACGGATACGGGATTACGAATCGTGACGCTGCCCTGCTTACATTCCGCAAAAAGCATGGCAATGATGTCTTTCGCGGAGTCGTCGCAAAAGAGTTGGCCCTGGTGTTTTTCATGGTACGGTATGCGGTAGCGTTTTACGAGTCCAATAAAATCAGAGGAAGAATAGCGTGCTAAAGCGCCCTTCACAAAATGGGGATTACAGGATAAGAAATGCGCTGGAGTGCTATTGATATTGGTGAAATTACAGCGGCCGCCGCCGCTAATCCGAATCTTTTCGCCAAGCACGGCAGCATGGTCTAATACCAAGACTCTTTTGCCAAGCTGGCCAGCAATGCCGGCGCAAAAGAGCCCTGCTGCACCCCCTCCAACAACAATCGCATCCCATGGGGCGCTCAATTGAGTTCGTACCACTGTGCGATGTAGTCCCAAGCCTCTTGGGCACTATCGACAAAATGAATTAATTTCATGTCGGCTGCATCGATCACGCCATAGTCAATTAGCTTTTGAAATCCCAATACCTCATCCCAAAATGACTTGCACACCAAAATAATGGGGAAGCGCTCTACCTTATTCGTTTGCATGAGCGTAACGACTTCAAATAATTCATCCAAAGAACCAAAGCCAC
The DNA here is from genome assembly GCA_044345935.1 of Polynucleobacter sp. Classification (GTDB taxonomy): domain Bacteria; phylum Pseudomonadota; class Gammaproteobacteria; order Burkholderiales; family Burkholderiaceae; genus Polynucleobacter. The sequence goes on along the minus strand of JBIJAC010000008.1, from coordinate 7,913 downwards.
CTGGATACACCACAATGCTGCGTGCCCGAATCATGAAATGCATTTTGCGCAGGGCAAAGTAATGAAAGCGTACGCTCAGGCCCGGGGTTAAGTAGGGATTGGGTGTTTGTTCGCGGGGCAAGCTGATGTTAAAACCAATCGATAAGTCGCCCATCTCAAAGGCGCCTCGATTGGCCGCCTCCATAATGCCGGGGCCACCACCGGTACAGATCACTAGCTTATCGGGATTGGCCTCTTGCTTTAAATTGTATTGCGCAACGAGGCCGCCAAAGCGCCTGGCTGACTCGTAAAAATGAATACCTTTTTGGGCTTTTTCAGCAGCACTTTTTTCGCTTGGTGTTGTTGCCTGAGCAAGCATTTCTGCGACGCGCTCTGGACTATAAAAGCGGGTGGAACCAAAAACCACGACGGTGTTCTCAATGCCCATCTCGCGCAGTAATAAATCGGGCTTTAATAGCTCAAGTTCAAAACGGATACCTAGGGTTTCGCGGCGGGATAAAAACGCATCGTCGTCGTATGCGAATTTGTAAGAGTCGTGCGCCTGGCTCGAACCTGGCGCAGAAGCGCTGGGCTCGGAAAGCTTTGCTAAGTCAGTAATGCTAACTGGGGTAGTGCGGCGGAGCGTATTGCCCATAAGCAATCCAATGCAGTCGGAATAAACCCATTGTAGTCAGATTAAAGCGAGTAATCCTCAATCTGATTGAGTGCCGGCACGGTGACATGAGTCCAATGCAACTCGCGCTGAATCGCTGCCGCTAGGGCATGGGAGGACTTCTCCTCACCATGGGTTACAAACACTTTCTGGGGGGCTTTTTTAAAACCCTTGAGCCACTTCAAAAGACCCGACTGATCGGCATGGGCAGACAGGCCGCCAATCGTATGAATGGACGCCCTAACCGGGACTTCTTGATGCATTACCCGAATCGAAGCGACGCCGTCCACCAAGCGGCGCCCTAAGCTGCCTTGCGCCTGAAAGCCTGTAATCACCACCGCATTTTGAGCGCGGGGCAAGTTCCACAATAAATGATGCAAAACACGTCCTGCGTCGCACATTCCGCTAGCAGAAATAATGATGGCACCGCCTTTAACCCGATTGAGGGCCTTGGATTCTTCAACGTCGGCAATAAAGCGCAAATGCAATGCGGCTGGATTTTCCTTGAGCCAGGCAAACGTCGATTGCGATTCTGGATCGAGCTGCGCAAAAAAATGTTCGGTCAATCGGGTTGCAGCTGTCGCCATCGGCGAATCAACCCAAACATGCAAATTGGGTAGTCGCCCGCGCCGCACCAAATCAATTAAGACAAACAACACTTCCTGCGTCCGCCCTACTGCAAACGCGGGCATCACGATATTGCCGTGTTCTGCCATCACTTTACAAATGACCCCAACCAACTCATCTTCGGTATCGGCCATGGTACGATGCAAACGATCGCCATAGGTGGATTCCACCACCACAATATCAGCCGACTCGATGACCTCAGGGTCAGGCATGAGGGGGCGACGCTGCATGCCCAGGTCTCCAGAGAAAACGCAGCGCTTGGTCTCCTCTCCTGTCTCTTGAATGTCCAGTACAGCAATGGCCGAACCAAGAATATGACCCGCATTGTAAAAACTCAGTCGCAAGCCTGAAAACAATTCGACAGCTTGGTGGTATTCCACAACACGCACCTGCGATAAGGCAATTTCCACTTCCTTAGCGCTATACAAGGGCTCGGGAGCGGTGCCCCGCCACTTCCCTTGTTTGATTTTTTTGGCGGCACGCTCACTGTCAGCCAGTTGCAGATGCGCACTGTCGGGCAACATAATCTTCAGGAGTTCAAAGGTAGCGCCAGTACAGTAAATGGGGCCTTTAAAGCCGCTAGCGCATAACCGAGGTAATAAGCCGCTGTGGTCTATGTGGGCATGGGTCAATATGACGCAATCGAGCTCGGATGGCAGGATGGGTAAAGTAGCTTGATTTTTTTCAAGCGCCTCGCGACCGCCTTGAAACATCCCATAGTCAACAATCACACGGCGACTGCGGTTGGCTATGTTTATCTCCAGCAGGGTTTTGGATCCGGTGACTTCACCGGCAGCGCCTAAAAACTGCATTCTCATATCGCTCTAATCCCCAGTACCAAATCGACTGTTTGTGTATTTACCAGCCTATACTTTCAGCATACACTGACATTACACATGAGCCAAAACAATCTTACCGCTGAGCCACTCAACGCATTGCCCTTGGCCAAAAAATTACAGCGCCTGCCCGATACCAATAAAGCCCACTCCGGCAAGGTGCTATGCATTGGCGGATCCGTTGGCATGGCTGGCGCCCTCTTGCTTACTGCAAAATCAGCCCTGCACAGTGGTGCGGGTTACACCCTGCTCTGTATGCTCGATAGCCATTCGGCGCACGCCTTGGCAAGGCAACCCGAGCTCATGATTGAGAGTGCGCACGTAAGTGATCTAGCACATGACCCCACCCTGCATCTGCAACGTATCCAGCCCAATGTGATTGCGATTGGTCCTGGACTGGGCTCTACTCCGCTAGCCAAAGCATGGCTAGGTGCAGTTCTGAGAGACTATGCAACCGTGTCTTCGCTCGGCGTAATCGTCTTCGATGCGGATGCGCTCAACTTAATTGCTGCAGATGATACTTTAGGTGCTGCTCTTCAGAGTTGCGCCTTACCCTGCATCTTGACGCCACACCCGGGTGAGGCGGCGTGCTTACTTCGAAGCAGCAGCGCAGAAATTCAAGCTAATCGCGCAGGCAGTCTGAGCGCATTGGTGGCCTGGAGCAAGCACATTGTGATTCTGAAAGGCCAGCACACCCTGCTTGGTTCGCCCACTGAGGCAACGCGAGTATGCAATCGCGGCAATCCGGGCTTGGCAGTGGGTGGTACGGGCGACGTTTTAACCGGACTGATTGCCTCCTTGGTGGCCCAAGGTATGGATAAGAAGCTCACCCCCTGGGAGGCAGCTTGCCTTGGCGTTGAGGTGCATGCCCTGGCAGCCGATCGATTGCTCGCCCAATTGGGTGGGCCGATTGGCATGACCCCAAGCGAACTGATCCTGGAAATAAGACAGGTACTCAACGACCTGCTATAAAAGCGGCATGTCTTTTTTTTCAAGCACAGAACAACGGCGACTTTATCTCACCGGCATCCTCATGGCCGCAATGGGGTCGATCCTTTTTTCTGGTAAAGGTATCTTAATTAAGCTGGCCTATTCCTATGGCACAGACCCCGAGACCTTACTGGCATTACGCATGATTTTTGCCCTGCCCCTTTTTTGGTCGCTGTACTACTGGCAAGCGCGCAGCAAACCAATGAGCCCGATATCGACGCTGGATACGCTTAAAGTATGCGGCCTCGGATTTTTAGGTTACTTCTTATCCAGTTACCTCGATTTTTTGGGCCTGCAATATATTTCCGTTGGACTTGAGCGCATTATTTTGTACCTCACTCCGACGCTCGTTTTATTGATTTCTTTTTTTGTCTTCAAAAAACGGATCTCCCTAATTCAGTGGATTGCATTGATAACGGGCTACCTTGGAGTCACGCTAGTATTTATTCAGGATGTCGCTATCCTCGGCGGTGAGGCTTGGCTGGGAATGGGCCTGGTTTTTGCCAGCGCCTGTGCCTATGCAGCCTATATGATTGGATCTGGCGAGATGGTGCGGCGCATAGGCAGCGTTCGCTTGGTAGTATTTGCCAGCACTGCTTCAGCCGTGTGCAGCGTCATCCAGATCTTGTTTTACAGTCCAAGCAGCATTTTTACCCAAGCTCCAGAAATTTATGGGCTGAGCTTGATTAATGCCAGTATCTGCACTGTCATCCCAATGACGATGATTGTCGTTGCTATTAATCGCCTTGGCTCACCTTTAGTGGCGCAAGCGGGTATTGTTGGGCCGATTGCTACTATTTTTATGGGCTGGCTAGTGCTCTCCGAAACAGTTAGCTTGCTGCAGATTGGCGGCATGGTCATCGTCATGGCTGCCATGTGGCTACTGGTCAAAAATGATCCCACGGATAAAGCCATCTTAGCTAAATCGACTGAGGTGGATGGCCGCTGAGAACCAGAATTACCCTATTGCTAAAATGAGTTAAAAGGATAAAAAAATATGGCCACGAGCAATCAACCCATTTCATTTAAAAATTACGACTACGTACGCAATGCTCTTCTAGAGCGTCGCGAGATTGCATTCTTAGATGTGCGCGAAGAAGGCCCTCATGCCGAAGAGCACCCCCTGTTTGCCGCAAACTTCCCGCTCTCTCGAATCGAGTTTGACGCTTATGCAAAACTCCCTCGGCGTGATGTGCCAGTTGTAACCATCGATGAGGGCGAAGGTTTTGCCGAGCTGGCTGCGCAGCGCCTGATTGCATTGGGATACAGCGATGTTTCGATCTTCGAAGGTGGTATTCGAGCATGGGATGCGGCGGGCGGCGAATTGTTTCGGGACGTCAATGTGCCTAGCAAGTCCTTTGGTGAGCTCGTGGAATCCAAGCGCCACACGCCATCCTTCTCAGCGGAAGAGGTCAAGCAGCGCATCGATGCCAATGAAGACATGGTGGTGCTCGATGTGCGCCGCTTTGATGAATACAACACCATGAGCATCCCCACTGGGATTAATGTTCCTGGCGCAGAGCTCGTTTTGCGTGTAAAAGAAATTGCGCCTAATCCAAACACTCAAATTATTGTGAATTGCGCCGGTAGAACACGCAGTATTTTAGGAACGCAATCCTTAATTAATGCGGGCATTCCAAACCCAGTACATGCTTTGCGCAATGGCACGATTGGTTGGAAATTGGCAGGCCAAGCCTTAGATGTCGGTCAAACCCGGCGCTTTGCCGATGTTCAGCCTGAAACCGCTGCAGAGGCAGCGCAGCGAGCGCGCTCCGTCGCCGATCGGGCTAAAGTCAAACGCGCGCAGTTAAGTGATGTGAAGGAGTGGCAACAGCAGAGTGAGCGCACCAGTTACTTTTTTGATACCCGCACCCCAGAGGAATATGAAGCAGGACACCTTCCCGGCTTTCGTTCGGTTCCGGGCGGACAACTAGTACAAGAGACTGAAATGGTTGCTCCCGTGCGGGGCGCTCGGATTGTTTTGGCTGATCCGAATGGTGTTCGGGCTGACATGGCTGCATCGTGGCTTGCCCAAATGGCTTGGGATGTGTATGTAGTGGATGGCCTAGAGGCTCCTGATTTAAGTGAGCGCGGCACTTGGAAAAATCCAGTGTCCTCTTTGCCAAAAGTGGACTACATCGATGTAGCCGCACTAGCCCAGCTGCAAGCATCCAATAAAGAAATGCTGGTGATTGATTTCAGTACCCATGCCTTCTATGTTCGCGGTCATATTCCGGGAGCATGGTTTGCCCTTCGCTCCGAGTTAGCCGAGGCGTTGAAATCAATTCCAAGCAAAGCACATTATGTACTTACGAGTACGCCGCCAGAACTCGCCGTCTTTGCTGCTGCGGAAATGCAAGGCTACTCTGGTAAATCGGTATCTGTATTGCAAGGCGGTAATGCGGCATGGAGCAAGGCTGGCCACCCACTGGAAAAAGGCGAAACCCACCTCGCTTCACCTGCACGCGACCGCTATAAACGCCCCTATGAAGGAACTAATGTTGGTCCAGAGGCAATGCAAGCATACCTAGACTGGGAATTTGGTTTAGTTGCTCAACTAGGTAAGGATGGCACTCACCACTTTTGGGTCTTGTAAGAAAAACGCCACCCCGAGTTTAGGGTGGCGATGATTGCATAGCCGATCAAAGATCAGAAAGAAAGACTAGAAAAGCTATGCTTTCTTTTTAGTAGCTTTTTTGGCAGCAGGTTTTTTTGCCACCGCTCGTTTTGCTGGTGCTTTTTTTGTCGCCGCCTTTTTGGGTGCAGAAGACTTCGAGCTGCCAGCACTGCTGCGACTGGATAAGCCACTGATATTTTTTTCAGCCGCTTCCGCTGCCTCATTGATAACGCGACGCCCTTCCTTAAACGCCTTTTCGCCGGCACGTGACAAGTCGCGCGCTACTTTGGCTAAATGCTCACCGCCGGCAGGCATTTTTTTCTCAACATCTTCAAGCCATCCAGAAAGGGATTCACGCGCCTTCTCTAAATATTTTTCTGCCTCATCCGCGGCGTCATCGCCCATCTCGCGCAACATACCCTTTACTTTTTTATGATACGTATGCATGCGATCGGCAGCAGCTTGGGTTGCCTCCTCCTGCAAGAGTTTCAAACTCTCAAGATCATTCTGGGCTGCTGTTTTAGCAAAGCGCAAAGCATGATCCATATTGTGCTTGAGCTCATTGGCATGATGCTCGCTCAGTTGCTTCGCGGTATCAAGCAATTTATGCGAGAGCGTAAACAGCTCTTTTGCTTTCTTATGCTGCCACTCTTGAATGTCTTTTTGGTTCATTGCAGATCCTTTTTGAGGTAATTGAAGTAATGCATCATTAATTACTCTAACCCGAAAGAGGCAAACTGCCAACCACCGATATCACGAAGATGGCAGTTTTTTGACAGTCTGTTTTGTTTGTCGGCAGCGATCGGAGCAGTACTTCACTTCATCCCAAACCTTTTCCCACTTTTTTCGCCAATTAAAGGGTCTGCCACAGCAAACACAGTCTTTGCTGGGTAGGTCTCCTTTTTTGCGCATTCCCATAGTTAATCCGGATTAAGCCTGTTCTACTTAAATACTGTACTTAAAGACTAGGGTAATCGGTATAGCCTTTTTCATCGCCGCCATAAAAGCTAGCGCGATCGTATGGATTGAGTGCTGCATTTTGCGCAAAGCGCTCCGCCAAATCGGGATTGGCGATGTAAATGCGGCCATAGGCAATCGCATCAGCAAGGCCTGCTTCCAATGCTGCTTCGCCCGACTCTTTGGTGTACCCGCCGGCACTGATGAACTTGCCATGAAACGCCTTACGAAAGAGAGCCGATGCATTGGGCGCAGCCGTATCAACCTTGTCGCTACCACCTGCGGTCGTAGCTCTTGGTTCGATCATGTGCAGATACGCCAACCCCAATGGATTAAGCTTATCAATGACAGCCGTAAAGAGCGTTAATGGATCGCTATCGGCAATGTCATTGAAACTGCCATAGGGTGATAAACGAACACCAATCTGGTCATATGAAAATACCTCACTGACGGTTTTTAATACCTCGATTAATAAGCGTGAGCGATTTTCAATCGAGCCGCCATACTGATCGGTGCGTTGATTGGTTTTATCTTGCAAGAATTGATCCAACAAGTAGCCATTAGCGGCATGAACTTCGATGCCATCAAACCCGGCTTTTTTTGCATTGAGCGCCGCATTACGAAAATCAGCGAGTAGCTGTTTGATATCCGCTTCGCTAATGGCCTTGGGGGTTTCATAATCGTGCAATTGCCAATCGGCGCCATACGTTTTACCAGCAGGTGCGATTGCCGAAGGAGCAACAGGCAATCCTTCGTTTGCATGCAATGAGGAATGGGAAATGCGGCCAACGTGCCAGAGTTGCGACACCATCAAACCGCCCTTAGCATGAACTGCTGCAACAATCTCTTTCCAAGCCTGCGTTTGCGCCTCTGAATAAATACCCGGTGTGGCGGGATAGCCTTTGCCTAAAGGTGAGATTTGCGTTGCTTCAGTGATGATCAGGCCCGCACTCGCGCGCTGACTGTAGTAAGTCTTGGCTAGCGGACTGGGCACATCGCCATCAATGGCACGCATGCGCGTGAGCGGTGCCATGACGAGGCGATTCTTGAGTGCCAAGGAACCCAGTGAAACGGGGCTAAGAAGTTCTAAGTGGGTCGACATGCATGCTTCCTTAATAAAAACGGGGTGAATCAAATGAATCTGATCGTAACAAGAATGGCATTTATTTGCTTGATGCTGTAGTGCGCACTGTACGACCAGTACGCCTGGTGATGGCTGGTGCGCTAAATTGAT
>JBIJAC010000043.1:0-15643 GCA_044345935.1 Polynucleobacter sp. | reverse complement strand
TAACGTAGCGGATGTAACCATCGGCAGTGAAGTTAGGCAAGGCGCTGCCATTCTCAATGGAACGACCGAAAGTGTTGCTGGCATTATTCAAATGATTCGCGGAGGCAATGCGCGTGAGGTAGTGAGCCGCATTAAGTTAAAGGTTCGCGAAATCAATGAAGCAAAACTATTACCCGATGGTTTGCAGATCATTCCATTTTATGATCGGACTGATCTGATTGATGCAGCGATGTTTAACGTCGCCAAAGTATTGATTGAGGGCATCCTCTTAGTAATCGTGTTGCTCTTCTTGTTTTTAGGGGATGTGCGCTCTTCAATCATTGTCGTGGCAACCTTGATTTTGACGCCACTACTGACTTTCTTGGTCATGAATCGCTATGGCATATCAGCGAACTTGATGTCGCTTGGAGGCCTCGCGATTGCGGTCGGCATTATGGTCGATGGCTCGGTGGTGGTGGTTGAAAATACCTTTGCAAAATTAGGCGCGCGCCTCAAGTCAGGCGAATCAAAAAACCGGATTATCTTAGAAGCAGCGACGGAAGTCGGTAAGCCCGTGCTATTCGGTGTTGGCATCATCATTTTGGTTTTTATGCCATTGCTATCTTTAGAGGGAATGGAAGGCAAGATGTTTGCCCCGATGGCCATAACGATCGCCATTGCTTTGGCGATTTCTTTGATTCTGTCCTTTACCCTATCACCGGTACTCTGCTCCTATATTTTGAAAGGCGGCGGCGAGGAAGATACCCGCATTGTCAAGGCCCTCAGAACGCCCTATACCAAGTGGCTGCATTGGTGCTTAGATAATCCCAAGTTGGTCGTAAAGCGCGCCATTATTTTGCTATTGACTAGTTTTGTGGCATTTATGATGCTGGGCAAATCCTTCATTCCCGTAATGCAAGAAGGCTCGATTACGCCCTTGATTGCAAAGTCGCCCAATATTTCCTTGGATGAGTCCATTAAGCTCGAATTTGAGGCGATGAAGCGGATCATGACCGTGCCAGGCGTTGAGCGGGTGGTGTCACGTTTAGGGCGCGGTGAGTCGCCTGCTGACCCAGGCCAACCCTTTGAGTCGGATCCGATTGTGACCTTAAAGCCACTGGGTGATCGGGACTTAACTCAGGAAGAGATTGCGAATCAAATTCGCGAGAAGCTGAAAACCCTGCCTGGCGTTGAGCTGTCCATTTCCCAGCCGATCGCTGCGCGGGTGGATGAGATGGTCTCGGGGGTGCGCTCGCAGGTCGCTATTAAGATTTTTGGTGAAGATCTAGGAGAGCTTAAAAAACTGGGCGATCAAATCAGCCAAGTGTTAAATAACATGAAAGGCAGTACTGACTTACGGATTGAGAAAGCATCTGGTCAGAACTACCTCAACATCAAGATTGATCGCGATGCGATTGCGCGCTACGGCATTAATGTTTCGGATGTGAATGAGGTGATTGAAACCGCGATTGGTGGCAAACAAGCATCGATCGTGTACGAGGGTGAGCGCCGTTTCCCCTTGATGTTGCGCTACCCCGCACCTTACCGTGACAACGTGGAGGCTATTTCTGGGATCATTTTGCACTCACCGAATGGCGCTCAAGTATTGCTACGTGACTTGGCTGAAATTAGCCTGATGGACGGTCCTGCACAAATTTCGCGGGAGAGCGGTAAGCGCCGACTGGTGATTGGTGTCAACGTTGAGGGCCGCGACCTGGGTGGCTTTGTAAAAGAAGCGCAGGAGCAAATCGCCAAGAAAGTGTCGCTACCTGAAGGTTATACCTTGCAATGGGGCGGTCAGTTTGAAAACATGGAACGTGCGATGGCGCGTTTGATGATCATCATCCCTATTACGATTGCGGCAATTTTCTTCCTGCTATTCATGTTGTTTAATTCGATTCGCTTAGCTGGTTTAATTATTTTGGTTCTACCGTTTGCATCGATTGGCGGTATTTTTGGCTTGCTCATCAGTGGTGAGTACTTATCGGTACCGGCAGCAGTTGGTTTTATCAATTTGTGGGGCATTGCCGTGTTAAATGGCGTGGTGCTGATCTCCTTTATTAAGCAGTTACGGGAAGAGGGGCGTTCGATGCAAGACGCTTTGATCGAAGGGTGTGAGCATCGCTTCCGGCCGGTGATGATGACGGCATCCGTGGCAATGCTGGCCTTGGTGCCGATGTTATTCTCGGGCGGCCCAGGCTCGGAGGTGACTCGGCCCTTGGCAGTGGTGGTAATTTCAGGTTTAATTACCTCTACTGCCCTTACGTTATTGGTATTGCCGGTCTTGTACCGTTCATTTGAAGAAAAAGAGATTGAAGCATGATCGAAATTAAAGCCGTCTTTCGTCCTGGGCGATTACCTGCCTTGCGCAGTGCTTTGATGGAAACCCCCGGCTTTCCAGGGATGACGGTCACCCGTGTGGAGGGTTGCAGCGCGCCAGGCAGCACCGGTAAATCATCGATAAAAGAAGAGTTAACTGATTATTCGGCGAAAGTACGGATTGAGATTGTGTGTAGTGATGACGTCGCAGATCGCTTGATGGATCGCATTGTCGAGGTTTGTCAAACTGGACAAATTGGTGATGGAGTCGTCTGGAAAACTGATGTAGATAAAGTATTTTTTATCGCCAAGAACTACGGCACAACGTAAACCCTATTTTCTCGTTACAGAAATAGAAAAAGCCTCGCAAACTGCGAGGCTTTTATCTACCCAGTATGGGCACGCGATTAAGCGCGTTATTTAATTAAGACAACCGGCTGCTTTGCACCAGAAACAATCTTTTGTGCAATCGAGCCCATGATCATGTCGACAAAGCCGCTACGGCCTTTCGAGCCCATCACAATCAGATCCATTTTTTCTTTGTTAGCTAAAGCAAGAATTTCTTCAGAAATATTGCCGCGCCTAATCACCATCGTGTATTTGACGCCAGCTGCATCCAATGCTTTTTGTGCTGGCTTGAGCTCTTTCTCGCTGACTTCACGCAGATAATCATCAACTACACTCTTAGCAACAAATTGCTTTACGTGGTTAAGGCCGATATCATCATGCACATTGATCAAGGTGACGCTGCACTTGCTTTTAAGGTCAGCCGATAGCTTAGCGACGTACTTGCAGGCATTCATGGCGGATTTTGAGCCGTCTACAGGTAATAATATTTTCATACTTTCTCCTTGGGGATGATTGTTGTTGAAAAAACGGTATTAATTAAGATTAGCACTCACATTGCCCATATTCTTGATCAAAAAAACCTTCGTGATTTGATTTAAATCAAATCTGGGGCGCCTTTTTACATCGGTTGCTTGATGAAGGATCTTTGCTTACTTAATTAAGGCCATTGCATTTTTAAAGCCAGGGTGTTTGCAGGTCTTGAGCCACTCAAATGCAAGCATTTCAACGGTCTTGAGTGTGGCGCCGGATTCTTTGAGGCGCAGAGTAGCCATGGTCTTATCGAGGGATTGGCGTGAGCCGATGGCGTCCACCACAATCGAGACTGCAAAACCGTGCTCAAGAAGCCCAAGGGCAGTTTGCATAAGGCAAACGTGCGCCTCGCACCCAACCAATACCAATTGCTTACGATCAGTAGGGATATGGCTAATGAGCCCATCGCTGCAGCCATCAAAATGAAACTTAGTCACTGTCATCTGGCAAAGGGCCTTTAATTCAGGATGGTTTTCTCCAAGGCCGTCTGGGTTTTCTTCGGTCCCAATAATGGGTATGCCGAGCTGCTGGGCGATTTTCGCCAGCCGAATGCATTGACTGAGTACGTGCGCATGGTCCTCAATCGCTGGCATGAGCTTGGACTGCATGTCGATGATGAGTAAAACGCTTTGATCGGGAGAGGCAAGCATGGTGGTTGCGCCTGATTGTGGTAATTTAATGTGTACGTTTTCATTCTATTCCCACTTAGCTAAGGAGTACACCGGCATGCATTCACAGATTCAGTACACACGCCCCGATGGCCAATCCATTAACGCGTATCTTGCCGAACCAGAGCAGGGCTCAAATAGGCCTGGGGTAGTCGTGATTCAGGAATGGTGGGGCCTTGATGATCAGATTAAGGCCGTAGCCGATCAATTGGCTGCAGCCGGATACCGCGCTTTAGTGCCGGATCTCTATCGAGGCAAGCTGGCCTTAGAAGCTAAAGAGGCGGAGCACTTGATGGGTGACTTGAACTTCGGCGACGTTGCCTCGCAAGATATTCGAGGAGCAGTGCAGCACCTTAAGAAAACCGGCAGTCCCAAGGTTGCCGTCACCGGCTTTTGCATGGGCGGCGCACTAACGCTCCTGTCGGCGGTCCATGTACCCGAACTAGATGCAAGCGTAGTTTGGTATGGTTACCCTCCACTCGAATACATTGATGCCAGCAAAATTCAGAAGCCACTACAGGGCCATTGGGCCTTGCATGATGAATTCTTTCCCATTGCTGGCGTTGATCAACTGGAAGTCAATCTCAAAGCTGCGAAAGTTTCTTACGACTTTTATCGCTACGACGCAAAGCATGCCTTCACAAATCCAGAAGCGGATGCCCGGCATTTACCACCATTGCAATTCAATGCTGCAGCTACCAAGGAAGCATGGCAGCGTACTTATGCATTTTTAAAAACACATTTGGGATGAGGTATTTCAGCCTAACGATTCATCAGGTGAAAAATCCACGGTATCGCAATGGCGCCTAAGATACCGTGCATGCCCATCGCTAGACTGGCATAGGCGCCTGCTTCGGGGCTCACACTAAAGGCTCGCGAGGCGCCAATGCCGTGGGATGCAACCCCAATGGCAAAGCCCCGTTGCCACCACGATTTCATCCCCAGTGCATCCAAGATGAAGCGCGCCAAGATTGCACCCAGAATGCCAGTCACTACCGCAAACACCGCGGTCAGTGTGGGTGAGATACCAATTTGTTCGGCGATACCCATGGCGATAGGCGCAGTAACTGATTTCGAATAGAGTCCGCCTACCAAGGTTTTATCTGCGCCCAGCGCAGTTGCAATGCCGACTGCACTCAAAATGGAAACAAGACCGCCGCAGACCAAGGAAATAATCAGCGGAAGTGCGCGGCTTTGCAAATGCTGAATGCCGCGATAAATCGGAATAGCCAACGAGACCGTCGCTGAGCCAAGTAAAAAATGGACAAATTGCGCACCTTCAAAATAAGTCCGATACGGCATTTGCAGTAAATCGATAATCACTGAAACCAAAACCACTGCGATGGCTACCGGGTTAGCGATTGGATTTTGGGCGCTGCGCTGATAGAGCCATAGACCGATTTGATAGGCAGCCAATGTGATGAAGAGTGCAATTAAGGGGCTGCCGGAGAGGTAGACCCAGATCTCCACAATGGATGTAGACTCACGCATCGTTTTTAGGCTCGCGGTGCATCAGCTTGAGGATCAAGGCGCTCGTAGCAATGGTGAGGATAACGCTCGCTACCAATGCGGTGATGAGCGCCCCAGCGTGCTCTTTGAGTTGTGGCAGAAACAGAACCACCCCAACCGCAGCGGGTACAAATAGAAGGCCCAAGTATTGACTAAAGCCATCGGCTACCAAAGCCAAGGATGGATCGAGTTTGCCGCGCAGCATCAGCCACGCCAACAGTAGGACAAGCCCAATCACAGGGCCTGGCAGGGTAGTAAAGACAAACTTGGAAATCAGCTCGCCTAAGCCCTGAAAGAAAAGGATTTGTACTAAACCGGCAATCATGGCACTAGTGTATGTGAATTAGGCGTCTTCTGAGTAGAATTAGCGACTTAATGCTAACAAAAGATGCATTGCAATTTTTTACGTTTAATCTGTTTACTGTAAGGGTGTTATGAAGAAAATAATTCATGCCAATGGCATCACGATGGCTTATCAAATCGACGGCCCTGAGACTGCGCCAGTCGTAGTCATGAGCAATAGCTTGATGTCGAGCTTAGAAATGTGGGATGACACGATTGTTGCATTGACTTCCCACTACCGCGTAGTGCGATATGACACGCGTGGGCACGGTCAATCCCAAGTGACTCCTGGTCCGTACAGCATCGAGTTATTGGCGAACGATCTAGTGGGTCTCATGGATGCGTTGCACATTAGCAAGGCCCATCTGGTCGGCCTATCGATGGGCGGAATGATTTGCCAGTTTGTTGGCGCTCATTTTCCTGATCGGGTTATCTCATTGAGTTTGTGTGACACCGCCAGCGAGATGCCACCGCGCTCGTTGTGGGAGGAGCGTTTCGCAATTGCGCGGGGGCAGGGCTTAGGCGGTCTAGTCGATGGCACTATCAAACGCTGGTTTTTGGATGGATTTGTTGCCAGTGAGCCAGCAAAAATTGAGCGGGTCCGTACGATGATTTTGAACACACCGGTTGATGGATATATTGCGTGTGCTAGCGCGGTTCGGGATATGGCCCAGTCAACGATGTTGCTCAAGATTACAGCGCCCACCATGGTCTTATTGGGCAAACAGGATCCCGCGTGTACCGTTGCTCAAGCAACAGTGTTGCATCGCTTAATTGAGCATTCGAGTATGCATATCATCGACGATGCAGCCCATTTATCCAATATTGAAAAGCCAGCCCAATTCAATTCAGCCTTAAGGCATTTTTTGGACTCCGTTCAATAAATTCGCTTAGTATTTCATGGCAGCACAATAAAGATAAAAGGAGACTTACTGTGAAGCAATTCAAGCAGATGCATAAAAAATGGCAACTTGGACTCATTGGCTTAGCTTTATTGGGTGCAGGCATCGGTGTCCAAGCGCAGCCAGCAGTCGATAAATACCCATCCAAGACCGTCAAGATGGTTGTTCCGCTAACGCCTGGATCGGGGGCCGATATTGCCGGCAGGTTGGTTTCAAAAAGTCTAGCTGAATTGTGGAAGCAGCCGGTAATTATTGAAAACCGCCCAGGTGCTGGTGGCCTCGTTGGTACAGGCGTAGTAGTCAATGCGGCGCCGGATGGCTATACCCTATTGGTACAGTCTGCCTCCTATGCAGCTAACCCAGCAATTTATAAAAAATTACCCTATGACTTAAAAAGTCTGACGGATCTGAATATTCTTGGCACGACACCTTATTTATTAATTGTCGGTGCTGATAGCCCATATAAAACGATCAAAGATCTGGTGGCTGCGGCAAAGGCCAAGCCAGGTGACCTGCCTTACGCTTCAGCAGGCATTGGTAGCTCTACGCACTTGGCTGCGGAGTACTTTAATCAGACCATGGGGATCAAGATGCTGCATGTTCCTTATAAGGGATCCCCTGAAGCAATTACAGAAACCATTGCTGGCAGAACGGCGTTTTACATGGCCCCATTTGAAACAGCTATGGCGCAAGTCCGCGGCGGCAAAGCACGTGCACTAGGTATAACCAGCATTGCACGAGCATCTGTTGCATCCGAGATTCCAACCATTGCAGAGCAGGGATACCCAAACTTTGATATTGGACTTTGGTTTGGTGTTTGGGCTCCATCTGCGACGCCAGAGAAAATCAAGGTCAAGATCAACGAGGACATTAATCGCGCGCTGCAGGACGTAGATATCAAGATTGCATACGCGAAAGCAGGCATTACATCCAAGCCAATGAATTTAGAGCAGACCGCCCAGTTTGTTCGAAATGAAATCGCGAAATACACCAAGATTGCAAAAGACGCCGGTATTGAGCCTCAATAAGGCACCACTATGCCAGGCTCCAGATCGGGTTTTGCGCAGACCCGATCTGCTTTTGCCGGTTGGGGCCACGGATTGCCATGCCCATATTTGTGGGCCTGAAAGTAGCTATCCGTATTTCAGCGAGCGCATTTATACCCCGCCAGATGCGCTGCTACCGGATTACTTCAATCTGTTAACGCACTTGGGGGTTGAGCGTGCTGTGTTGGTACAGCCCAGTATTTATGGCACCGATAACCGTGCCATGCTTGCAGCGCTCAAGGCTTTTCCAGAAAAATTGCGCGGCGTTGCAGTGGTGGACAGCACCATTACCGATGCTGAAATTGAAGCCTTGCATCAAGCAGGTGTTCGCGGACTGCGCTGCAATATCGTTGATTTGGCCGATGCAACGGGGCAATTGCCAATGGCTATGCTCCGTTCGCTGGCGCAGCGCATTGCACCCTTTGGCTGGCATCTGGAATTCTTAATGCACGTGGATGCCTTTCCGCAGTTGCAAAAAGACTTTCATGATTTTCCAGTGGAGATTGTGATTGGTCATTTTGGTTACGTTAAAACGAGCCTTGGTATTGCTAATACTGGCTTTCAGAATCTGTGCGCGATGATGCGGGAGGGGCGGGCCTGGGTTAAATTGACTGGCGCCTATCGTATTTCCGAGCAAGCTGCTCCGCCATATTCGGATGTCAATGCTTTCGCGCAGGCCTTACTTAAAGCGAATCCACAGCAGATTGTCTGGGGCACGGACTGGCCTCACGTTATGGTCAAAGGGTTTATGCCCAATGATGCTGATCTATGTGATCTACTGGGTGATTGGATTCAAGAGCCTGCACTATTACAGCAGATACTGGTAAACAACCCAGAGCGCTTATATGACTTTAGATAAATCAAGTTTTACAGTTCGGACTTGGCTTTTGCTCGGCATGGTCTTTTCTTTTTCTTTTATTGAAAGTCCAATCGCCATGGCAACAGAAGAACCCAGCTACCGAGTTGTAGTGCAGTTAGAGCCATTTGAAATCCGCCAATACCCACCCATGATAGTTGCGCAAGTCGAAGTGCCGGGTGATCTGAGTGAGGCCTCTAGTGCTGGTTTTCGGTTAATTGCTAATTATATTTTTGGAAATAATATTTCAGTACGCGATGGTGGGCTGACTACGGCTGAGCCAGCTCCTGAAAAGATTGCCATGACCGTGCCGGTGATAGCCGAAGGTAAGGGCGATCAAAAAACCTGGTTAATTCAGTTTGTGATGCCAAAGCAGTACACCATGGATACCCTACCTAAGCCAAATAATCCCCAAGTCAAATTAATACCCATAGGACCTCAAAAACTAGCCGTGATTCGGTTTACAGGATTTATCAGTGACGATAAAGTGCAAGAAAAAACGGCCGAACTCATGGCATGGATTAAGTCCAGAAATGAGATTGCACTAGGCAATCCACGCCTGGCGCGTTACAACCCACCGTGGAGTATTCCGTGGATGCGGCGTAACGAGATCCTAATACCGATTCAGTAGAGGACTGGCCTGCATTCGTAGTATGCTTTCAGGGTCTATTACTTAAATTGAATTGAGATGGCTCTTAATTTCCCGTTTACTGCAATCGTTGCTCAAGATGAGATGAAGCTGGCAATTGCCCTCTCCACCATTGAGCCCAGTATTGGCGGGGTACTGATCTTTGGTGACCGTGGCACTGGTAAGTCAACCACGATTCGTTCATTGGCAGCACTCTTGCCGCCGATGAAAGTGGTTACGGGTTGCCCCTATCACTGTGATCCCAGTGCCCCAACCCTCTGTTTTGCCTGTGAGGCACGTAAGGCGGCCGGCGACAAATTAAAGACCGATTTGGTGCCTGTTCCTGTAGTGGATATGCCGTTGGGCGCGACGGAAGATCGGGTTGTAGGGGCGCTTGATATTGAAAAAGCCCTATCCCAAGGCATTAAGATATTTGAGCCCGGTTTGCTAGCCAAGGCCAATCGTGGCTATTTGTACATTGATGAAGTGAATTTATTGGAAGACCACTTAGTTGATTTACTGATTGATGTATCCGCTTCTGGAGAAAACGTGGTTGAGCGCGAAGGTTTAAGTATTCGCCATCCTGCACGCTTTGTGTTGATTGGTAGCGGCAACCCCGAAGAGGGTGAGCTGCGCCCACAAATGCTCGATCGATTTGGCCTATCGGTTGAAGTGAGAACCCCGCAAGACCTAGCGCAGCGCATTGACATCATTAAGCGCCGCGATGCATTTGAGCGCGACCCAGTTGGATTTTTGGCGCAATACGAGGACAGCGAAACGGAGTTTAAAGAGAAAATTCTCAGCTCGCGTAAGCGCTTAGCAAAGGTCACTGTTGGCGATGATGTGTTGACGCTAGCAACCAAGCTTTGCGCTCAGCTGGGAACCGATGGTCTGCGCGGTGAATTAACCTTAATGCGCGGTATGCGCGCGCTAGCTGCTTTTGATGGCGCTCGTAAAGCAACTGCTGAACATCTAAAGCGCTTAGCGCCACTGGCACTGCGCCACCGCTTGCGACGCAATCCATTGGATGACAGCAGCTCTACAACGCGAGTCGAGCGCGTATTGGCCGATTTTTTCTAAAGCGCCATGACCACACAACGCGGTCAATCGGCTTGGTTTGATGCACAGACGACTGCAGCATTATTGGCAATTGATCCGCATGGCTTAGGCGGTATTTGCGTCAAGAGTCAGTTTGGCCCTATTCGGGACGCATGGTTTGCATTTCTAGAAACGCAGATTGCCCCCGGTGCGCATTTCCAAAAAATCCCCCTGCAGATACAAGATGAGCAACTGCTTGGCGGACTCGATCTAGAGGCAACGCTGCAATACGGTAAGCCGGTATACAGCACGGGATTGTTAGCAAAAAGCCACGGTGGTTTTATTGTGCTTCCCATGGCTGAGCGCATATCACCGCATACGATTGCGCACATCCTGCAAGTCGTTGATCGCGGCGAAGTGCGGCATCCACAGAACCTGGCTGAGCTTACCCCGTGTCGATTTGGCATGATTGCGTTTGATGAGGGCATAGCGCCAGATGAATCAATGCCCCCACGCTTGGCAGAGCATATGGCGTTTGAAGTGCGCCTCGATCACCTTAGTCTGAATGACTGTAGCGACTCCCTTGAAATCACTCCAATAGTTATTGCGGAAGCCAAAAATCGACTGCTTGAGATTGAATGCGACGCCAGTTTTATTGAGTCCTTATTGCAATCGGCCGCTGCATTTGGGGTTGATTCCATCCGGGCTGGTCTTTTTGCAGTGCGAGCTGCGAAAGCCCTGGCGGCATTGCGAAACCAAGACGCCGTTACGGAAGACGAGGTAGTCGACGCAGCGCGTTTGGTATTGAGTCACCGCGCTACCCGCATGCCCAGTAGCCGAGAAGAGGAGGAGCTGGATGAGTCTGCTGATGATGCAGAGCCGCCCAATGAAGAGCAAAGTAAATCAGAGCAAGATCCGCAAGACCAGGATGAGCCTAATCAAAACGGTGATGGCGATACCGATGCAAATGAGCCAAAAGAAAATATGGAGCAGCCCAGCGCCGATGATTTGGAAGAGCTGCTGATTGAAGCCATCAAGGCTGGTATTCCGGCAAATGCATTGGCCCAGCTGAATACTGAATTGGGACGCGCGAACAGCAAACAAGGCTCTAAAGGCCAATTTGGCCAATTGCAAAAGAACGCGAATTCAGGGCGCCCAGCAGAGTCATGGCGTGGACTGCCCAAGGGCGGGAAGCGCTTGGATTTACTGAAAACCATTCGCGCTGCCGTTCCTTGGCAAACCATGCGCCAAGCAGAGTCCAAGGCCGCACTGTCTCCTTCGAATAAGCAACGCAGTCGCATTCAGATTCGTGCAGATGATTTGCACGTTAAACGGTACCAGCAGCGTCAAGGCGTGGTAACTATTTTTCTGGTGGATGCATCGGGGTCTTCAGCGACTCAGCGCTTGGCTGAGGCTAAAGGTGCGGTGGAGCAATTGCTTGCGGATTGCTACATTCGGCGCGATGAGGTTGCAATGATTGCCTTGCGTGGCCGTACCGCAGACGTAGTGTTGCCGCCGACGCGATCCTTAGTGCGAGCCAAGCGCAATTTAGCCGCCTTACCTGGTGGCGGCGGAACCCCATTGGCAACCGGTTTTGCTGCGGTGAATGAGATGGCTTTATCGATCCGCCGCAAAGGCATGACGCCCTTGATTGTGGTGATGACCGATGGCGTAGCCAATGTCACATTAGAGGGGGTTGGGGGCCGCGAGCGTGCGCATCAGGATGCTTTGCATACTGCGCGGCAGTTACGTGCAGCGGGGCATGCCATCTTATTTATTGATACCGCCAGTGCGCCGCAAGCATTAGCAGAAGCGCTTGCCAAGGAAATGGCTGCGCAGTATTTGCCACTGCCTTACATCAATTCAGGTAAAGCCATTTCACAACGCGCCGCCTATTTAGCACGGCAGTAATGAGCGGCAATATTGCCGTGCTCACTGCGTATTTTTCTTATTCTTGGAGGATAGTTTCTTCAAGGTTTTATTGCCTTTGATGAAGGCATTCATAAAGAGACCCAAGCCAGCCAAAATAATAATTGCAGCAATGGCATAGAGCGTAGTTGAGTCCATGGTTTTTTCTTTCCTTGGTGTGAATTAATTGGAAACGGGTTGTGCCGGATTGAGCACCGATTGAATCAACGCTAAAGCCGTATCCGGATTTGCCTCGTGAAACAAATGGCCACCGTCTTTTTGTATCACGGTAGACCGTGGAAAGTAGCGATGGATCACAGCAAGCAATTCTTCTTTTCGTACCCAACTGTCCTGATTGGCTACCAAGAATGTTAACTCTGAAGTGATTTCATTCGCATGCGCAAGTAAGTTCGGAATGTCGGTTGCCGCCATGAAATTAAGCGAGCCATTGATGTGATTCTTCTCTTTGAACAGCAGCTTGTAGCGCTCGCGCTGAATGCTATTCAATTTGGAATTGGTGGAGTCCAGTAACTTATCAATCATCGAAGTGAACGGTAAAAAATCCGCAATGATCGATGAAACAAAAGACGAGGTCGCAATTGGATTGATCAGTGGCGCCAAAAATGAATGGTAGAAGCTCGGCAGACTCACTAGAGATGGATTGAGACCAAGGATACTTTTGGGTGCTGGATAGAGGAGGCTGTATTGCAATCCGAGGGTAGCACCGGCGGAGTGACCAACAATGCTGTCGATTTTTTCTACTCCTAATGCACGCAATAATTCCGCTAATTTGTGCGTGATCAGGGTTAAAGAGAGCTGTTCGGATTGGTGACTGATCGTAAAACCATGGCCTGGCAGGTCAGGCGCAATCACCCAATGTGATTTTTCTAGTATAGGCAGTAATTCTGCCCAGGAGTGGGCTGAGGAGCCGGTGCCGTGCAGTAATAAGGCAATTGGCTTTGCCGCTCCCTCTGGGGTGAGGCGAGAACCCCCCATTTGCACGTGCCATTCCATCTGCCCAGCAGAAATCGAGCAACTAAGCTCACGCAGGGGCCAGTTTTTCGGAATTCGGTCGATGGAGGCCTGGGTCATGACCTTAGTTTGACCTGAAATAGGGAAAATTGCCTAATTTTTAGGCAATTTTGGCAAAATACGGGTAATTTAGGTCCGTTCATGACGGCTTTAAGGGTTTCATAGGTTGACAGTAGGGATAAGAGTGTCTATATTTTTTTACATATTAGCAAGTAATTAAATATTTACATCATAAATCGTCGATGCATTTAGACGATTCACCCTCGGGAGTGTGCCTTATGTCACCAATGAAGCATATCAATCGCGCATTAGAGACTGCATTGGCGCGGCATGAATCCGATACTGGCCCCAAGTTATTGAGCGCAGCAATGCGCCATGCTGTATTTCCAGGGGGAGCGCGAATCCGTCCACAACTGACCTTGGCGGTTGCGCATGCCTGCGGTGATGATGATCCTGCGCTATCAATGGCAGCCGCGATTGCAATAGAGTTGCTCCATTGCGCATCGCTGGTTCACGATGATTTACCGTGCTTTGATAATGCCGAGTTGCGCCGGGGTGTGCCGTCGGTCCATCGCCAATATGGCGAACGCTTAGCAGTACTGTCTGGCGATGCATTAATTGTGATGGCATATCAAGTGGTGGCATTGGCAGCACGTCACTCTCCAAATCGCATTGCGTCGTTAATTAAAACCATTTCAACTGGCGTTGGAGCCCCTCACGGAATCATTGCAGGTCAGGCTTGGGAATGCGAACCACAAGCCATCCTCGGCGACTATCAACGCGCAAAAACAGGAGCATTGTTTGCCGCAGCAACAGCGTGTGGCGCGCAAGCAGCCGGCTCCGATGCCGATACGTGGCGCGCACTAGGTGAGTGGCTCGGTGAGGCATACCAAGTGGCCGATGACATTCGCGATGTCTTGGGCGATGCGCAAATGTTAGGTAAACCTGCTGGGCAAGATGAGGAACACAATCGACCCAGTTCCGCACGTGAACTTGGACTCAGTGGCGCAGTTCAATACTTTGATGAACTCGTTTCTAAAGCGATTGGCTCGATACCGAATTGCAAAGGCGATGCCGCACTCAAGAGGCTGGTGGCTCATGAGGCCGAGCGCCTGCTACCAGCCGCATGGTTTGAAAAAGATGCTCGCTTGATTACGGCTGGTATTAGTCGTATGGCCGCATAGAATCAGCCAAGGCAAATATGCCCTCTGTTGCAAACGAAACAGTTGCATCGCAAACGCAATTGCCATTGAAGCCAGAGTATGGCTTGTGGGATCGCGTGTTAATACTGCGCGATCAGTTGATTGCAACGAAACGATTTCAACGCCTTGCTGCAAGCCTTCCGATTTTTCGTTCCATCTCGCGTTCCCGCGCCAGTAATTTATTTGACGTGATGTCTGGATTTGTGTATTCACAAATCCTATTGGCGTGTGTACGACTCAATGTATTTAATCTTTTAAAAAATGGTCCGCTGAATCTTGAAGAGCTGAGCCGCGTAACGCATTTTCCGATCAAGGGATTGCAAACATTAGTCGATGCGGCAGTGGCAATTCGCTTGCTAGAGCGACGCTCTGAACAGCGTTATGGTTTAGGTGCGCTGGGCTCTCCTTTGGTTGGTAACGATGCCATCGCGGCGATGGTAGAGCATCACACTGCTTTCTATGCCGATATGCGCGATCCGCTCGCTCTATTATCCGGCTCCACGGGTGAGCGCAACTTAGGAAAGTATTGGCCTTACGTTTCCGATAAGGACGAAGATCAGGCTTCACTCAAAAATCAAGAAAGCGTAGCTGAATACTCCGCGCTGATGTCGGCATCCTTACCCTTGGTTGCCGATGAGATTGTCGATGCCTACAACTTCAGTAAGCATCAGTGCATGCTCGATGTTGGCGGAGGTCAAGGAACATTCTTAAAGTGCGTGCATGAGGGCAGTCCACAGCTTAAAAAAATGCTGTTTGATTTGCCCGGAGTGGCGCAATTAGCGGCACAGCAACTGGGATCAAACCCAGCAACACGGGAAATTCAGACCCACGGCGGTAATTTTTTTACCGATGCACTGCCTACCGGCGCCGATTTGATTACGCTCGTTCGCGTCATTTTTGACCACGATGATGAGCGCGTTTTGACCTTGCTTGCCTCTATATATAAAGCTCTTCCGAGCGGCGGAACCCTCTTAATTGCAGAGCCCATGGCGGATGCCCCAGACGCTGAGGCGATGGGCCACGCCTATTTTGGCTTTTATTTGTTAGCCATGGGCCGCGGAAGGCCAAGAACAATCAACGAAATCAGTAATTTACTGAAAAAAGTCGGATTTAAATCGGTTCAAACCGTGGCAACCAAGATGCCAATTAATACGCAAATCGTGCTGGCTAGACGGTAATTTAAGGGTAAATACTGATGTTAGAACATAAAATTGTGTATAAATTAGTTTACATAAAGAAAAGTAAATAAAATATTACATATGAGCACCATCCATTCCACAGCGGTTGTCATTGAGTCTCCCAAAGAGCTCAAACTCAGCAGGCTTGTGCTCGATG
>JBIJAC010000070.1:0-4363 GCA_044345935.1 Polynucleobacter sp. | reverse complement strand
GGATACAGCCGCAAGTCATCCGGAAACTGCACTAAGCAGGCGCTGCCACTGGCAGTGACCACGGCAGTGAGCGGCAATCCCTTCATGCCATCCAATGAACTCGGTGCCATATTTGGCGGCATACCAGGCTTTGCTTGTTGCTGGCGATTGCTGATCAAATACGGATTGATTTGGCTGCGGAAGAGCTTCAGATCGATCGCAGAATCCATCCGCACATGCACATTACGGCCAAAGCGCAAACGCGCGCCGGCGATATCCATCACAGCCTCTGCCACAATCCGCGTGCCGCCCGAAAACTTATCGGGCGTGACATTGACTTTGGCAATAAGCAGCTCATCTTCTTTTAACCATGATCGATTGGGCTCATACACTTCGCTGTAGAGCATCACTTCCATTGCCGCAGTACCGTCATCGATCGTAGCAACCATCATTCGGCCTCGCTGCCCAGTCAACATCCGTGCTGAAGTAATAATGCCAGCCAGCAGTTGGTCTTTTCCTTCGGTTACCTTGACTAAGGGTTGGCGCACAAAATGGGCTACCTCACTGCGGTACGCATCAAACAAGTGGCCTGTAAGGCATAAGCCCAGGGCAGTTTTTTCTTCTTGCAGTCGTTTCTTTTCAGGCCAAGGTGGTTCACTCACGAGCTCGGGCAAGTGGCGGTCGGTTTCGCCCGCGGTTTCAAACAAACTCACCTGATGAATCGATGCCTCGGCTTGTTCTGCAGCCTCAATCGCCCGCGCCAATGAAGCCAGTAAGGTAGAACGAATGTCGTATGGCTTGCCTTTTTGATTGGATCCCGCCGCATACAAACTATCAAACGCGCCAGCACGCATCAGCGCCTCAATTGCCCGGCGATTGACTTGGCGCCGATCGACGCGCGCACAGAAATCAAACAGATCAGTAAAGGGTCCGCCGGTTTCGCGCGCCTTCACGATCGCCTCAATCGCCGCTTCACCGGTGCCGCGCACTGCGCCCAGGCCATAGCGAATATTGGTTAAGGGCTGATCTGCCGGTGCCCCTTGCGTGCGCAGCGGAGTAAATTCATAAGTACCGGTATTGATATCCGGCGGCAATACCCGTAAGCGATTTTGCAGGCAATCGTCGTACAGAATTTTTACCTTATCGGTATCGTCCATCGCGAGCGATAAGTTACCCGCCATGAATTCAGCAGGATAATGCGCTTTAAGCCAAGCTGTTTGATAGGCGAGCAGTGCGTAAGCGGCGGCATGGGATTTATTAAATCCATAACCCGCAAAGCGCTCCATCAAGTCGTAAATCTCATTGGCCTTGAATTCGGTAATGCCGCCTTTTTTTGCGCCCTCACTGAAAATCTTGCGGTGCTGCGCCATCTCTTCAGGCTTTTTCTTACCCATCGCGCGGCGCAATAAATCGGCGCCACCCAGTGAGTAGCCGCCAATCATTTGGGCCATCTGCATCACCTGCTCTTGGTAGACCATGATGCCGTAGGTTTCGCGTAGAACGGGCTCAATGCGGGGATCGGGGTATTCGACCTGTTGGCGGCCGTGTTTACGGGCAATAAAGTCTGGAATCAGATCCATTGGGCCTGGACGATAGAGCGCTACGAGCGCAATGATGTCCTCAAAGCGATCGGGCTTGGCATCGCGGAGCATGCCCTGCATGCCGCGGCTCTCCAACTGAAAGACCGCAACGGTATTGGCGGATTTCAGCACCTCAAATGCAGCAGGATCTTCTAAGGTGATGTCGCCGATACTCCAATCTTTACGATCGGCATGCAATGTTTTAATCCAACGCTCGGCTGCAGCCAAGATGGTGAGTGTAGTCAAGCCTAAGAAGTCAAACTTCACGAGACCAATGGCTTCTACGTCGTCCTTATCAAACTGACTAATCACGGAGCTGCTGTCTTGGTCTTTGGAGTCCTGCGTATACAGCGGACAAAAATCCGTTAACTTTCCGGGAGCAATTAAAACACCGCCGGCATGCATACCCACGTTACGGGTCATGCCCTCGAGTTGCTGGGCCAGTGCTAACAGTTGCCGCACTTCGTCTTCATTGCGCTCGCGCTCAGCCAACTGCTTTTCTTCTTTTTTGGCCATCTCGATGGTGACCAGTTGACCAGGCTTAAATGGCACGAGCTTTGCAATGCTATCGACAAAACCATAGCCCTGCTCCAAGACGCGGCCCACGTCCCGAATCGCCGCTTTAGCTGCCATGGTGCCAAAGGTCGCAATTTGACTAACGGCATCTTTGCCGTATTTGTCTTTGACGTACTGAATGACGCGGTCACGCCCATGCTGGCAAAAGTCGATATCAAAGTCGGGCATCGATACCCGCTCTGGATTTAAAAAACGCTCAAACAGCAAGTTGTATTTGAGGGGATCGAGATCCGTAATGCCCAGTGAATAGGCTACTAGGGAGCCAGCACCAGAACCGCGGCCAGGACCAACGGGTACGCCATTATTCTTTGCCCAATTAATAAAGTCGGCAACGATCAAAAAATAACCTGGGAATCCCATTTGCTCAATGGTCTTCACTTCAAAGCTTAAACGCTCGCGGTAGCGCGGCTCTTCTGCAGCGCGCTTATCTGGATCTGGAAAGTTACGCGCCATATGCCGAACCAATCCGACCTCGGCCTGCTTAAACAAATAATCGCCAAGTGAGATGCCGGCCGGAATCGGAAACTCCGGTAAACGCGGTTGACCCAATACCAAAGAGAGATTGCAGCGTTTAGCAATCTCAACGGAGTTAGCAAGTGCGCTCGGTAAATCAGCAAAGCGCTTTTCCATCTCGGCCTGGCTTAAAAAGTATTGCTCGGGATTGAATTTTTTCTGGCGGCGCGGATTGCCCAGCAATTCACCCTCGGCGATACATACCCGTGCTTCATGGGCATTGAAATCATCGCGGTGCATAAACTGCACGGCATGGGTTGCTACTACCGGTATCGCCAAGGTACTGGCAAGCTGGCAAGCCAGTTGCAGATGTTGTTCGTCTTGCGGATGCCCAGCGCGCTGCACTTCAATAAAGTAAGACCCCGGAAAGAGTGCTTTCCAGCGCTCGGCAGCGGCCTTGGCCTGCTCTTCCTGACCGGCCAATAAAGAGGTACCCACATCGCCTAGATGCGCGCCCGATAGAGCAATCAAACCGTAGGACAGGGTGCGGCCGACGGCCTGGTCTTCTTTTTTTGCAGCCGGCTCACTAAACCACCGAGGGTCGACTTCAGCACGCCCGCGCGATTGGTTATCCAGCGATGCCCGGCTAAGTAACTGGCATAAGTTCAGGTAGCCTGAATGGTTTTGAACCAATAGCAACAAGCGGTGGGGCTGATCAGGGTCTTGTAAATTCGAAAGCCACACATCGGCTCCCGCAATCGGCTTCACCCCACCTTCACGGGCGGCCATGTAAAACTTTACCAATCCAAACAGGTTGCTGAGGTCAGTCATGGCCAAGGCGCCCATGCCATCGCTGCTAGCTGCAGCAACCGCATCATCAATGCGCACCACTCCATCCGTAATTGAAAACTCGGAATGAACGCGCAGATGAACAAAACGGGGTACGGCCATGAGATGATTTTAGCTGTGTCCAGCTTAAAACCACCCCATCCCGGCTACCGCGGGCGCTTTGCGCCCTCGCCGACTGGGCCATTGCATGCCGGCTCCCTGGCCAGTGCCCTAGGAAGCTGGCTGGATGCCCGCGCAAATCAAGGTGCTTGGCTGGTCCGCATCGAGGATTTGGATACGCCGCGCTGCATTGCCGGCATGGACCAGCACATTTTGGCTCAGTTACAGGCCTGCGGGCTTTTCTGGGACGAGGAAGTGACTTGGCAATCCCATCAGCTCAAAGCCTACGAAAGTGCCTTAGAAACGCTTTACAGCGATCGGCAGATTTACCCCTGCACCTGCTCGCGCCAGCAGATTACTAGCGTCCTGAGCAGCCAAGGCAAGCTACGCGCCCGCAACCAAGAACAGGTTTACCCCGGTACCTGCCGTCATGGCCATGTTTGGCAAGCGCAGTTTCCCAATAGCAGTTCGGCATTGGCTTGGCGCCTTGCCCTCAAGCCCGATCAACAGATTTGCTTTACCGATGCCGAGTTCGGACTCCAAGAACAAAGCCTCAATACCGATGTAGGGGATTTTGTGCTGCAAAGGGCTGATGGGATTTTTGCGTATCAACTCGCAGTGGTGGTTGATGATGCAAGACAAGGCATTACGCACATTGTGCGGGGCGCCGATTTACTCAGCAATACTGCGCGGCAAATTTACCTGCAAGGGGTTTTGGGTTACCCAAGGCCGCAATACCGCCACCTGCCACTGGTTTTAGATCCGCATGGGGAGAAGTTAAGTAAACAGACCCTGGCTACTGAAATCAACACCGTAAGTGATGCGGC
>JBIJAC010000042.1:0-15873 GCA_044345935.1 Polynucleobacter sp. | reverse complement strand
CCACGGTAATGATCTGGTCTTCTTGGCGTGAACCGGTACCACCCATCTTGAACTTATTGGGGCCCGCGGCTTTAGCAGCATCAATGTACTCTTTGGCGGTTTTATACGGCTTATCGGCATTGGTCCACAAAACGAACTGATCGAGGGCCAGCATCGCCACGGGGGTCATGTCTTTATAGGAAAAAGGCACGCCTGTGGCTAAAGGGGTGGTAAAGAGGTTCGATAAACTAATCACGAGCTTATGGGGGTCGCCCCGCGCTTCTTTTACGGATAAAAAGCCTTCTGCGCCTGCGCCAGCGGCTTTATTGACGGGGATGATGGACTGCTTCATCAGGTTGTTTTTGCTAACGATGCCCTGAATCATGCGGGCCATCTGGTCAGCGCCGCCGCCAGGGCCGGCTGGAATCACGAGTTCTACGGGTTTGGTGGGTTCCCACGCCAAAGCGGGGCTAGCAGCAAAGCCAGCAATACCAAAAGCAATGGCAGTGGACAGCGCGGTGCGTTTAATCGAATGGTTCATGAATGCTCCTCCGGAAGAATGGTTTACCAATTATGAATCTGGTTTTTTTATCTACAACAATACAGACAGGATTTTTAAACAATTCATGCGGGTAAGTCTTGATTACCATCAATAAATTAAAAAAACCCGCTAGGAACTTACGCCATCTACTCGATCGGCGCCAGAAGTACTAGTAGAAACCCGTAGTAGTAACTTATTATTGCGCTGGAATATGGTGCCGGAAAGAGGAATCGAACCTCCGACCTTCGCATTACGAATGCGCTGCTCTACCAACTGAGCTATTCCGGCGAGGTTCTTATTTTAAAGCATGCTGCACAAGAACAAGGGATTGAGGGCAAAGCCGTTTACAAAAAACGATCCAATAACTTGCGGCTTTGTTTATCCAATTGACTTGAATCGCGCACCAAATATTGCACGCCATTGGCGTCCGATATGAGCAAGGTATTTCCGGCAACGCGGCGGATATTTTCTTCGCCATTCAGGCGCAGTCGTGTCTCGCCGCGATCCGTCTGCACTAGCCAAATACTCGGGGTGGCATAAGTGGATACGCTGCAGATTTGCTCAATTACGGGCATGAACTCACGGGCAGCGAGCTCCTCCATTAGCAGCGCGCCATCCTCGTCTGGTATTGCTGCCAAGGACGTAAACCAGAACAGTTCTTTACCGGCCGAGTCCATGAGCGAGATGCCAGCACTCGGAGCGGTAATCGGGAAAGCGCGAACCGCATGGACATCGACGTGCTCAGTACCAGCCTCATCGATGAAGATTAGGCGCCCGAGCGAATCACGACACAAGCTAGGCTTTTTCAAGTGTCTCTCCAATGGCGCCGCCCTCCACCAATTCCGTAGCATGGCGAATTTGTGCCTGATACAACTGGTAATAGGCGCCTTGCGCGGCCATCAATTCATCGTGCGAACCAATCTCCACAATCTCACCCTTATCGAGCACCACTAAGCGATCGGCTTTGCGTAAGGTAGAGAGGCGGTGCGCAATCGCAATCGTCGTGCGGCCCTTCACCAAATTATCTAAGGCCCGCTGAATTTCTTTTTCGGTTGTGGTGTCAACCGATGAAGTGGCCTCATCCAAAATCAGAATGCTGGGGTTAATCAATAAGGCGCGTGCAATCGAAATGCGTTGGCGCTCACCGCCCGATAAGGACTGGCCGCGCTCACCCACGAGCGAGTCATAACCCAAGGGCAGGCGCAAAATAAACTCATGTGCATGTGCCGCCCTCGCCGCCTCAATAATCTCCTCACGCGATGCATCGGGCTTGCCGTAGGCAATGTTATCGGCGATGGTTCCAAAAAATAAGAAGGGCTCTTGCAATACCAGGCCGATGCACTTGCGGTAATCGGCGATGCCAATACTGCGAATATCACGGCCATCCAATGCAATAGTGCCCTCGCTCACATCATAGAAGCGGCAAATTAAGTTAACCAAGGTGCTTTTTCCGGAGCCACTATGCCCCACCAGGCCAATCATTTCGCCGGGTGCAATGTGCAAGTCAATGCCTTTGGTAACCGCACGATTGCCATAGCGAAAGCCAACGCCACGTAAATCAATCTTTCCTTGAATCGGGCCGAGCGGCGCTGGATTGACCGGCTCCGGCACACTGGAGACGTGATCCAAAATGTCAAAAATTCGCTTAGCGCCAGCAGCGGCTTTTTGCGTATGCGAAACAATGCGGCTCATGGAGTCCAGGCGAATATAAAAGCGGCCGATGTAGGCCAAAAAGGCAATTAGCACGCCAACCGAGACGTTGCGATTGGCGACCTGCCAAATGCCAAATGCCCACACCACCAACAGACCCACTTCGGTTAATAAGGTCACGGTGGGAGTAAACAAACCCCACACGCGATTAACGCGGTCGTTGATTTGCAAATTATGGCGATTGGAATCCACAAAACGTTTCAGTTCGCGCTTTTCTTGGGCAAAGGCTTTCACTACCCGAATGCCTGGAATGGTATCGGTCAACACATTGGTGACCTCCCCCCAAATGCGGTCGATCTTTTCAAAGCCGTAACGCAATTTATCGCGCACCACATGAATCATCCATGCAATGAATGGAAGCGGCGCTAACGTTACCAATGCGAGCAGCGGATCGATCGACGCCAAAATAGCGGCGGTCATAATAATCATAATCAGATCGGTTAAAAAATCGAGCAGATAGAGCGACAGAAAAACACAAATTCGATCGGTTTCAGTGCCGATGCGCGCGATCAAATCGCCCGTGCGCTTACCACCAAAATACTCCAGCGATAGTTTTAAGAGGTGCTCAAACGTGGTATTGCGCAGATCTGCGCCAATGCGTTCACTCACGAGAGCCAAGAGGTAAGTACGCCACCAGCCCAAGCCCCACGCCAATAAAGCGGCTCCCAGCAGTGCGCCCAAGTACAAGCGCGCCAGATCAAAATCGATGGGCTGACCCCGCTCATACGGAATCAAGATGTTATCCATCAGCGGCATCGTGAGGTAGGGCGGCACGAGGGTTGCGCCCGTTGATGCTAAGGTCAAAATGAATCCGAGCAACAACTCTTTTTTGTATGGCCTAGCAAAACGCCACAACTTCAACAGTGTCCAAGTAGATGGCGGCTTATCGTCCAAGGCATCTTCATCGCTCAGCAGACTAAAAGCCGTTTGCGATGCGTGCTGCTCATTCTGAAAGGCAGCCTGCAATCGCAGCGCTTGGGGATTAACGGCGAGGGTGTAATGCCATGTTGCCAGCAAAGTATCGCCCTGCTGTAAACGCAAGCAACCCACGCCGGCGTGATCCGAGTGACTTAAGTCAAGTCCCGCATGAATTAGCCACGATTGGCACTGCGATCCATTGACCCACACCAGAAAGTCGCCATTGATCAGTAGGAGGGATTTGTTAAAACGTAGCTCTGCGTCCAGATCGAGTTCGATCCAGGCTCGGGGCGACAAGGGCTGTAATGCTGGGAGGGATTGGGCCGCCAAGCTATCTTGCCATTGCGCTGGAAGCGGCGGCGAAAGTGCGGAAAAATCGGGTTCCATGGGTAGTCAAAGTATAGTGGAGCGCAGGTCTTTTCAATTTATTGAATCTGTCAACTTATGGAGCCGGTCCAGCGTTTAAGCATGAATCTGTCATTCTTTTCACTTCTGACCCTTTTTTCCGCCTACCCGATGCCGCGAAGCGCTACCTAGCCCGAAGTTAAAAGACCTCGTTTTTATGCCCCAATTACTCGATAAAACCATTGAGATTCTGAGCGTCAAGCATCTCCGTGGCCCCAATATGTGGACCTATCACCCGGTGATTGAGGTTTGGGTCGACATTGGCGATCTGGAAGACTATCCATCCAACCTAATCCCTGGATTTTATGAGCGGCTGGTGGCGTGCATGCCCGCATTAGTGGAGCACCGCTGCAGCTATGGTGAGCACGGTGGATTTTTAAAGCGGATTCAGGAAGGCACTTGGCCTGCCCACATTCTCGAACACCTCACGCTTGAGCTGCAAAACATGGCCGGCATTCCCGGCGGCTTTGGCAAAGCCCGCGATGGTGATCGCCGGGGCGTTTACAAAGTGATCGTCAGCGCGATTAACGAAAAAGTAACCTTAACTGCCTTGGAATGTGCGCGGGACTTGTACTTGGCTCTAGCCCAAGATACCCAGGATGCATCGATCTTATTAAAGCAATTGATTGAGCAGTTGCGTGATGTGGGCGATGACCTCTTACTGGGGCCCAGCACGGCGAGCATTGTCTACGCCGCTGAAGAAAAAGGCGTTCCATGGATTCGCTTATCGAGTGGTAATCTCGTGCAACTGGGGTACGGTGCAAAACAACGTCGCATTTGGACCGCAGAAACCGATCGCACCAGCGCAATCGCAGAGGGTGTTTCACGCGATAAAGATCTCACCAAAAGTTTATTAAATAGCGCAGGACTCCCCACTCCCGAAGGCCGGATTGTTGCGACTGCACTGGATGCGTGGGATGCGGCAGAAGACATCGGCTTGCCGGTAGTGGTAAAGCCGATTGACGGCAACCACGGCCGGGGTGTCTTTATTAATCTCTTCACCCAAGAGGAAGTGGAAGCAGCCTACGCCGTTGCAGTGGAAGAAGGCAGTGCTGTATTAGTTGAGCGCCATATTTTGGGCGATGAGCATCGCCTCCTCGTGGTTGGCAATCGGGTCGTTGCTGCAGCCAAAGGCGAAACGGTTTGGATCGTCGGCGATGGCAAACATAGCGTGACTGAACTAATCAGCCTGCAGATTAATTCGGATCCGCGCCGTGGCACTGCGGAAGAGTGCCCCTTAAATCCGGTGCGCGTTGACTCTGCCGTCGAGCTCGAACTCACGCGCCAAAAGCTCAGCGCAAAAGCCATTCCTGCAGAAGGCCAACGGGTATTTATTCAGAGTAATGGCAACGTCGCCTTTGACGTCACTGACCAAGTCCACCCCGAAGTAGCGCGGCAAGTCGCATTAGCAGCACGCGTAGTTGGCCTTGAAATTGCTGGCGTCGACTTGGTGGCGCAAGACATTAGCAAGCCGTTTGAAGCGCAAGGCGCTGCCATTGTGGAAGTCAATGCTGGTCCTGGTCTATTAATGCACTTAAAGCCAGCCAGCGGAACCCCGCAGCCGGTTGGCAAAGCGATCGCCGATCACCTATTCCCAAGCGACCTCGATTTTAGAATTCCGCTGGTCGGCATCACCGGATCCAAAGGGAAAACCTTGGTCTCCGAAATGGTTGGGCACTTCCTCAGACTAACCAACCAGTATGTTGGGGTGTCCTGCGGCAATCAATTGTATTTTGGCAATCGCATCATTAAAAAAGAGAAGCCATCGGATTGGGAAAACGCCCGCCGTACCCTGCTCAATCGGGCGGTTGAGGCTGCGGTAATCGAAAATAACCACCTATCGATGCTCATTGAAGGCCTTGCCTATGACCGCTGTCAGGTTGGCGTGGTACTTAACATCGATCCGAGCGCTACCTTTCCAGAGTATGCAATCTACGATGAAGATCAACTCTTTAGTATTGTGCGGACCCAAGTGGACGTGGTGTTGCCCAAGGGCGCTGCCGTCCTGAATGCCGATGACCCCTTGGTAGCCAAAATGGCTGAGCTGTGCGACGGCGAAGTGATTTTCTTCTCCCAGAATGAGGCATCTTCGTTGATTGAAAATCACCTCAAGCAAGGCGGTCGTGCCGTACTGGTGCGCGGCCAAGAGATTGTTTTAAAAACCGCACGGCGAGATGAGCAAGTACTGCACTTACCTAAAAATCCGAAGAGTACCCCCGATAGCACACAATGGAAGTCTATTAATTTAGCGGCGGCAATCGCAGCAGCCTGGGGATTAGGCATTCCTTTTAATATTATTCTTGCTGGCACAGAGACGTTTTACTCTGCCACCGCAACCCAGACAGAGGCGTAATTGAAAGTATCTCGGATTCGCATGTTGCGTGGGCCCAATTTGTGGAGCAGGCACACCGCCCTAGAGGCGATTGTCGATTGCGACCCCTTGGAGCGCGCCATCGATCAGCTACCTGCATTTGAAGTTAAGCTCCGCGAGCGCTTTCCACAGTTGGGCTTCATGCGCTTTAGTGGCAAAACCGAAGTGGTCTCTTTGGCGCACGTAATCGAACATGCTGCACTTGATCTGCAAGCGCAAGCTGGCTGTCCTGTTACCTTCAGTCGAACCATTCAAACGTCCGATGTGGGCGTTTATCAAGTGGTGGTTGAATACACCGAAGAAGCAGTGGGACGAATGGCCTTTGATTTTGCACTCGCCTTAATTCAGGCGGCTCGCGATGAGGCGCCGTTTGATCTGGTAACTGCATTACGTGAATTAGCCTCCTTATACGAAGAGGTTCGCTTGGGACCCAGTACTGGCTCGATTGTCGATGCCGCCATCGCGCACCACATTCCGTATCGCCGTATGACTGAAGGCAGTATGGTTCAGTTTGGATGGGGCAGCAAACAAAAGCGTATTCAGGCAGCTGAAACCAGCGACACCAGCGCGATTGCTGAATCGATTGCGCAAGACAAGGAACTCACTAAAAATCTGCTACATGCCGCTGGAGTGTCGGTTCCCCATGGTGAAGTAGTTACCAGTGCTGATGAAGCTTGGCGCGCGGCCCAAGCGATTGGCGGGCCGATCGTATTAAAGCCAAAAGACGGCAATCAAGGCAAAGGTGTGGTTGCCAACATTCGCAGCGAAGAAGAGGTGCGCGCTGGTTTTGAAGCAAGCCAAGCTTACGGCAGCGAAACCATCGTTGAGCGCTACTTACCGGGTCAAGATTACCGTTTATTGGTTGTCGGCAATCAGTTGGTTGCAGCAGCAAGACGTGAGCCAGCCCAAGTGATTGGCGATGGCGTGCATACCATTGAGCAATTGATTGGACTCGAAAATAAAAATCCCTTGCGTGGGGATGGTCACGCTACTGCCTTAACTAAGATTCGTTTAGATGCGATTGCCATTGCGACATTAGCTGCGGTCAATCTTGATATTGCCTACGTTCCTAAAATGGGTGAGCGTATTCTGCTCCGCAATAACGCCAATTTAAGTACAGGCGGTACCGCAACCGACGTAACCGATGATGTCCATCCGGATGTGGCAGCCAGCGCTGTCGCTGCGGCACAGATGATTGGGCTCGATATTGCTGGCGTTGATATACTTTGCGAAGCAATTTATAAGCCCCTAGAGCCGCAAGGTGGTGGCATTGTCGAAGTCAATGCAGCGCCGGGCTTACGGATGCATTTACAACCCTCCTACGGAAAAGGCCGCCCCGTTGGCGAGCACATCATCAACATGATGTTCCCAGGCGGTGACAATGGCCGCATCCCCACTGTGGCAGTAACGGGTACCAACGGAAAAACCACTACGGTTCGCTTAATCGCCCACCTGATTCACGAAACTGGTCTTCGTATTGGCATGACCACTACCGATGGCGTCTATATAGAAGGCAGACGCATTGATACCGGTGACTGCAGTGGCCCTAAGAGTGCGCGCAACGTCTTAATGCACCCCGATGTCGACGCAGCCGTTCTGGAGACTGCCCGCGGCGGTATTTTGCGCGAAGGTCTGGGATTTGATCGCTGTGACGTAGCCGTGGTTACCAATATTGGTGAAGGCGATCACTTGGGCATGAATTTTATTCACAACGTTGATGAGCTCACGATCGTGAAGCGAGTGATCGTACAAAATGTTTCCACTACTGGCGCCGCCGTTCTCAATGCGATGGATCCCCTTGTGGTGAAGATGCGCGAGAGCTGCCCCGGTGGTATTACGTTCTTTTCCTACGACCCAAACCACCCTGTCATCGTGGCACACCGCGCTCAAGATAAGCGCGTTGTATTTTTTGATGGCGCTGAGATCGTTGCCGCCAAAGGGACCGAGGAAATTCACCGCATTCCAGTCAAATACATTCCGATTACCAACCAAGGCTTGCTCCCCTTCCAGATTGAGAATGCCATGGCCGCGGTTGGTGCCGCATGGTCCCTTGGATTGCCGTGGAGTGCCGTGAATGCCGCGTTGGCTACATTTGACTCGAGCGCTGATTCCGCACCAGGCCGATTTAATTTGTTTCAACACCGCGGCGCAACCGTAGTAGCGGACTATGGGCACAATCCGGACGCGATGCGTGCCTTGGTCGATGGCATTCATGCCATGAAACCCAAGCGCAGCCATGTGGTAATCAGTGGCGCTGGCGATCGCCGCGATGATGACATCCGCGCCCTGACCAAAGTCCTTGGTAACGCCTTTGACCACGTTATCTTGTATCAAGACCAATGCCAACGCGGCCGCCAGGATGGTGAAGTATTAAAGCTCTTGCAAGAGGGTCTGATTGGTACTAGCAAAGCAAAAGACGTACAAGAGATTCGCGGTGAGTTCCTGGCGATTGATACTGCACTCGAGCAACTCGAGCCTGGCGATGTGTGCCTGATTCTGATTGACCAGGTTGAGGAGGCCTTAGCCTACCTCACCAGTAAGGTCAAAGCCTAGACTGTATTAATTTGCAGCGTGGTACTGGCGCAGTAAATTCACCTCCTCTTTCGAGCCCAGAATGACTGAGACGCGCTCGTGCAAAGCCTGCGGCTGTAAATCTAAAATAGTGTCAACGCCATTAATTACCGCTCCGCCAGCCTGCTCCACTAAAAACCCCATCGGATTGGCTTCATACATCAAGCGCAGCTTTCCTGGCTTCTTTGGGTCTCGCTGATCCCATGGGTACATAAACACTCCGCCGCGCGACATTACGCGATGCACATCGGCGACCATCGATGCAATCCAGCGCATATTAAAGTCTTTTTGCCTAACGCCGCCGCTACCCGCCAAACATTCGTCGACGTAGCGCTTCACTGGCGCGGCCCAATGGCGCATATTGGACATATTGATGGCAAATTCACGGGTTGATTCTGAAATCTGCACACCCTGCTTAATCAGTAAAAATTCGCCCGAGACGGCATCCAGCGTGAATACATCAACGCCCTCGCCCAAACTAATGGCCAGAGTCGTTTGTGGCCCATAGACCACATAACCCGCAGCCACTTGGGTGCGCCCTGCTTGTAAAAAATCAGCAGTTGTCAGCGGTGCATTGGGGTTTGGCTTTTTGAGAATGGAAAAAATAGTGCCAATCGATACATTGACATCAATATTGGAGGAGCCATCGAGGGGATCAAAAAGCAATAGATAGTCGCCTACTCCTTTGCCCACTGGCAATGGGTCCTCCATTTCTTCCGAAGCAATACCAGCCAACGATCGGCAGGACTGCACGCCTGCAATCAACAAATCATTGGCGATCACGTCTAATTTTTGTTGCACTTCGCCCTGGACATTGCCTGTTCCAGCAGAGCCCAAAATACCAATCAGCGCACCTTGCGCCACTTCATCGCTTAATGTCACGCAGGTATTGGTGAGTGACGCCAACAGATCCTGCAATCCTGGCGGCACCGATGCGCCTCGCAACTGCACCTGGCCAAGGTACTGACGAAAGGAGGTCTTTAGTGGGATTGGGGCAGTCAATACATTCTCCAAATAGGGTCTTGCAATCCGAATAGCTTTATTTTGCCTGTTTCAAATCAGGTACCGGATTTTTGCAAAGCATAGCTCGGCATTAGCGATTACCTAAGGCTTTCACAATCACTTCATTCACATCGGCTGACAGCGTCTTCGAGGCAGCAACCGCTTGCAAAGCCGCTTGCATTTGCCCCCGGTAAGGCTCTGCAAAAACAGTCCACCGGTCCAGCGCCCGTGCCAGGCGCGCGGCAATTTGCGGATTAATCGCATCCAGCTTCTGCACGCTTTGCGCCCAAAACTGGTAGCCGCGCCCATCCCGCATATGAAACCCAGCCGGATTACCCATGCAGTACGAATGAATTACGCTACGAACCCGATTGGGGTTCGTAAATGAAAACGCTGGGTGCTCAAGTAAAGCAGTAACACGCTCAAGGCTACTCGCAGGATTGGTATTCGTGGGTGGGCAGCTTGATTGCAGGCCGAACCATTTATCGATTACCAATGGGTCATCTGCAAAGCGCTCATAAAAATCCGCTAAACAGGTAATGCCTTCCGGCACATTGTTTTGCACTAAATGGGCCAGTGCCGCGTAGCGATCGGTCATGTTATTCGCCAACGTGTACTGCTGCTGCGCTGGTTTTGCCCACTGTGCTGGATTGGCAATCAAGAGCATTCCCAAAGCGAGGTTCTTCAAGCTACGCTTGCCGGCACTAAGCGCATCCGGCTTGAATGCGCCAGGCGTTTGCATTGCCGCATACAGGTATTGCCATTCCGGCTGTAAATGCTGCGCCATGGCCGCCCGAAATGCTTTGCGCTTGGCATGGATCGTTTGTGGCTCAACGCTGGCACACTGCTCGTATAAATAGGTCTCGGCTGGCAGTGTCAGGGCCAGTTCTTTAAATGCCGGATCTAAGTTGGGATCTTGCAAAATCAAACGGTAGGTTTGGAGCAGGGCCTCATCTGGAGTACGTCCAGCCAATATCAATTGCATTGCTAACTTCTGCCCTGCTTCCCAGCGATTGAAGGCATCGTCGTCTTTCGTAAAGAGGGTTAATAAATCAACTTCGCTTTGGTCATACTCAATCACGATGGGTGCAGAGAACCCGCGATTGATCGACAGCACCGGCTCACTGGGTACGTGATCAAAGACCCAAGTCTGCGTGGCACTGGTTAATTCCAATAAGCGTTCAGCACACAGTGACTGATCTACCGATTCACCATGCGTAAATAGCAACTGGGTTCGCAGTGGAATGTGAAACGGCTTTTTTTCCTTCTGGCCTGGAGTGTCTGGGCACGACTGAGTCAATGTCAGCGTATAGCGCTGGGCCTTCGCATCGAAATGGGTTTGCACCCGAACCCGCGGCGTACCGGCCTGGCTATACCAATGCTGAAATTGACTCAGATCTCTGGCGTTCGCATCGGCCATCGCCATTCGAAAATCATCGCAGGTCACTGCCTGACCATCGTGGCGCGCAAAGTACAAATCCATCCCTTTGCGAAAGCCATCGACCCCCAATAGCGTTTGATACATGCGTACCACCTCAGCGCCTTTTTCATAGACCGTGACGGTATAAAAATTATTAATCTCTTGATAGGCGTCGGGGCGAATCGGGTGCGCCATCGGACCTGCATCCTCCGGGAATTGCAACTGGCGCAATAAACGCACATCTTCAATGCGCTTGACCGCCCTGCCCGATTCACTGCCCATCTGATCGGCTGAAAATTCTTGATCCCGAAAAACTGTCAAACCTTCTTTGAGTGAGAGCTGAAACCAATCGCGGCAAGTGACGCGATTTCCAGTCCAATTATGGAAGTACTCGTGTGCGACGACGCTTTCGATATTGGCAAAATCGGTATCGGTTGCAGTCTCTGGCTGAGCGAGCACGTATTTGGTGTTAAAGATATTGAGGCCCTTGTTCTCCATCGCGCCCATATTGAAATCACCCACAGCAACAATCATGAAGCGATCCAAATCCAATTCCAAGCCATAGCGCGCCTCATCCCAGTGAATCGAATGAATCAAGGAATCCATTGCATGGCGGGTTTTGGCTAAATCCTGTGGCTCGACCCAAATCTGCAAGAGCTTCGAAGCTCCGCTCCCCGTTGTGATCTTCTCCTCAATAGAAACCAACTTGCCCGCAACCAAGGCAAACAAATAAGATGGCTTTGGAAACGGATCTTCCCAAACAGCGCTATGCCAACCGTTGGGTAATTCTTCTGTAGCAACGAGGTTGCCGTTCGCTAGCAATACGGGGAAATCCGCCTTAATCGCACGCAAGGTAACGCGATAACGCGCCATCACGTCTGGTCGATCTAAAAAATACGTTATCTTCCGAAAACCCTCTGCCTCGCATTGCGTAAAAAAATTACCATTCGATACGTACAAGCCCATCAGGGAGGTATTTTTTGCGGGCACGCAGATTGAAATAACTTCGAGCGTAAATGGCTCAGCGTCATTTCCAGGTAGCGAGTGAATAGTGAGGGTTTCGGGGCTTAATTCAAAATGGCGGTGTGGTGTGCCATTGATGCGCAAGCTCATGAACTCGAGATCATGCCCATGCAAAACGAGGGAGCTTGCTTGAGCGGATTTATCAGCAAAATTGGGGAGTACCTCAATGCGGCTTTTAACAATCGTCTTCGCAGGATCGAGGGCAATGTCTAAATCGACTTGCCCAAATAAAAATGGGGGCGGGCAATACGCAAGGCGCTGAAAGGATGGGGCGAGGTCGGTTTTCATGTTCTGATTTTATGCCCTTGCAGTGAAGTGCATTAACCGTACAGCAGGGTCAGAATACCAATCGCAATAAACACGACGGCTGCCACGGTATGCACCCATTTGATTGGTACGCGATTCGTGAATTTAGTCCCAATCCATACGGCGGGCGCGTTGGCGAGCATCATCCCCAGGGTAGTGCCAATGGTGACGGCAATAACGTCGTCGTATCTCGCGCCAAGTGCGATCGTGGCAATTTGGGTCTTATCGCCTATCTCCGCCATAAAAAATAAACTGCTGGTGAGCAGAAAAACAGGCCAGGCCGCATTTTTAACCCGCGTACCTCCTGCCTCATCGAGGCGATCCGGAATTAAAAGCCAGAAGCCAATAGCTAAGAAGCCCGCACCTAAAATCCAGCGCATGGCATCAGGGCTTAAAAAAGCGGCGATTAAATGACCGAAGTAGGCTGCGCAGGCATGATTGGCCAATGTGGCGACCAAGATCCCTGCAATAATGGGCATTGCCTGACGGGGATAGCGCGCTGCCAGCATCAAGGACAAAAGCTGGGTCTTATCCCCCATTTCAGCTAATGCAACCACCCCAGTGGAGAGAAATACCGCAGAAAAGTCCATTTAGCCCAGTTATTTAGTTAATTACTATCGATAACGTTAATTAATACAATTTGGCTATTGAGACACAAGCCCCTAAACTAAGGGTAATCCCAAATACCAGCGGTAAGCATAACAACTTGCCAGTAAGACCAATCAATATAAATGAGGAAGTAAATGAGCACACGCGAAGGTAGTTTAGAGGCCCCAACCCGGCACCCCTTGGACTGGAAGAATCCAGAGTTCTATGACCGCGACAACCTCGAAGTAGAGATGGAGCGGGTATTTGATTTATGCCATGGCTGCCGTCGTTGCTTGAGCTTGTGTGGCTCCTTCCCCACCCTCTTTGATCTGATCGACGCTACCGAAGACGGTGAAGTGGAACAAGTACCCAAAGCGGACTACCAGGCGGTTGTCGACCAATGTTATTTGTGCGACGTCTGCTACATGACCAAGTGCCCCTACGTTCCACCACACCCTTGGAACCTGGATTTCCCACACCTGATGTTGCGGGCCAAAGCCGTTGCGTTTAAAGAAGACAAAACCACCTTCCGCGACAAGCTCTTGTCATCGACCGATAAATTAGGTCACTTTGCCGGCATTCCAATCGTCACGCAAACCGTCAACGCCGTCAACCAAACTGGGCTTGCTCGCCTCGTGATGGAAGGTGCACTTGGGGTTGATAAAAAGGCATGGATTCCAGAATACGCGCCAAAGACCTTCCCCCAATTGGCCGAGAAATCCAGTGCATTCCCTGTTAAGGATGGCAATAAGACGCCGGGCAAAGTTGCTATTTATGCGACCTGCTATGTGAATTACAACGAACCCGGCATTGGCCAAGACCTAATTAAGATTTTGCAACACAACCAAATCCCCTATGAGCTAGTCGATAAAGAAGCCTGCTGCGGCATGCCTAAGCTCGAGTTGGGTGACTTGGAGTCGGTTGAAGAAAACAAAAACAAGAATATTCCCAAGCTGGCTAAATTAGCGAAGGAAGGGTATGCCATTTTGACCCCCATCCCATCGTGCACCTTGATGTTCAAGCAAGAGCTACCATTGATGTTCCCAGACGATGCCGACGTTCAATTGGTCAAGCAAGCGATGTGGGATCCGTTTGAGTATTTAGTTGCACGTAACTCCGATGGTTTACTCAAGACCGATTACAAAACGGAGTTGGGTCATGTGAGCTACCACGTTGCCTGCCACTCGCGCGTACAAAACGTCGGACAAAAGACCGCTGAAGCACTCAAGATGATTCCGGGCACTGAAGTGAACGTGGTGGAGCGTTGTTCGGGTCACTCCGGTACATGGGGTGTGAAGAAAGAGTTCCATGCGATGGCAATGAAGATCGGTAAGCCTGTATTTAAGAGCATGGCCGAGAACGAGCCTGACTACATTAGCTCTGATTGCCAACTCGCCGGTCACCACATTGCCCAAGGCATGGAAGAGCTCGGTCTGCCCAAGTCGGCGATGGCGCATCCGCTGACCTTAATGGCAAAAGCCTACGGTCTCTAAACGGATTAATTAATACATACTGAATATAGGAATACAAGCACCATGGCAAAAATTACCCGCGATAGCCTCTTAAGTTTGGAGGCGTACCACAAGGATCGCCCAGAAATTCGGGAGAAGGCGATTCAAGAGCGCCGCATGCGTACCGTCCACCTGGGCGAGCACCTCACGATGATTTTTGAAAACGAATTCTTAATGCGTTATCAGATTCAAGAGATGCTGCGCGTTGAGAAAACCTTCGAAGAAGAAGGCATTCAGGACGAGCTCGATGCCTACAACCCACTCGTACCCGATGGTACAAACTTCAAAGCGACGATGATGCTGGAGTACCCTAATGAGGGCGACCGTAAAGTGGCCTTAGCAAAATTGGTTGGCGTTGAAGACAAGATCTTTTTAGAAGTCGAGGGTCAGCCTCGCGTTTATGGCCTAGCCGACGAAGACCTCGAGCGCTCGACTGCAGAAAAAACATCGGCAGTGCATTTCATGCGCTTTGAGCTTACGGCCGACATGATTAAAGCCCTTAAGGCTGGCGCGCAAATGATGGTGGGCTGCGATCACAAAGAGTACCCGATGCACGTCAAAACCTTGCCACACGAGACATTGGCTTCGCTCATTACTGATCTGAGCTAAGCCGCTGTCTTCGCATTACTCGCTACTCTGTTTTACGCTGCTAGTAGCTCAATCGCTGGCACAAAATCCAGTTGTTGAGCACTAGCAACTGGCTCTGAGGCCAACTGGCCGCGATGTACATTAAGGCCATTACGCAAGTGCACATCGTGGTTCAGAGCAGCTACCAAACCCCTGTTGGCTAGGGCCTCTACAAACGGATAGGTTGCGTTGGTCAAACCAAAAGTCGACGTTCGTGCCACCGCCCCTGGCATGTTAGCGACGCAATAATGAATCACGCCACCCACCAAATAACTCGGATCGCTGTGGGTGGTAGGACGTGAGGTTTCAAAGCAGCCTCCTTGGTCAATCGCCACATCGACCACTACCGCCCCTGGCTTCATCTTAGCTACCATAGCCGCAGACACCAACTTCGGCGCAGCACCGCCGGGTAATAAAACAGCGCCAATAACAACATCGGCCGCACAGACCTCACGCTCGATCGACAAAGGATCGGAGTAGTAGGTGCGAACACGATTGCCGTAAGCAGCATCGATTTGACGCAAACGATCGAGGTCTTTGTCGATGATGCACACATCCGCCCCAATACCAACCGCCATCTGCAATGCGTTTCGACCCACTACGCCAGCGCCCAAAATAACCACCTTCGCCGCTGCCACCCCCGGAATGCCCGCCAATAAGATGCCAGGTCCGCCATGGCTCTTTTCCATTTGCGCAGCGGCTGC
Source organism: Polynucleobacter sp. (assembly GCA_044345935.1). GTDB lineage: Bacteria > Pseudomonadota > Gammaproteobacteria > Burkholderiales > Burkholderiaceae > Polynucleobacter. The sequence continues at coordinate 197 of JBIJAC010000042.1, read as the reverse complement.
TTGAATCGACATGCGCCCCGCCACTTCGCTCATGGGTGCCAATAAAGGCAAGGTGCCCACGCGTGAGGTTACGGTTTCATAGGCAATGCAGCTCGAGCCCGAGCTAAGTAGTGCCTTGGTTTGTAGTGGATCTGGCGCAAGGTGAAGGTAGGTAAAGAGAATTTGATCTTCGCGCAGCATGGCGCATTCTTGTGGCT
>JBIJAC010000007.1:0-50979 GCA_044345935.1 Polynucleobacter sp. | reverse complement strand
ATTGAGGTACTCGTAAAGGTAGGCGATCGGATTGAAAAAGAGCAGCCCCTATTGGTGCTGGAGTCCGATAAGGCCACGATGGAAGTGCCAGCCGATGCAGCAGGCACCATTACGAGCATTGCAGTGAAGGTAGGCGATAAGGTTAAAAAAGGCACTGTCATTGCTGAGATTGAACTCGAAGCTGGTGCCGCGCCAAAGCCAAACGCACCGGTACCTGCCGCGACTGTTTCTGCTGTAATAACTCCAGCAGCAATGCCACAATCAACTGCAGCACCTATATCCGTTAACAATGCAGCCAGTACTTTTCAAGGTAAGGTCGATCACGAATGTGATTTACTGGTGCTGGGTGCAGGCCCCGGCGGATACAGCGCTGCATTTCGTGCAGCCGATTTAGGTCTGAATGTAATTCTGGTAGAGCGCTATCCCACTTTGGGCGGCGTTTGCTTAAACGTCGGCTGCATTCCATCCAAAGCGCTGTTGCACACAGCAGCGGTGATGGATGAAGCAAAAACCATGTCAAAGCACGGTATTAGCTTTGGTACTCCAACCATCGACATTGATCAACTGCGCGCCTACAAAGATGGCGTGATTGGCAAACTAACCGGCGGCCTTAGCGTTATGGCAAAAGCACGCAAGGTGAGGGTGGTGCATGGGCTTGGCCGTTTTATGGATGCAAACCGCCTTGAAGTCAATCTCACTGCCGGACTTGGCCAAGAAGCAAGCGGTCAAAAAGAAGTGATTCGTTTTCAGAAAGCCATTATTGCTACTGGCAGTCAGCCGATCAAACTGCCATTCTTGCCGGATGATCCACGGGTTGTCGATAGTACCGGCGCGCTCCTTTTAAAGAGTATTCCAAAGCGCATGCTCGTGATTGGTGGCGGCATTATTGGTTTGGAGATGGCGACGGTCTACAGCGCCTTGGGCTCCAAAATTGATATTGCAGAAATGCTCGATGGACTCATGGCAGGAGCCGATCGCGATCTGGAGAAGGTCTGGGAAAAGCACAATGCGGGACGCTTTGATAAGGTTATGCTTAAAACCCGCGCCGCCAAAGCAGAAGCAAAGGCCGACGGAATTCACGTCACGTTTGAAGGCGACGCTGCGCCGGCACAGCCCCAGGTGTATGACTTGGTCTTGGTTGCAGTAGGGCGCTCACCGAATGGCAAGAAGATTGATGCAGGCAATGCCGGCGTTGCGGTAGATGATCGTGGCTTTATTGCAGTGGATCAGCAGATGCGCACCAATGCCCCCCACATTTTTGCGATTGGCGACATTGTGGGTCAGCCCATGCTGGCTCATAAAGCAGTGCATGAAGGCCATGTTGCAGCCGAGGCAGCGGCGGGTCAAAAATCCTTTTTCGATGCCAAGCAAATTCCATCGGTTGCCTATACCGATCCAGAAGTGGCTTGGGCGGGACTCACCGAAGAGCAGTGCAAGGCGCAAGGGATTGCCTATGAGAAAGGCCTCTTTCCGTGGGCGGCCAGTGGCCGTGCGATTGCCAACGGCCGCGATGAAGGATTTACCAAGCTCTTATTTGATGCCAAGACCCACCGCATTATTGGCGGCGGTATTGTGGGCACCCATGCAGGCGATTTAATTGGTGAGGTCTGTCTTGCGATTGAGATGGGAGCAGATGCCATTGATATGGGTAAAACCATTCACCCGCATCCAACCCTAGGCGAGTCGGTTGGCCTAGCTGCAGAAGCAGCGCACGGTCACTGTACAGACTTGCCGCCGGTTCGAAAGAAGTAATGCCCTAACTGTTTTGCCTCCAAAGGCCTTAGAGCCCTGAAAGAAAAAATCCCCTGCCAGATTCGGACAGGGGTTTTATTTAGGACTTCTGTTGCGAATTAACGCTTTGAGGACTTAGTGGCTTTCTCGGTCGCCTTCAATACGGATTCAGTTGCATTACTTAGGTTCGTTTGGGCAACATCCATTGCCTGTTTCATTGCTTTTTGGCTGTTCTCGTAAATGGTGCTGGCGGAGGCAATGGCCTGCTTCATGGCTGCAACGGCAGCTTCAGAACCAGCAGGTGCATTTTTGCTCCAGTCTTCGACCATGGCGTTCATTTTCTTCTGACTCGCTTGCATTTCTTTTTCAGTTGTCTTAGAAAAGCCTGCTTGCGTATCGTTGGCTAATTCATATAAATGGCGGCTGTAGGCCATCATCTTTTCGGCCATGGGCTGCACAGCCTCGGCTTGATGGGCTAATAGCTGTTGGATATCTTTAATTTCCAGTGCCTTTTTGACGTTATGCATGCTGTCGCTGAGGCTAGCTTTGGCAATGTGCATGTTGAGTTCAACCAATTTTTCTATGCTAGCTAAAGCCTGGTTTGTGATGCCAGTGAGGGTTTCTAAATTGGCCTTTTGAGCTGCGGCGAGTTGTTCTGGTGTGAGGTTCATTTTGATTCTCCGATTATTAATGGGGGGCACTGTATGGCTATTAACTATTCACTATGATTATAGGTCTATTATTGTTGCATTGCACAAAGATACTAACTTTTATGCTTAATACATTTAAATATCATTTAAATCAGTGATTTATAAATGATTATTTAAGTAAAGCCTTATTGAGATTCGGGTAGGCCTCCTGGGGCTAAAATCAGACAACCGCAAAAAATAGCGAAATAAAGGATTTATGGCGTTCAAGCTTGAGGGTGCAATTGCCCCTGTTTTCGTTCTCATATGGAGCACCGGTTTCATCATTGCTAAGTTAGCGATGCCCTATGTGGAGCCAGCCACATTCTTGTTTTGGCGCTACGTGGGGATTTTGCTTGCCATGGGTGCACTTAGTTTAGTTTGGCGTCCAGCATCTTGGCCCAATCAATCGCAATTAAGGCATTTGCTGATTGCCGGAATGCTGCTGCAATTTGGTTATTTAATGGGCGTATGGTCTGCTGTTCGTTTGGGCATGACGGCTGGGCTAGTAGCCTTGATTGTTGGTTTGCAACCCATTATTACGGCTTGGTTTGCGGCCTGGGTGTCCGAGCATGTATCGCCGCGTCAGTGGATTGGATTGCTGCTGGGGATAGCGGGGGTTGGTCTTGTCGTTGCAGAGAAGATGAACTTTGTACCGATACCAGTTGTTAGTTATGTGCTCGCAGTCGCCGCATTGCTATCGATTACGTTTGGCACACTCTACCAAAAGAAGTATTGCCCTGTATTCGATCTCCGGTCGGGCTCCTTAATTCAGTTCAGCATCGCCTTGCTCCTATCCTTTTTATGTATGGTGCTGTTTGAAGAAGGCACCATGGTTTGGAATACGCCCGTTATTACTGCGATGCTCTGGGCCATATTCCCAATCTCGATTGGTTCCGTTAGCTTGCTGTTCATCCTGATTCGCGAGGGGGCGGCAACAAAGGTCACTAGTCTGTTATACCTAACGCCACCCACGACTGCCATTATGGCGTGGTTATTCTTCGATGAGCCGCTGACTTGGGTGATGGCAGCGGGGATTGTGTTGACGATGGGAGCGGTAGTACTGGTGAATCAAAAGGCAAGGTAATAAATCACCCTGAACCCATTAAAGTTCAGTATCATTACGGCTATTGTTTGGTTATAAGGTAGTGCTGCATGCGATTACGAAGCCAGCTCGGAGTGGCCTTATTGATGACCCTGTTTGCGGTCTCTTATTTACCCGACTCTGCGATTGCCCAAGCGAACCCAAACAATCAAAAACAAACGCCCTCGAAAGAGAAGCCAAAAAAAAATCAATCCGCAAATAAAGCACCTGCTGCAAAACCGGGCAGCGCGAATAAACAAAGCAAAACAACAAAGTCTTCAAAGAGTGCTAACGCAGGTACTAGCAAAAAAACCAAAGACGTGCGGGTTACCGTAACTCGCCCTGCAAATAATGCAACTACCGGCTCAAGACCTTCGTTTGCTACTGCGATGGGCTTACGGGGGCAGCATGATGATCTTAGCCTGAAGTCCAGCGTGGCGATGGTCGTCAATCAAGATACCAATGATGTGCTGTTTGAGAAAAACACGGGGGTGAGCCTTCCGATTGCATCTATTACTAAGTTAATGGGCGCGATGGTGGTGCTCGATGCCGACTTGCCTTTGGATGAGCCCATCAAGATTAATGCCGAGGATGCCCGTAGCTACGGAAAATCCCGGCTTGCCACGGGTACATCCCTTACGCGCCGTGAAGCAATGGTGTTATCGCTGATGTCCTCTGAAAATCGTGCTGCCTATACCTTGGGCAGAAACTACCCCGGCGGCATTTCTGCCTTTGTTGCTGCTATGAATCAAAAGGCGCGTGACCTTGGGATGCGGAACTCTCGCTTTGCTGACCCCAGTGGATTATCCAGTGAGAACGTAGCCAGTGCAGATGACTTAGTGAAAATGGTGAGCGCATCGTATCAGTACAAGGAGATTCGTGAATACTCGACCTGGCCTGACCTCACCATGGTGATTAACAATCGCCCACAAACCTTTTTGAATACCAATCGCCTCGTTCGTTCCGGCGATATGGATATTGGATTACAGAAAACGGGCTTTATTAGTGCTGCTGGTAAATGCTTGGTAATGCAAGCCAACATCAATGGCTCTCCCTTACTGCTCGTCTTCTTAGATTCAGTAGGTACGCAATCTCGTTTTGCGGATGCGGTACGCGTCAAGGACTGGTATCAGCAAATGGACCCCAGCGAGATTCGGCCACTGCGGCGCTTGATGTAACACCACTTACTTTGAAGTAAATCCCATCCCTTTTGAAATTTGCATGGCCGTATCCTGCAGGGCTTTAAGCCAGTCAGCCTGAATGCGATCCGTAGGCGCGCTGAGTGACAGGCCGGCAACCAATTTGCCAGTGTCATCCAAAATGCCGGCCGCCAAGCAGCTGACACCCAACTCTAATTCTTCATCGTCGCTGGCATGCCCCGACTGATTGACTTTGGCCAACTCGTTTTCAAGCTTGCGCAAGTCGGTAATGCTATTGCGGGTGTGTCCAGCTAAGCCAGTACGGGTTGCATAGGCCCGAACTTTAGTCGAGTCATCGCTTGCCAAAAAGAGTTTGCCAACGGAGGTGAGGTGCAGTGGAGCACGGCCGCCAATCGCGCGGACCACTTGCATGCCGGAGCGCTCACTATAGGCGCGATCCACGTAAACAATCTCATCACCCTGGCGTACAGATAGGTTGATGGTTTCTCCGGTGATTTTATGTAGTGCACGCATTGGCGCTTGCGCTGCCTCCCGAACCGAGAGCCTTGCCTTGACTAGATTGCCGAGCTCTAAGAGTCGCAGGCCGAGCCGGTAGGTGCCGCCATCACCGCGCTCGACCAGTCTGCAGGCCACCATGTCATTTAAGATGCGGTGCGCAGTAGAGGGGTGCAGGGCGGTTTGCTCTGCCAAAATTTTGAGGCTGCAGGCATCTTCATGCTTAGCAAGCGCATCGAGCAAATTCATCATGCGCTCAATTACCTGAATGGCGGTCTTACCAACCTCACCAGGGGCTTTAGCCATTTTTGCTACTTTGGGGGTATCCATCATTTCATTGTAGCCATTCTTTGGGGAATTGCACAATGTGAAAACGATCGGCTGAAAGAGGTCCTTAAGACGGCTATTTCAGGGCCAGGGCGCATTCCCGAACTAAATCTGGGCCCTTAAAAATGAGTCCGGTGTAAATTTGTACCAGACTTGCGCCAGCGGCACGCTTTTCCTGGGCATCGCTACCCGAAAGAATGCCGCCGACACCAATGATGGGTATGCGGTTGCCAAGGTGCTCCTTGAGCGACTGTATAACGGCATTGGATAGGGCGCGAACGGGCGCGCCAGACAGGCCGCCAGCCTCGTAACCATGCTCTAGGTGCGCGACAGCACTTCGCTCAATCGTTGTATTGGTTGCAATTACTGCATCAATTTCAAACTCAATTAGCAAATCGGCGATTAAACGAATGTCGTTGGGATCGAGGTCCGGTGCTATTTTTAAAAATAAGGGTTTGCGAACGCCATGCTCGTCACACAGTGCAGTACGGGCAAGCTGAATGCTACTCAACAAGGAGCGCAGCATATCTTCGCCTTGCAGTGCCCGAAGGTTCTTGGTGTTGGGCGATGAAATGTTCACCGTGATGTAGGAAGCAACGGAGTAGACTTTTTTTAATCCAATCACATAATCATCGGCAGCAGCTTCGATTGGGGTGCTGGCATTCTTACCTATATTTAAACCAATGATGCCGCCGGACTGCCAGTAGCGTGAGGCCTTAACGCGGGCAACGCAGGCATCGACGCCATCGTTATTAAAGCCCATGCGGTTAATGATTCCGTCGACTTGACTTAAGCGGAACATGCGCGGCTTCGGGTTACCCGCTTGTGGCAGTGGCGTTACCGTTCCAATTTCTAAAAAGCCAAAACCCAGGGCAGCGAGTGCATCAATGTGCTTCCCGTCTTTATCCAGACCAGCAGCGAGTCCAACTCGATTGCCCAAAGGCAAGCCGCAGAATACCTGTGGGTTGATGACCGGTTTGGGTACGAAGTGCGAAAGTAAGCCGAGCGCATGTACACGGTCCATGCTACTGAGCGCCAGATTATGGGCCTGCTCAGGGTCAAGGCAAAAGAGCCCAGGGCGTAAAAAGGAGTAAGCGGACATGAATCGAATTATCGCGTAAGTAGGGGCTGCCAGAGGTTATCAATTAAACCTTCGATGGCCTTGTACTTGGACTTATATGCCATCTTCTGGCTCTCTTCGATGTAGTAACCCAGAAAGAGATAGGGCCGCTTCAGTTGCCTGACTTGCGCTATTTGCCACAGAATGCTGTAGGTGCCATAGCTGGCTTTGGCTACGGTGGTGTCGTAAAAGGTGTAGACCGATGAAATGCCCGCTTCGACGATATCAATGATGCTAACCATGCGCAGGCGACCCGGCTCTGGATCCTTAGGGCCATCCCGAAATTCGACCAATCGCGAGTTCACTCGGCTTTGCAGTAAAAATTGCGTGTATTGCTCTTGATCATCGCGGTTCATTTCGCCATCGTGATGGCGCTGCTCTTGGTAGTGGCGATACAGTGCGTAGTGCTCGTCCGTGTAACTCAAGTGGAGTACGTGGGTTTCTAAATTGGCATGTTGATTGCGCGCGCGTTGTTGACTGCGGCTCGGAACAAAGTGCTCCACCGGTATGCGCGTTGCAATGCACGCCTTGCAGTGATCGCAATAGGGCCGGTATGTGAATAGCCCGCTACGCCGAAATCCGGCATTGACGAGATCACCGTACATATCGCTATGCACCAGATGGGATGGCGTCGCAACTTGTGATCGCGCGGTTTGCTGTGGAAGGTAGCTGCAGGTATAGGATGCGGTCGCATAAAACTGCAGTGCAGTAATCGGGAGCTCATTGATTTGGCTCATAGCCAGCGCTCCAATGCGGTTTTATCAAAATGCCATGGTGTACTAATGGATTTGCGGCTGATTGCATCGCGCGCCAGCGATAAAAAACGCGCGCGCGGGATCGGGCCTCCCCCAAGGGATCGGAGGTGGGCGGTTTCTTGTTGGCAATCAATTATCGGCACCTCGTTATCGTAGCACCAGGCGCAAAGCAGGGCCAAGGCGAGCTTCGAGCCATCCCGTTGGCGGCTAAACATCGATTCACCAAAGACCATACGACCAAAGCTAACGCAGTACAGGCCGCCCAACAGGCGATCGTCTTGCTTGATTGCAATGCTATGGGCAAAACCGTTTTCAAATAGCTGACTGTATGCGTCAACAATTTCATGGGTAATCCAGGTGCCATCCTGGTCTTTGCGGGGGCTTAGGGCACAGGCTCGCATAATCGCACCAAAGTCACCATCGACCTCAATATGGCATGCGGGGTTGTAATAAAACTGCCGCATGGTTTTTTGCAATGAAGCGCTCACCTTAAAATTGTTCGGCTCTAGCACCATCCGCGGGTCTGGCGACCACCATAGAACTGGTTGATTATCGGAGTACCAGGGAAACAAGCCGAGTCGATACGCCGTTTCAAGCTGTCCGGGATAGATGCGTTCACTGACTGCAAAGAGCCCCAATACTTCGGGGTCTGGATCGGACATGACCGCTGGATCGGGAAACGCATCATCAGGCCCCAGCCATGCAATCTGATTCATTGCTTAAATGGATTCAGATGGGAGGATATCGCGGGATCGGACAGCAATTTCAGTGCCCGCTTGTAGGAGGCCTGCACTGCGATCGGCAAAAAACCACTGCAGGGTTTGTTTGGTGGTCGGGAAAGCCAACTCGGACCAGGGGATTTCGTGTTCATAAAAAAGCGCTACCTCCAGACTTTCCTCACCCGCTGAAAACTCGGGGGTCGGTAAGCTAGCAAGGTAAAACAAATGCACCTGCTCAACGTGGGGCACATTGATTAATGAAAATAAGGGACCGATTTCAACATGAGCCCCAGCTTCTTCCAAGGTTTCTCGGGCGGCGCCATGGCTGGTGCTCTCGCCGATTTCCATAAAGCCGGCGGGCAAAGTCCAAAAACCATGGCGTGGCTGAATGGCTCTGCGGCAGAGCAATATTTGATCACGCCATACTGGAATAGTACCCACCACATTGCGCGGATTAAGGTAGTGCACCGTAGCGCAGCCATTGCACACATGGCGCTCACGCGTATCGTCCGCAGGGATGCGTAATGTCACGGTCGATCCGCATTTGGAGCAGTAGTGCATTGGAAAGGATTTCATTCTTCGATTATCCGACTTTCAGAACGGCGGGTAGCGCGCCGCGCAGGGCATTGCAAACCAGGATACGGTCGGCGTCCACTAGATCAGCTGTTGTGATCGTGGCTTGATGGGTATTCCATTGGGGATCATCCAATAGGCTTTGGCGCATCACACCCGGAAGTACCCCTGCCGATAGTGGTGGTGTAAGCCATTCACTTGACCCTTTGGGCTGTATAAAAATCGAGCTACGACCCCCTTCGGTGACGAAACCCTGCTCGTTTAAAAAGACCGCATCAAAACCGCCCAGTGCCACTGCATTTTTCCATGCTAAGTCATACATCGTCCGTAGATTGACTTTGTGGGCTAATAAAACATTGCTCGATTGCATGATGGCCTGTTGTGCATCGGGCAATACCTTGGACGCCCAAAAAAGGGTGACTTCATTTGCAATTGGCTCGAGGACATTAACTACTGCAGTAACCGAGCCATCAGCTAATAAGTCAATGCGCAAGCGATGGGGTAGTGGACTGGTAATTGCTAGGCAAGCCTCTTCAGCTGCCTCGAGAATCCGAGACGCTCTAAATGGAATACGAAGAGCAGATGCAGACTGTTGCAAGCGCTTAAGGTGGGCCGCAAAGCGAAGTGGCTTTTGTTCTTCAACACGAATGGTCTCGAACAAACCCAGCTCACTCGGCATCTCGTTGATAAATGCCGATTTAATTTGACACTCTTGCCACTCTAGCTCCGGATCGGAATCAATCGTAATGCCAGCACCGATGCCCAAGGTGAACTTGGTTTGGTGGGCACTTGGACTTGCCTCTAGGTTGAGCGTGCGAATGGGAACGCTAAATGCAAAATCCCCATTGGGGTCAAGCCAGCCTAAAGCACCGCAGTAATAGTCACGGGGAGCGCCTTCCAATTCCTGAATAATTTCCATGCTGCGTTTTTTGGGGGCGCCTGTAACAGAACCGCAGGGAAAAACCGCATCGAGTATGGTGTGTAGGCTTGCATCGGGCTTTGCTTTTGCCTCAATGGTCGATGTCATTTGCAGTACATTTCCATGCTGTGCAACATGAAATAAGGCGGGTACGGTGACGCTACCCGGCAAGGCAACTCGGCTGAGATCATTGCGTAAGAGGTCAACGATCATTATATTTTCTGCGCGATTTTTAGGGTCGCTGGCCAATTGCTCTGGACTCTCAGTTCGGGCATTGGCGGTGCCCTTCATAGGCATGGCGCGCAAACAGTCCCCATCCCGTTCTATAAACAGTTCAGGTGATTGCGATAGGATGGTAGTGACGCCTTCTTGCACAAATGCACCAAAACGCCCCGGTTGCCGCGCTCTTAGTCTCCCGTATAAAGCGAGCGGGTCACCATAAATTTTCCCTCGTATGCGGTACGTGTGATTAATTTGATAGATATCACCGCAGCGTATCCATTCCTGAATCCGCAGGACATCGGATTGGAACTGGGCTTGTGTAATGGATTCGGTGCAAGAAGCTACGCCACTGACGCGCTGATCATCCTGTAGCTGAGCCAGTTGTATTTCAAGCCACGCATCCACTTCCGCTTTTGTAAGCATTTTGGGTCGATGGTATGCCCATGCTTGAATCAGCGGGATGGCTGGGGAGGAGGTGCTGGGTAGTCGATGAATGACTTGGCCATACTCGTAGGCAACGAGGCAAACCACGTAGTGTTCCGCCTTTAAGGCCGACTGGATCGCATCAAAGCAGGCATCAATTTCAGCCGCAGTAAATGCTGCCCAGTGTGCGATGGGTTCCTGGTAGAGGCGACTGGTGGGTTTAGCCGCGCTACTCTGGACATCATCGAGCAGAATCATCGCAAAACCCGATTGCGTCTCAGATTACTTTAAGACGGTCGCTGACTCGATTACAACGGAAGTGGTGGGCACATCTGCCATCCGTCCAAATTTAGGTGCTGGTGCGACCATGGTGGGGATTTTACGAATGCGGTCAATGGTTTGCGTACCAGAGATGACTTTGCCAAAGACCGTATAGCCATTACCCATGGCGTTCGGGAAATCCAGCCCTTGATTGTCACGCACATTAATAAAGAATTGCGCGGTTGCTGAATCGGGGTCCGACGTTCTCGCCATTGCAATCGTATAGGTTTGATTCTTAAGTCCGTTTTGGGCTTCCGACACCACAGGTGGATTGGTTGGTTTTTGATTCAAATCGGGAGTGAAGCCGCCGCCTTGGATCATGAAGCCATCGATCACGCGATGAAAGATCGTGCCGTTGTAAAAACCGCTCTGAACGTACTTGAGAAAGTTATCAACGGTCTTGGGCGCCTTCGCCGAATCCATATCTACAACAAAACTACCTTGATTGGTTTTGAACTCAACCCGTGGCTCTGCCTTGGCTACGCCAGTAGAAAATAAAAAGGCGCCAATGAGGGCGGTTATCAATGCACGGTAAGAGCGAAATGGGGAGGTGCGCATGGTTCTTCCTTAGTGGTAAATAAATGGCAAATACAGATCTGTTCCATTGTATTGCGGGATGCCTATGCGGGTGGTGGCGGCAGACCGTTGGGTACGGATGCGGCAGCCTGATACGCCGCCTGATCAAACATCGCTGGGTGGTTGAGGTAGTCGATGACCCAATCGATGGCATCGACCCCCCAAAAAATCCGATCACCAATCGCAAGCGTAGGCACACCAAAGGCGCCGCGATCCACCGCCTCTTGGGTATTGGCTATCAAGCCTGCTTTGGTTGAGGCATTTTCCGGACGGGGGGTATTGGGGTCTAAATGAAGGTGCGCACAAAAATCAGACCAGTGCTGGTTGGGGTCCTTGCCCATCACCCAAACAAACTCAAACGCCCGCTCGACCATCGACCAGTCGGCCTGCTCTTGAACTAAAAGGCGCTGCGCTGCAACGGTAATAAAAGGGTGGCGCTCCGGAAATCGAAAGGCAATACCTAACTTTTCTGCTTGCCATATACACGCTTGATAGGTGTACGCGCGCTTTGCGGGGATTTCACCAGGACCTTGATTATGTGCGCCGCGCAATAGGCCGCCAAGTAATACGGGTACGGGTTCGATTTGCAAACGCGGCTCCAGGCGATGGCGTAATTTCACATAAAAATACGCAAAGGGAGAGATGATGTCGAAGTAAAAACGCGCCTTCATTTTTTCTCCGCCTCATCGAGTGCGCGCAAAAAAGCCATGCGCTCTGCAATCTGCGTTTCAAGGCCGCGCCCGACCGGCTGGTACCAATTGGGCTCAGCCATGCCTTCGGGCAAGTAGGTTTCACCGGCGGCATAGCCATAAGGCTCATCGTGCGCATACCGGTAGGCAGTCCCGTGCCCGAGTTCCTGCATTAACTTCGTTGGCGCATTGCGCAAGTGATTTGGTACGCCCTGGCTTTGATCGGCCGCAGCAAAAGCACGGGCCTTGTTGTACGCAACATAGCTGGCATTGCTTTTGGCTGCAACGGCCAAATAGACGACTGCTTGACCGAGTGCCAGCTCGCCTTCGGGTGAGCCCAGTCGTTCATAGGTTTCTGCCGCATCGTTCGCCAGTTGGATTGCCCTGGGATCGGCCAAACCAATGTCTTCCCATGCCATGCGAATGATTCGGCGCGCAAGGTAGCGCGGATCTGCGCCGCCATCCAGCATCCGGCAAAGCCAATACAAGGCAGCATCGGGATTGGAGCCCCGCACCGATTTATGCAGCGCCGATATCTGGTCATAAAAATGGTCGCCGCCTTTATCAAAGCGACGGCCATTGGTGGTTAATGCATTTTCAACAAAGGCTTGATCAACGACCTTCGTGGTTGACCCCGGAATCGAAATGGCATTGCGGATTTGCTCGAGCACATTGAGTAAGCGGCGCGCATCACCATCCGCATTGGCGATGATGGCGTCAATCGCCGCGGAATCAAATTCCACGTTTGGCATGGCATGTACCCTGGCGCGCTCGACCAAGGTACGGAGTTCATCAGCGCTTAAGGACTTGAGAACATAGACTTGTGCCCGAGACAGCAGGGCGGAATTCACCTCAAAGGAGGGATTTTCTGTGGTGGCGCCGATAAACGTAAAGAGACCAGATTCGACATGTGGCAACAGCGCATCTTGCTGGCTTTTATTAAAGCGATGAATTTCATCCACAAACAGGATGGTTTGCTTGCCATACTGATTATTGTTTTGCTCGGCTTGCTCAATGGCTTCCCGAATTTCTTTAACGCCTGCAAGGACGGCTGAGATGGCAATAAATTCACGATCAAAGGCCTTTGCAGAAAGACGCGCTAAGGTTGTTTTGCCAACGCCGGGAGGACCCCACAAAATCATTGAATGCGGTTTGCCGGAGGCAAAGGCCAATTGCAGGGGTTTACCAGGCGCTAGCAAATGCGATTGACCGATCACCTCACTAATTGCGCTTGGGCGCAATGCTTCCGCCAAGGGCGGCGGTGGTTTGGTTTCAAACAGATTGCTCATAGCAAGCTGATCCAGGCTTGAGTGGCTCTCACGTCATAGTCACCAGCATGACCAGAGCAGCCCATGCCAGGCAGAGTGTGGCAATTACAGTCAAGCGTGTGCGCATCACCATGAATTCATCGAGCGCGGCTTTGCTACTAAAGTAATACTGGTATGTGTTTTGATCAATGCCGCGCTGAACTAAAAGCATGGCGGCCAACATCAGCAAGCCCACCGGAATATATACATGCAATGCTAGCCAAGCCACCAGCGAGGGAATAATCCCCCAGATCCAGGCGTTTCGTGCAAACCAACGGGATCCACCGATATCGCCAGCGCTCGCTAAATGGGCGCTATCAGCAACATTGCCCAGGTGCCGAAAGTTAGCGCCCCAATGGATGGCGCCCAAAAAAGAGCAGATGACAGCGCCATAAGCTGCAAGGGATTCGGCGCTGACAAAATCAAAGGGCGTCGGGGCTACTTGGACCAATATGGCGCAAACAATGAATGGAATTAAGCCGCCGTATCCCAAAATACGAACAATCGGCGGTAGGGTGCTGATGGTGGCCATTATTTAAGTATCGTAGTGATACACACCGCGGCCTGTTTTGCGGCCCAAGTACCCGGCCGCGACCATTTCACGCAGCAAAGGGCAGGCACGGTATTTGGAGTCATTAAAGTTATCAAAATACACTTCCATTATTGCAAGGCAGGTATCTAGGCCAATTAAATCAGCGAGTGCGAGGGGGCCAATCGGTTGATTGCAGCCGAGCTTCATGCCCGCATCGATGTCTTCTGCACTTGCAAGTCCTTCGGCTAAAACAAAGAAGGCTTCGTTAATCATGGGCAGTAAGATGCGATTCACCACAAAGCCAGGACTATTTTTAACGGTGATGGGCTCTTTGCCAATCGCCTTGGCCATCGCAATAATGGCATCGTGAGTCCGATCACTGGTTTGCAGGCCGCGTATCACTTCAACTAAGGCCATGAGTGGTGGCGGATTAAAAAAGTGCATTCCAATAAAGCGCTCTGGCACCGAGTTCAACGCCGCCAATTGGGTTATCGATAGCGACGACGTGTTGGTGGCAACAATAGTTTCTTTGCCGACCGTTTCATCGATTTGCTTCAAAATCTTTTCTTTGATGGCTTGATTCTCGGTTGCCGCTTCGATTACGAGCGATAGGCCTTTTAAATCGGCATACGCAGTACTGCCTTTAATGCGCCCTAATGCAAGATCCTTTTGCGCCTCCGTTAGCGTTTCTTTTTTAATCAAGCGATCGAGGCTACGTTTAATGTTAGTCATGCCGCGCTCAATGGCGGCCTCATTCACATCAATCATGACCACGTCTAATCCTGCTACGGCACAGACTTGAGCAATGCCGTTGCCCATGGTTCCAGCACCAATAATGCCAACTGATTTAATTTTCATGCTGCTTCCTTCATGGTGTGATGCTTATTCAATTTAATCGTATTGCTTAGCGCTTTTTATACTGCGAGGCGCCAAACAACAATTCATTTGCAGTTGCATCAAAGCTGGGTTTACGTAAATCTGTCAAGACCTGCATGCCGCGTTTAACTGCAGGGCGCTGACCGATCGATTCAAACCAGCGTTTAAAGTGTGGAAATTCAGTGATATCGATCCCTTGTTTTTCCCAGCGATTGGTCCACGGAAAAATGGCGATATCGGCAATGGTGTACTGATTTCCTGCCACATACCGATTGGCGGCTAACTGCCGATCTAAAACCCCATACAAGCGCTTGGCTTCATTGGTATAGCGCTCAATCGCATAATCAATTTTCTGTGGAGCATACAAACGAAAGTGGTGATTCTGGCCGAGCATCGGTCCGAGGCCACCCATCTGAAACATCAGCCACTGCAAGACCTCATACTTCGCGCGCGTGCTGCTCGGCAAAAAGCGCCCCGTCTTTGCTGCAAGGTATAACAGAATGGCGCCCGATTCAAAAAGATGAATGGGTTTACCGTCAGGGCCATTGGGGTCAGTAATGGCTGGGATTTTATTATTGGGACTAATCTTTAAAAACGCCGGTGTAAATTGGTCGCCCTTGCCAATATCAATGGGAATGGCGCGCCAATCGCGGTTAAGCTGGTAGCCGCACTCTTCGAGCATGATGTGGACTTTGTGCCCATTGGGGGTTGCCCAACTGTAGACATCGATCATGCCTTGATTCGAATTCTTACTTTTGTTCATCGCGTTCGCCATCGTTATCGTTTGATTTCGTTCGTTTGCATCAACACTACACTGCGCTCAGTCGCGACAGCGCGGTTTCTAAGGTTTTCTCTTCTTTGGCAAAGCAAAACCGAATGACCTTGGAGTCGGTTCCTGCGCCATAGAATGCCGAAACTGGAATCGCTGCGACCCCGACTTCGCAGGTTAACCACCGACAGAACTCTGCTTCGCTGAACTCGCTTTGCGGGATTCCGAGTGCGGAGTAATCGACGCACTGAAAATAACTTCCCGGCGCAGGTAACAATTTAAATCGGGTGCTCGCTAAACCTGTTCTAAAGAAGTCGCGTTTGGTTTGATAAAACGCCGATAGTCCTAAATAGTGCGCTGGATCCGATAAGTAATGGGCGATTCCCACTTGCATAGGGGTGTTGACTGTAAACACATTGAATTGATGCACCTTCCGAAATTCTGCGGACAGGGAGGTGGGGGCCGCAACATAGCCGATTTTCCAGCCCGTCACATGAAAGGTTTTCCCAAAACTGGACACCACAAAGCTACGCGCTGCTAAGGCGGGGTGACTGGATGCGCTGTGGTGCTGCTGCCCATCAAAGACCATGTGTTCATAGACTTCATCGCTACACACCAATACGTTTGTCTTGCTCAGTAAATCGGCCAGGCGATCGAGATCAGATCGTTGCCACACCATGCCGGTTGGATTGTGGGGTGAGTTAATGAGTAAGAGCCGTGTTTTGGGGGTGATTGCTTTTTCTAGTGCGGTCCAGGGAATGGCATAGCCCTCCACCATGCCAAGGGAATCGCGTTGCACATCGAGGCTCACGCTAATCGCCTTGCCGCCGGCTAAGCTGATTGCGGGTAGGTAACAATCAAACGCAGGCTCAATCACGATGACTTCATCGCCTGGGCTAACGCAGGACAAAATGACTGTGAAGATCGCCTGCGTTGCTCCAGCGGTAATGGTGATCTCCGTGGCGGGATCGTAGGACTTACCATAGAGCCCTTCAATTTTGTTGGCAATGGTTTTGCGCAACTCCAATACCCCTGGCATCGGAGGGTATTGGTTATGACCGGAAGTCATCGCCTCGTTAACAGCCTTGATTAAGGCAGGATCACACTCAAAGTCAGGAAAGCCTTGCCCCAAATTAACGGCCTGGTGCTCGGCAGCCAAAGCCGACATGACTGTAAAGATCGTCGTTCCAACCGCCGGAAGGCGCGAGGGAAACGGGGGAGTGAGAGGCGCAGCAGGGCGTAGCAGTGTCATTGGCGTGCTTTATCTCGTGCTGCAGCTTCTGTCGCTAGAATAAGGGAAATCCATTTCTAAATTGTGCCATGCTGATCGTCCTCTCACCCGCTAAATCCTTGGATTACGAAACCCCGGTCAAGGTTAAAAAATCCACTTTGCCTGATTTTGTCCCTGATTCAGCCAAGCTAATTGCAGACCTCAAGACTCTATCGCCTCAGGCAGTAGCCAAGCTCATGAGCCTTTCGGACCCCTTGGCCGCCTTAAACGTGGGGCGTTTTCGGGATTGGTCAACCAAATTTACAGAAAAAAATAGTAAACAGGCAATTTTTGCCTTCAATGGTGATGTCTATGAGGGTTTTGATGCTGCTAGCCTCAACAGCAAGGCCATTGATTTTGCCCAAGACCATGTGCGGATTTTATCGGGGCTATATGGTTTACTTCGGCCGCTGGACTTGATGCAACCGTACCGATTGGAGATGGGTACGGCGTTTAAAAATGCCAGAGGAAAAGACCTGTACGCATTTTGGGGCAATCGAATTACCGATGCAGTAAAGAAGCAACTGGCCTCGCAAAAAAAGAATCCCTTCTTATTAAACTTGGCATCCGAAGAATATTTTAAAGTACTGCAGCCCAAGGACTTGGATTTTCCGGTGATTGCTCCGGTGTTTCAGGATGCTAAAGATGGCAAGTACAAAATTATTTCGTTTTACGCCAAACGCGCGCGGGGTCTGATGGCGCGCTTTGCGGTTGAAAATCGCATTACTGATCCAGCCAACCTGCGTGATTTCAATTTGGAGGGCTACCGCTTTAGCGCAGCAGAATCCAAACCCGATCGACCCGTATTTCGCCGCGCAGAGAAAAAATAATATGACCGTTCACCGTTCTAAATCATCGCAGCGCGCCTCACCTGAGGCTGAGCGCTTGGTAGCGGATGCGATTTCACTGGCTGCTTCAGGCAGTCAAATCGAAGACCGTTTTTGGGAAGGGCGTCTGAGTGCGCGTCTACTCAAATTGATGACCAGTCAAAATCAAAACGTGATTGATGCCGCGCTGGATCAAACCTTTCGCATTAATACGGTTGCCTTTGAGGTCTTGGCTGACTGCGCTGAGACCTTAGCCGAATCACAAACCATGACCATCGATAAGGAGAGCTGGGATGTCTTGCTGCTTGCCTTGCCGATTGTTGCGCACACCCGCTATCAAATTCAATCGGGGCCATTACCCGTCAAGGTGATTGAGTCGGTTGCACTGGCAATGCATTCATCGATTGCTGCAAACGATACGCGCCTCGCAATCGTGCCATGGCTGTACAGCATCGATCAGATGCCACATTCGCATTGCCAAACCCGTATTTTGACGGAGGCTTTGGGTACTGCTGCAATCACGGCAAGCGAAATGAAGCTTGAGTTGCGCAATATGTCGGAGACCATTGCCGTCTTAGCCGATCCCCGTTTTATTATTGCGGCCATTGCTGCGCCCAGCGGCTCACCTTTGTTTCGTTGGCAGGCCGAACCACCGGTAAGGCAAGAGCGTGGTGTTAGTTTGATTGAATGGCAAACCGCCATGCGCGAGCCGATTTCCAGTTTATTACCCGGCTGTGAATTCGACCTACTGCTACCCGAAGCGTATTTCACGAACTGCCGCTTGGCCGACAAACAAGTGCGTCCACTGAGCATTCGGGCGGCCGTTAATTTTCTGGAGACGGCGGTCGGCGCTCAGCCCAATGGCTTGTCTTGCGTCGTGGGCGCCTTTGGCGAAGAGCAGGCAGACGAGTACCGTATTGCTTTCAGTTTGAAGGGCTCACCCGATGTGATGTACGGCGTCATTTGGCCCATGTACGATCGTGAGACGGTGTCCAATGATGCGCTCAATGACATTAATGATGATGAGAGCCCGATTAAAAAGATTTGTGATGCCCTAAAAGAGGCCGGCGTAGAAGACGTGTTTCGCCATGCTGTTTTATTTAGCCCCGAGCTGTGCGACGATTGCGGCGCGCCATTGTTTCCGGATCGCCACGGCGAAGTAGTGCATGCCGAGATGCCGGAAGACACGCCAACGCAGCAACCCCTGTTTCATTGAGAGCACACAGTTGTACGCATAAAAAAACCGAGGCGAACCTCGGTTTTTTATTTGCAGTCAACCTATTAAGGTTGTTAGCTCGATTACTCTTTAGCAAATAAATGCGGCTCTTTACCTGTCTTCATGTCGGCAGTTTGGCAAAAATCAGCCAAGCGAACGCCGCTACGAATGTTAAAGAGCATCGCCTTATTTCCCAGCACGACTAAATCTAGGCCGGTATCGTGATTTTTAAAACGCAAGCTGCCTGGCAATGATGTTTCCCTTTTCATTTCGTAGGTTTTGGAGTTCCAAACCAGGCCAATGTTTGCAGCGCCATCCCCAATGGTTTTTAACTGGTGATTGTTATTGCAGGTCCAGGCATGGGTATCCTTTGGATCCTTGGCATGCACAGCAGGGTGTGCCAACACCAAGGCAGATGCAATCAACAGTGCTTTAAAGGGAATGGGCATGTCTGTTTCCTTATGAAAGTAAGTGCTTCACGCCGGCTTGTTCCTCAAGTAACTCATTCAAGGTGTGGGTCATGCGTTCACGCGAGAAGGCATCAATTTCAAGGCCCTCAATCATTTTGTATTCCCCATTCTCACAGACAACGGGGAATCCGTAAATGACTTCCGCTGGAATCTCGTATTCGCCGCGGGAAGCAATGCCCATCGTGACCCATTTACCGTTGGTACCAAGCACCCAATCGCGCATGTGATCGATGGCGGCATTTGCAGCAGATGCCGCTGAAGAGAGACCGCGAGCTTCAATAATGGCCGCGCCACGTTTGCCTACGGTTGGAATAAATACATCTTTATTCCAGGCAGCATCATTAATCATGTCCTTAACGGATTGACCGCCAATGGTGGCAAAACGGTAGTCTGGATACATGGTAGGGCTATGGTTACCCCAAACAACGAGTTTCTCAATGTCCGCAACCGGTTTGCTGACTTTGGCTGCGATTTGCGAAAGAGCGCGGTTGTGATCCAGGCGCAGCATGGCCGTAAAGTTCTTAGCAGGCAAGCTCGGGGCCGATTTCATGGCAATGTAGGCATTGGTATTGGCAGGATTGCCGACAACCAAAACCTTCACCGTGCGTTTTGCGACAGCATCCAAGGCTTTTCCTTGGGCAGTGAAAATTTGGGCATTGGCGGAGAGCAAGTCTTTGCGCTCCATGCCTGGGCCGCGAGGGCGGGCACCCACCAGCAGGGCAATATCAATGTCTTTGAATGCGGTCATAGGGTCTTGATGGGCAGACATTCCGGCTAAGAGGGGGAATGCGCAGTCATCGAGCTCCATCATCACGCCTTTTAGTGCTTTTTGCGCTTTTTCATCAGGAATTTCAAGGAGTTGCAGAATGACAGGCTGGTCCTTTCCAAGTAAATCACCGTTGGCGATGCGAAACAGGAGGGAATATCCGATTTGACCGGCGGCGCCAGTAACCGCGACGCGCATGGGGGTTTTTGCCATTACAAGTAACTCCAAAAAAAGGTTGATGGGTGTTGCTTCAGTGTTGTGCTGCAGATTATCCCTGCAAGTTTATGAAGTTTACATTTACACTGTCAATGATGTCTTCTATAAGACAGCAGACTAGTCAACCTAAATGCCCTTTTTTGGAACTGCTTTGCCTGAAACAACCGCTCCATTGGCTACCTTTAGCCCCTTGTACCAGCAGATTAAGGCGCTGTTGCTGGACAGCCTTCAATCCGGCGAGTGGCGACCTGGCGCTCCTATTCCCAGTGAAATGGAGTTGGCAGCCCGTTACGAGGTTAGTCAAGGGACTGTCCGCAAAGCCGTGGATGAGTTGGCCACGGAAAACCTGTTAATACGCCATCAGGGCAAAGGCACTTTTGTGGCCAGCCACCACAGCGAGGCTTGGCAATACCGCTTCTTTAGTCTGATGCCGGATTCCGGTAAAAAAGCGCCCCTAAAAAGCTATTTTTTGGTGTGCAAGCCAATCAAGGCGCCATCCAAAATTGCTCAGTTACTAAAACTGCCGGCAAATGAACAGGTGATTCAAATTGATCGCGTTCAAAGCCTAGGAGGGCAGGTTGCTGTGTTTGAGCAAATCTGGCTGCCCAAGACCCGTTTTAGCGGGATGACCCTAGATCGATTGGAGTCATGGCCAGGCCCCTTGTACGCATTCTACGAAAGTGAGTTTGCGACCCATATGGTTCGGGCGGAAGAGAAAATCAAAGCAATTGCAGCAGAGACGGATATTGCGAATCATTTAAAACTCGAGCCAGGATCTCCGTTACTGCTGGTGGAACGACTTTCCTTCACCTATGGGAACAAGCCGGTCGAGGTTCGCCGAGCCCATTACGACACCCGCCAGCAGCATTATGAAAATAAGTTGAACTAAGTCATGTGTACAAAAAAAAATGCATTCCGGCGTTTTCCAATAGAATATGTTGCACAACAGCATTACTCCTTATTTAACCTTTACCTCACAAATGAGACCCTCTATGGTTGATGCCCAACAGGATGTAAAAAAGGCCAAGCCGGTTTACCGCAACATTGGCCTGGCGCAGTTAATCAAATACCGTTTGCCGTGGGCTGGAAAAGTGTCGATCCTGCACCGCATTAGTGGCGCCGCCTTATTTTTGCTGCTGCCGTTTATCTTGTACTTGTTTGATCAAAGTTTGGCATCCGAACTGAGCTTTATGCAATTTCAGGCTTTTACCGATCACTTCCTGGTCAAGCTCATTTGCCTTGGTTTGATCTGGAGCTTCCTCCACCATTTCTGTGCCGGCATCCGTTACTTGCTTCTGGATCTCGAAATTGGCGTTGAAAAAATCGCAGCCAATAAATCCGCAATCATTGTGTTAGTCGTGAGCCTCACCTTAACTGCAGCAGTAGGCGCTAAATTGTTTGGCTTGTTTTAATCCCGATTACCTAAAGAGAACTTCATGTCGACAAATAATATTGGCCCAAAGCGTCTCGTTGTAGGCGCGCATTACGGCCTGAAAGAATGGATTATTCAGCGCATCACCGCGGTGGTGATGGTGGTTTTCACGGTCGTTTTGTTGGCCGCTTATCTGATTTCTGGTGGCGCAAGCTACGAAGCATGGGCGGGCTTGTTTAGTAATCAGCTGATGAAGTTGTTGACCTTTTTAACCTTCCTCAGCCTTTTTTACCATGCGTGGATTGGTATTCGCGATATCTGGATGGATTACATCAAACCAGTAGTCATTCGCTTAAGCCTGCAAGTATTGACTGTTTTATGGCTGGTCGCCTGTGCGGCCTATGCTGCTGAAATTCTGTGGAAAGTGTAAGACGATGACTGCGATTAAAAAAGCATTACCCCGCCGTCGCTTTGATGCGGTGATTGTTGGCGCCGGTGGTTCTGGCATGCGTGCATCCTTGCAGCTATCGGAAGCTGGCCTCAACGTAGCGGTCCTGACCAAAGTGTTTCCAACCCGTTCGCATACGGTTGCAGCGCAGGGCGGTATTGGCGCCGCGCTTGGCAATATGAGCGAGGACAACTGGCACTACCATTTTTACGACACCATCAAAGGCTCTGATTGGCTGGGTGATCAGGATGTGATTGAGTTTATGTGCCGTGAAGCGCCTAAAGTGGTGTATGAGCTTGAGCACTACGGCATGCCATTTGATCGCAACCCAGACGGCACGATTTATCAGCGCCCATTTGGTGGTCACACCGCGAATTACGGCGAGAAGCCAGTGCAACGCGCCTGCGCTGCTGCGGACCGCACTGGCCATGCCATGTTGCATACCCTGTATCAGCGCAACGTGCAGGCCAAGACGAACTTTTTTGTTGAGTGGTTGGCCTTGGATTTAATTCGGGACGATGAAGGCGATGTTGTTGGCGTGACCGCGCTGGAAATGGAAACCGGCGAGCTCTACATTCTCGAGGCAAAGATTGTCCTCATGGCAACCGGCGGCGCTGGCCGGATTTGGTCTGCCTCGACCAATGCTTACATCAATACTGGCGACGGCATGGGTATGGCTGCACGTGCCAACATTCCACTCGAAGACATGGAGTTTTGGCAGTTTCATCCGACTGGCGTTGCTGGAGCCGGTGTATTACTGACCGAAGGGTGTCGCGGCGAAGGCGCCATCTTGCGCAACAAAGATGGTGAACGTTTTATGGAGCGCTACGCTCCGACGCTGAAAGATTTAGCTCCACGTGATTTCATTTCGCGCTGCATGGATCAGGAGATCAAAGAAGGGCGCGGCTGTGGCCCCAATGGTGATTACGTGGTGCTCGATTTAACCCACATTGGTGCCGAGACCATCATGAAGCGCTTGCCATCGGTGTACGAGATTGGCATGAACTTTGCCAACATCGATGTAACTAAAGAACCCATTCCGGTTGTGCCGACCATTCACTATCAAATGGGCGGTATTCCGACCAACATTAATGGTCAGGTCGTGGTGCCTAAGGATGGCAATCCGAATCACATCGTCAACGGCCTGTACGCCATCGGCGAGTGCTCCTGCGTATCGGTACACGGCGCGAATCGCCTCGGCACCAACTCCTTATTGGACTTATTGGTGTTTGGCCGCGCTGCCGGTAATCACATCGTCAATATGGATCTTAAAAAGCGCGAGCATAAGCCTTTACCTGCCAATGCTGGCGAGCAAACACTCGCGCGCATTGCGGCACTCGACGATTCCACTTCAGGCGAGTACGCTCAGGATGTAGCCAATGACATTCGCAAAACCATGCAGACGTATGCTGGTGTGTTCCGCAATCAGAAGCTAATGGATGAGGGCGTTCGTCAGATGGCTGCTTTAACCGAGCGTGCAAAGCACCTCTGGGTCAAAGACAAGTCGAAGATTTTTAATACGGCACGCATTGAGGCCCTGGAAATTTCAAACCTGGTTGAGACGGCCAATGCGACCATTATTTCGGCGGCTGCTCGCAAAGAAAGTCGCGGTGCCCACTCGCACGATGATTTTCCCACCCGCGATGACATGGCGTGGATGAAACATACGCTTTGGTTTAGTGAAGGCAATCGCCTCGATTACAAGCCCGTGCAACTCAAGCCATTAACTGCCGAATCGGTTCCACCCAAAGAGCGCACCTTCTAATTAAAGAAAAAACGAGATAAATCATGAGTGATACCCGTATATTTGAAATTTATCGCTACGATCCCGAGGTGGATGCCGCTCCGCGCATGCAACGCTACGAGTTGGAATTAACGGATGAGCGCATGCTACTGGACGCGCTGATTTCGCTGAAAAAGCAGGACGAGAGTATCACCTACCGCCGCTCCTGTCGTGAGGGTGTTTGTGGTTCCGATGCAATGAACATCAACGGTAAAAATGGACTGGCGTGTTTGACCAATATGAAGACCCTGCCTAAGGTCATCACCTTGCGCCCACTGCCTGGCTTGCCGGTCGTGCGCGATTTGATTGTGGATATGACCTTGTTTTTTAAGCAGTACTTATCGATTAAGCCCTATTTGGTGAACTCCACTCGGCCACCGGAAAAAGAGCGTTTGCAGAGCCCAGAAGAGCGCGAAGAGTTGGATGGTCTGTACGAGTGCATCTTGTGCGCTTCCTGCTCTACCTCCTGCCCTTCGTTTTGGTGGAATCCGGATAAGTTTGTCGGGCCAGCAGGTTTACTGCAGGCCTATCGCTTTATTGCAGATAGCCGCGATGAAGATACGGCAGCGCGCCTGGATAATTTAGAAGATCCCTATCGTTTATTCCGCTGCCATACGATTATGAATTGCGTTGATGTTTGTCCTAAGCACTTGAATCCAACCAAAGCGATTGGCAAAATCAAGGAGTTGATGGTACGTAGGGCGGTATGACCATTAGTGCGGCGGCTCTGTATCGTTTAAAAAGCGATGCGCGCCGTGGCCTACTGGAAAATGATTTGATTTTGGAGCGGTTTTTCAGGCGTTATGCGGATACATTGACGGAGGAGCAGGGCGCAGTCTTGACCCAGCTGCTGGCTTTGAGTGACAACGATTTAATGGACCTCTTGATTGGGCGAGTTGATTCGGTAGTTGCTTTGGGTGATCTATGCAGTAAACCTACCTTTTTAGCTTTACTAGGCTGTTTGCGCGAGAGGTAGTAGTAAGGGTGTAATAATTTGTAATTGACTTATTTTTTAACGAACAGTGGGATCAGACATGATTGAATCAAACATCAAGGCAAAGTTATCGTTCTCTGACGGTACCCCCGATATCGAGTTGCCAATTTACCAAGGCACAGTCGGACCTGATGTAATTGATATTCGTAAACTGTATGGTCAGACTGGCAAGTTTACTTACGACCCCGGCTTTTTATCGACGGCATCGTGTAATTCCAAGATCACCTTTATTGATGGCGACAAAGGCGAATTACTCTACCGTGGTTACCCCATTCAAGATTTAGCGGCCAATTGCGATTTTTTAGAGGTGTGCTATCTCTTGATCAATGGCCATTTGCCAAACGAACAAGAGAATGCGAAATTTCAAGACACCATCATGCACCACACTATGGTGCATGAGCAGATGCAGTTTTTCCTGCGCGGCTTTAGGCGTGATGCGCACCCTATGGCAGTCTTGACTGGTCTAGTGGGTGCCATGGCGGCGTTCTATCACGATGAGATTGATTACAGCGAGCCCAAGGCCCGTGAAATTGCGCAAATGCGTTTGGTTGCAAAAATGCCAACTTTGGTGGCGATGTCCTATAAGTATTCGGTTGGTCAGCCGTTTATTTATCCAGACAACTCACTGTCGTACACCGCCAATTTCATGCGCATGATGTTTGCTACGCCATGCGAACCGTACAAAGTGAATCCAGTGTTGGTTCGTGCCTTGGATCGTATTTTTATTCTGCATGCCGACCATGAGCAAAATGCATCGACCTCTACGGTCCGTTTATGTGGCTCTTCGGGCACCAATCCATTTGCTGCGATCTCGGCTGGCATTGCCTGCTTATGGGGCCCAGCGCATGGTGGTGCTAATGAAGCCTGCCTACAGATGCTGTCTGAGATTCAGGCCAATGGTGGAGTCGAAAAAGTCGGCGAATTTATCGCCCAAGTCAAAGACAAGAACTCGAACGTCCGTTTAATGGGCTTTGGACATCGGGTTTATAAAAACTTTGATCCACGCGCAAAACTGATGCGTGAAACTTGCTATGAAGTTCTCAATGAGCTGGGTCTCGAGAACGATCCACTCTTTAAATTAGCCATGACTTTAGAAAAGATCGCACTGGAAGACGAGTACTTTGTGAGTCGCAAGCTGTATCCGAACGTAGACTTCTATTCGGGTATCGTGCAGCGTGCCCTTGGTATTCCAACCGATATGTTCACCTGCGTTTTTGCTTTGGCGAGAACGGTGGGCTGGATAGCGCAGTGGGAAGAAATGATTACTGACTCAGAGTACAAGATCGGTCGTCCACGGCAGTTGTATGTTGGGGAAACAGAGCGCAAGGTTCCCCCTATGGCAGGACGTAAATAAGGTTTATAAGGACGGGTATGTCACGCACGCTATACGATAAGTTATGGGATGAGCACATTGTTTGTGCGGAAGAGGATGGCACGGCCACTCTCTATATTGACCGGCACTTGTTGCACGAAGTAACCAGCCCACAAGCGTTTGAAGGTTTAAGTTTGGCCAAGCGTCCCGTATGGCGAATTTCTGCCAATCTCGCTGTATCTGACCACAACGTGCCTACTACGGATCGATCCGAAGGGATTACTGACCCTATCTCCAAGCTTCAAGTAGATACCCTCGATCAGAATTGCTCCTCCTTCGGCATTACGCAGTTCAAGATGAATGATTTACGGCAGGGCATCGTTCATGTCATCGGGCCGGAGCAGGGCGCCACATTGCCTGGCATGACCGTGGTGTGTGGCGATTCCCATACCAGTACGCATGGCGCCTTTGGCGCATTGGCATTTGGAATTGGCACTTCGGAAGTAGAGCATGTGCTGGCGACTCAAACCTTGCTCATGAAGAAGAGCAAAAATATGCTGGTTCGAGTCGAGGGACGTTTGCAGCCTGGTTCGACGGCAAAAGACATCGTATTAGCGGTCATCGGAAAAATAGGCACCGCCGGTGGCACTGGTTACACCATCGAGTTTGCAGGTGAGGCCATTCGAAATTTATCGATGGAAGGCCGCATGACTATCTGTAATATGGCCATTGAAGCAGGCGCACGTGCTGGCCTGGTTGCAGTGGATGAGACCACCGTCGATTACATTCAGGGTCGCCCTTACGCTCCAAGCGGAGAGATTCTGCGCCACGCAGTCCAATATTGGCGCACCTTGCATTCCGATGTGGATGCGAAGTTTGATCAGGTGGTCGAACTGCGTGCCGACGAAATCCAGCCTCAAGTTACTTGGGGCACTTCCCCAGAAATGGTGTTGCCGATTAGTGATCGCGTTCCCGATCCGGAAAAAGAGCGGGATCCCAATAAGCGCAGTGCGATGGAACGTGCTCTGCAGTACATGAATCTAACGCCGAATACCTTGCTGACCAACATTCCGATTGATAAAGTTTTCATCGGTTCCTGCACCAATAGCCGCATCGAGGATTTACGTGCTGCTGCGAAGGTGGTCGATCGCCTCGGTAAAAAAGTATCACCGACCGTTAAGTTGGCCATGGTTGTTCCTGGATCTGGATTAGTAAAAGCCCAAGCTGAACGTGAAGGCCTTGATCGGGTGTTCAAGGCTGCCGGCTTTGAATGGCGTGAACCCGGTTGCTCTATGTGCTTGGCCATGAATTCTGATCGCCTCGAGCCGGGTGAGCGCTGCGCGTCGACATCGAATCGTAATTTTGAAGGCCGTCAAGGCGCTGGGGGTAGAACCCATTTAGTGAGTCCCGCTATGGCCGCTGCCGCTGCCATAGAAGGTCATTTTGTTGATGTACGCAAAATTGCGTAATTAGCCAAAGGAAGGTCCAAGCCATGTCAACTCCCCGCTATTCGATGATTGCCAAGTTGTCTGTCGTATTGATGACGGGCATTTTTATTAGTGCCTGTGCCAATACCATGGAGGGTGTTGGTAAGGATTTGCAAAAAATAGGCACTTCCATGGATTCGAAGTCATCGTCTTCTCCACCAAGCAATCCTCCTGCATCACAAACGCAAGGAAAAGACGTTGTGGTGACGCCAATAAAATAAGCGATAACAATAAAA
The DNA here is from genome assembly GCA_044345935.1 of Polynucleobacter sp. Lineage (GTDB taxonomy): Bacteria > Pseudomonadota > Gammaproteobacteria > Burkholderiales > Burkholderiaceae > Polynucleobacter. The sequence goes on along the minus strand of JBIJAC010000007.1, from coordinate 23,298 downwards.
AAGCAGAGACAGGCGTAATGGAAAAATTTACTCAGTACCAAGGTTTGGTTGCTCCCCTCGACCGAGAGAACGTCGATACCGATGCCATCATTCCGAAACAGTTTTTAAAGTCGATTAAAAAAACCGGCTTCGGTCAAAACCTCTTTGACGAATGGCGTTACTTGGATCATGGTGAGCCCGGACAGGATTGCAGTGCGCGCCCCCTCAATCCCGACTTTATTCTGAACCAGCCCCGCTATAACAATGCCGGTATCTTGCTTGCCCGTAAGAACTTTGGTTGCGGCAGTTCGCGCGAGCATGCGCCCTGGGCCTTGGGTCAATATGGCTTTCGTGCAGTGATTGCCCCTAGTTTTGCCGACATATTCTTCAATAATTGCTATAAAAACGGATTATTACCAATCGTGCTCACCGAGCAGCAGGTCGATCACCTGTTTAATGAGACCTTGGCTTTTAACGGCTATCAGCTAACGATTGATCTGGAAACGCAAGAGGTGATTGCGCCCGATAATCGCCGCTATTCCTTTGAAATCGATGGATTTCGTAAATACTGCCTACTCAATGGCTTAGACGATATTGGCCTCACCCTCAAAAATGCCGATAAAATAAAGGCATACGAAGCAGAGCGCGTGTTGCGGATGCCTTGGCTTGCTACCCAGCTACCGTAAAAACAGCCCCGCACTGGCTAGTTAACCCTTTTTAAAGGCTTGTCATGAAAATTGCAGTATTGCCGGGCGATGGCATTGGCCCGGAAATTGTCGCTGAGGCGGTTAAAGTCCTCAAGGCATTAGGCCCCACATTTCAGTTGGAAGAGGCGCCCGTTGGCGGCGCAGCGTATGACCTTTCAGGTCACCCCTTGCCTCCAGCTACTCTTGAGTTAGCAAAAAGCGCTGATGCCATTTTGTTTGGTGCGGTGGGTGACTGGAAGTACGACACCTTGGCGCGTGAATTGCGCCCTGAGCAAGCCATCCTCGGTTTGCGTAAACACTTGGCTTTGTTTGCTAATTTCCGTCCTGCCATTTGTTATCCTGAGTTAACGGCTGCATCCAGTATGAAGCCAGAAATTGTGGGCGGTTTGGATATCTTGATTGTGCGTGAACTCAATGGCGATATTTACTTTGGCCAGCCGCGCGGTATTCGAAGCTCGGAGCATGCTCTATTTAAAGGTGCTCGTGAAGGGTTCGATACCATGCACTACAGCGAGCCCGAAGTGATCCGAATCGGTAAGGTGGCATTTGAGGCAGCGCGCAAGCGCAGCAAAAAAGTATGCAGTGTGGATAAAGCCAATGTGCTTGAAACATCGCAACTTTGGCGTGATGTGATAACTACACTAGCGGCTGACTATCCCGATGTCGAGTTATCCCATATGTATGTCGATAACGCCGCCATGCAACTCGTCAAAGCACCTAAGGCATTCGATGTGGTGGTGACTGGGAATTTATTCGGCGACATCCTCTCGGATGAAGCTGCGATGCTCACTGGCTCCATTGGCATGTTGCCCTCCGCATCGCTAGACAAGAATAACAAAGGCTTGTATGAGCCAAGCCACGGCTCTGCTCCTGATATTGCTGGCAAAGGGATTGCGAATCCATTGGCAACCATTTTGTCTGCAGCGATGATGCTGCGCTACTCCTTGGGCATGACGGCCGAGGCAGATCGGATTGAACAAGCAGTGCAGCAGGTATTACAGCAGGGCTTACGCACGGCCGATATTTATACTGAAGGTACTCAGCGGGTATCGACGGTCGAAATGGGCGATGCGGTAGTAGCAGCGCTGGCGTAATTCATTGATATAGGAACGTAAGGCATTCGTAATTTTATGGCAACACATCAGACATCACACTCTACAAACGCTCCTCTAGTTGGCTTGGTCGGCTGGCGTGGCATGGTTGGTAGCGTCCTCATGGACCGCATGTTGGCGGAGGGCGACTTTGATTTAATCGAGCCTGTATTTTTTAGCACCAGTAACGCTGGTGGCGATGTGCCTGCGATTAATGGTCGCCACATCACCAAAAGCGAAACGAAGCTACAAGATGCGAATGACATTAAAGCGCTTGCCCGCTGCGACATTATTCTGACTTGCCAAGGCGGTGACTACACCAAGGCAATTTTCCCTCAGCTGCGGGCAGCGGGATGGCAGGGTCATTGGATTGATGCTGCCAGTGCTTTGCGTATGAATGATGATGCAGTTTTGGTTCTTGATCCTGTCAATCGACCCGTAATTGATCGTGCCTTGGCTGCGGGAGGCAAGAATTGGATTGGCGGCAATTGCACCGTGAGTTTGATGATGATTGCCATGGGCGGATTGCTTAAAGCCGATATGGTGGAGTGGATTAGTGCCATGACCTATCAAGCGGCTTCTGGGGCTGGAGCGCAAAATATGCGTGAACTCCTTTTGCAAATGGGTGCATTGCGCGACAGCGTGAATACCGAATTAAATGACCCGGCCTCCTGGATTTTGGATATTGATCGCAAAATTTCGGCGACCATGCGCTCGGCTGAGTTTCCAACCAAGAACTTCCGCAATACCGCCTTGGCTGGTAGCTTAATTCCGTGGATTGATGTGCCAGTTGAACATGGCCAGACCAAAGAGGAGTGGAAGGGCGGTGCCGAATGTAACAAGATTTTGGGACGCCCCCCTTTTAGAACGCCAGGAAGCATTCCGATTGATGGCATTTGTGTGCGCATTGGTGCGATGCGCTGCCACTCTCAAGGCTTGACGATCAAGTTAAAGAAAGACATTCCTTTGGCCGAGATTGAGGTCATGCTAGCAAACGATAATGCGTGGGTCAAAGTGGTGCCCAATGAACGGGAAGCAACCGAACGCGAACTATCGCCCGCCAAAATCAGTGGCACCTTAACGGTACCCATCGGACGACTGCATAAGTTAGCCATGGGACCCGAATACCTCGGCGCCTTTACGGTAGGCGATCAATTGTTGTGGGGTGCTGCCGAACCCTTGCGCCGCATGCTGCGCATCTTGTTGGAACGCTAAAGGTGCGTGTGCGTGCCCCCGCTAGCTTGGTGCATAGCCTAGCGGCGATCATTGCTGGCATTTGTATTGCATGGAGTGCAGCAAGTAGCGCATTTTCATTAGGAACCCCCAGAGTACTCTCGCAGCCTGGCCAGCCCATTCGCGCTGAAGTTCCAGTGCGTGCATCGGCCGCAGATCAAGCGCAGTTGAGTAATTTGCAGGTAATCAATGCGAGCAAGGCTGCCTACGAGCGCCTTGGCATTTCTTCTGCAATAGTGGAGCTTGAGCCGCAGCTGCGCATCGATCGCCGCGATGGCAATCTCAGTGTGATTGTGCTGGAGACGGCAAAGCCACTTAGCTCGGCACGACTGAATCAAGATCCATTCTTGGATCTTGTTGTCACTTTGCAGTGGCCCTCGGGTCAGCTCACCAAAAATTACACCTTGCTATTGGGTGATCCCAGTCAAGTCACCGTGCGTCCCGGCCAAACCTTAAGTGAGATTGCAGCGCAAATGGTGCCGCTACTCGATGGCGCTACCTTAGATCAAACCATCATGGCATTGTATAAAGCCAATCCGGATGCTTTTGCGGGCGGCAGCATTCATCGTCTGCCTGCCGGCGCTGAGTTGGTAAAGCCTAGTCAGTCCTTGATGCAATCGATTACGCCAGCGCAGGCAAGTCAGTTTGTTGAAAAAGCCAATCAAGCATGGGCTGAGTCCCATGGCGGCGCCAGCAAGGCGGTCGGTACCAAATCACCTGACCCAGTCAAGGCGGCGAATGATCCTGCTAGCGCAAAAGACCGTTTAACGATTGGACCAGGTGCCGATGCCAATTCGGATCAACGGCGCTACACCGAAGAAATCGTTGCCCAAGAAAAAATGCTGGAACAAACCCGTACCCGCATTGTTGAGTTAGAAAAAAACATTGCCGATTTACAAAAATTACTGGATGCAGGCAAGGCGCAGTCTAAATCGGGATCGAGCACTAAGTCTGATGTTGCTGAAAACTCCTGGGCACCAGCCTTCTTGGCCCTGAGTGTGATTGCATTTACTGGACTCTTGTTGTGGTTTATGGCGCGCCAAGCCCGCCAATCCGAACGAAGTGTGCCAATGCGTGCTGACAAGCCTGCGCCCGCGCACTCGCAAAATGACATTGGTCCTGTATCGCCTAGTCAGGGCATGCCAGAGCGGGCAAAGAATTTATTTGCTGGTATTGATCTTGATCTGACGCCAGTCATAAGCGATTTAGCGATTCGGAATGATGCATTGCGCGTCAAACTCAATCTTGCAAAAGCGTATATGACGATTGAAGACTTTGCCGCTGCAACGCGCAGCTTGGATGACATCATCCAGCTTAGCCTTGATCCTGCCAATGGAGTGGATGCATCCATCGTTGCTGAAGCCAAGGCCATGCGATCCGAAATCAGTCGGCGTAGCAGCTAATTGGAATGCGAATCCGTGTTTGCCGGACTCAGTAGATGAAGCGCATTGCGCTAGGCTTGCAATACGACGGCACCCGATATGTTGGGTGGCAGACTCAGCCGAGTCAAAACACCGTACAAGATAAAGTAGAGCAAGCTATCAATGCCTTCATTGGCGAGACCCAATTGCCCACCAATCCCATCCGCGTTACCGCTGCTGGGCGAACCGATACCGGAGTCCATGCCCTCGGGCAGGTAGTGCATTTTGATTGTGGCGTTGAGCGTGATCCTTGGTCTTGGGTGCGCGGCCTCAATAGCTTTCTACCAAGTGACGTTGTGGTGAACTGGGCCCAGTCCGTCGATGCATCCTTTGATGCGCGGTTTTCTGCATTTGAGCGCAGTTACGTCTACGCTTTGCACGTAGGCCCTTGCCGTGCGCCGACCGTGGCCTCGCGCGCTGGCTATTTGATGCTGGCTGCGGATAAGTGGCTTGATATCGCCGCGATGCAAATGGCTTCCCAATGCCTTTTAGGGGAACATGATTTTTCCTCTTTTCGGTCATCCGAGTGCCAGAGCAAGACACCGATTAAAACCATGTACGACATTCAAATTTTGGATCACAAACCCTGGGTCTACATTGTGGTTCGGGCCAACGCCTTTTTGCAGCACATGGTTCGCAATCTGGTGGGCAGCCTGTTGGCCATTGGCCAAGGAAAGCAGTCTGCGGAGTGGTTGAGCGCGGTATTGGAAGCCAAAAGTCGTCAGTCTGCAGCGCCGACATTTTCGCCCGATGGCCTTTATTTGGCTCGGGTGGGTTATCCGGCAGAGCACCATATTCCAGCGCCATGGCTAGCGCATTCATGGCTTCCGGTTGAGGTTATTGCCTTGCTACAAGAACAAATTCCTGCGCAGCCGAAGCGGATTATGATTTAGCCATGGGATTACTTCATTACAATCCAGAGCGGACCCGCATCAAGATTTGCGGCCTTACACGACCGCAAGACGTTGATTTTGCAGTAAATTCGGGTGTTGATGCGCTGGGTTTTGTGTTTTATCCGCCCAGCCCAAGGGCGCTTAGCCCGCAGCATGCTGCCGCGCTCATCTCCCGCTTGCCAGCCGGGGTAGACGCCGTGGGCTTGGTCGTCAATGCCTCCGATGCTGAATTTGCGGCGATTCGGGCCTATGCACCCATCACTTTATGGCAATTTCATGGGGACGAGAGCCCAGAAGAATGCCAGCGTTTGGCGGCCGGTGACCCTTGGATCAAAGCGGGCCGAGTGGGCGAGGGCTTCGCATTTGCTGATTTTTCCCTACAATATAGGCAAGCAGCCGGTTTCTTGCTCGATGCCCTGGTTGAGGGCTACGGTGGGGGCGGTATTCCTTTTGATTGGCAATGGATTCCAGAAACATGGGTAAGCGCAAACGCGCCTCGGGTCGTTTTGAGTGGTGGGTTGAACGCACACAACGTGGGCGAAGCGATTGCGCGCCTACAACCCTGTGCCGTGGACATTTCGAGCGGCGTTGAAAGCGCTAAAGGCATAAAAGATGCCGTTTTAATGGGCCAGTTTATTGAGGCAGTTCGACTGGCGGATTCCAAGAAACAATTGCGGTAACCCAATCAAAAGAGGTAACTATGTACGATAAGCCGGATTCACGCGGGCACTTTGGCCCTTACGGCGGTGTTTTCGTTTCGGAAACATTGATGTTTGCACTGGAAGAGCTGAAAGACGCGTATGCACGCTATCAGCACGATCCAGAGTTCATCGAAGAGTTTCATTACGAGCTCAAACACTTTGTCGGTCGTCCTTCTCCTATTTATCACGCCAAGCGTTGGAGTGAAATGCTGGGCGGCGCGCAGATTTATTTGAAGCGCGAAGACTTAAACCACACCGGTGCGCACAAGATTAATAACGTCATTGGGCAAGCCATGCTTGCCAAGCGCATGGGTAAGCCACGCATCATCGCAGAAACGGGCGCAGGACAGCATGGCGTTGCTACTGCCACCATTTGCGCGCGCTTTGGTCTGGACTGCACCGTCTATCAAGGCTCAGTAGATGTGGCCCGTCAGGCGCAAAACGTGTTTCGTATGAAGCTCTTGGGTGCTAAGGTGGTACCAGTCGAGTCGGGCACTAAAACCTTAAAAGACGCGTTGAATGAGGCGATGCGCGACTGGGTGACCAATGTGGAAGACACCTTTTACATCATTGGTACGGTTGCTGGTCCACACCCATACCCGATGATGGTTCGCGATTTTCAGAGCGTCATTGGAGAAGAGTGCAAAGTGCAAATGCCGGAGATGATCGGTCGTCAGCCAGACTATGTGATGGCTTGCGTTGGCGGTGGCTCCAATGCCATGGGCATTTTCTATCCCTACATTGATTACCCCGAAGTGAAGCTGGTTGGCGTTGAAGCTGCTGGCCATGGTTTGAATACCGCTGCGCACTCAGCTGCATTGTGCGTTGGCAAACCCGGTGTATTGCATGGCAATCGCACCTATTTATTGCAAGATGAGAATGGTCAAATTGCAGAGACGCATTCGGTATCTGCAGGTATGGACTATCCCGGGGTCGGCCCTGAACATGCTTGGCTCAAAGACTCCGGCCGTGCAGAGTATGTAGCCATTACAGATCAAGAAGCGCTCAAAGCGTTTCATGATTGCTGCCAAATTGAGGGCATTATTCCTGCCTTGGAGTCTGCACATGCGATTGCATACGCATGCAAGCTCGCTGCCACCTTGCCAAAAGATAAAACCATTTTGGTGAACTTATCGGGTCGCGGTGATAAAGACATGCATACCGTTGCGCAAGCAACCGGTTCTGAAGGGTAAGGCTTAGAACATAGTTATGTCCAAGATTTCAGCTGTATTTAATGATCTAAAGCAGGCGGGCAAAAAAGGCCTCGTTCCTTTTATTACTGCCGGCGATCCGGAGCCGGGTTTAACGGTTGCACTCATGCATGCGCTGGTCCGTGGCGGCGCTAATGTAATTGAGCTTGGCGTACCCTTTTCGGATCCGATGGCCGATGGACCTGTAATCCAGCGTTCCTCCGAGCGAGCGCTGAGCCAGGGCGTTACCTTGCGGCATTGCCTCGCGATGGTGAAGGCATTTCGGGAGACCGATATGAATACGCCAGTGGTGCTCATGGGCTATGCTAATCCAGTTGAGCAAATGGGTGCTACGCGTTTTGCAGCCGAGGCGAAAGCAGCCGGTGTTGATGGCGTATTGATTGTGGATTACCCTCCGGAAGAGTGCGTTGATTTTGCGCAGCAGATGCGCACTGCTGAAGTGGATCCGATTTTCCTATTGGCACCCACCTCATCGCCAGCCCGCATTAAAGAGGCTGCGAAAATAGCATCGGGCTACATTTACTACGTTTCATTGCGCGGCGTGACGGGCGCCAATAACCTCAATACGCAGGATGTGGCCAGCATCATCCCGCAGATTCGAGCGGCTACTGCGATACCCATTGCGGTCGGCTTTGGTATTCATGATGCTGCTAGCGCTAAGGCTGTTTCCAATACAGCCGATGCCGTCGTGATTGGCAGCCGCATCATTCGTTTGCTTGAAGAGGCTCCTCCGGGCGAGGCAGTACAATCGCTGGAACACTTCATACGCGAGATTCGCACTGCATTGGATAGCTAAATTACATGAGCTGGATCGATAAACTTCTTCCGCCGCAAATTCAGCACACTGACCCCGCTAATCGAAAGTCAGTGCCTGAAGGCTTGTGGGTAAAGTGCCCTGGATGTGAGGCTGTTTTATACAGCACGGATATTGAAGCTAATCTCTCGGTATGCCCTAAGTGCAGTCACCACATGCGCATTGGTGCGCGCCAACGCTTGGACAGCTTGCTTGACCCTAAAGGGCGTTATGAAATTGGCGCGAATGTTTTTCCAATTGATCCATTGAAGTTTAAGGATTCCAAAAAATACCCTGATCGCATTAAAGAAGCCGTCGATGTTTCCGGTGAGACCGATGCCTTGGTGGTTCTCGGTGGAAAAATTGAGTCGATTCCAGTGGTCACCGCCTGTTTTGAGTTTCAGTTCATGGGCGGCTCAATGGGATCGGTGGTGGGTGAGCGTTTTGTACGCGGTGCCCAAGAGGCGATCGATAACAAATGTGCTTTCATTTGCATTACTGCAACTGGCGGCGCGCGCATGCAAGAGAGTCTGTTATCGCTATTGCAAATGGCGAAAACAAATTCGATGTTAACCAAGCTTTCAAAAGCAGGGCTACCTTACATTAGCGTACTGACTGACCCAACCATGGGCGGTATTTCGGCCAGCTTTGCTTTTATGGGCGATGTGGTGATGGCCGAGCCCAAAGCGCTAATTGGCTTTGCTGGACCACGCGTAATTGAGCAAACCGTTCGCGAAAAACTCCCAGAGGGATTTCAGCGCTCGGAGTTTTTAATGCAAAAAGGCGGCGTTGACATGATTGTCGATCGCCGTAATATGCGCGCTGAGATTGCCCGTATATTGGCGCTATTACAAAAATTACCAGAGCCATCGATTACCGCTACCGTTGCCAGCCCATCCTCATAATCCCAGTTAAAGCATTGAGCGAATCAAGCCCAGATCCAATTTCATTTTTTAGCCTGGAGGCTTGGCTTAGTCACCTCGAAACGGCGCATCCGGTTGGAATTGATATGGGTCTTGAGCGCATTAGTCGCGTTAAAGCAGCCCTCGACCTTCACTTTGATTGCCCCATCATTACGGTTGCAGGAACGAATGGCAAGGGCTCTACTTGCGCCTTTCTAGAAAGCATTTTGCTAGCAGCCGGCTATCGGGTTGCTTGCCATACATCGCCCCATTTGCTGCAATTTAATGAGCGGGCACGCATCAATGGCGTGAATGCGACCGATGCGCAGCTGCTGGTCCATTTTGCTGAGGTTGAGGCAGCAAGGATCAGTCTTCCTGACGCTCCCACGCTCACCTATTTTGAATTTACTGCCTTGGCCATCATGCGATTCTTTGCGGACGCTAAATTGGATGCCGTTATTCTCGAAGTGGGCATGGGCGGCCGTCTGGATGCGATCAATATTTTGGATGCCGATTGCGCTATTGTGACCAGCATTGATATTGATCACGCTGCTTTTTTAGGTGATACCCGAGAAAAAATTGCACGGGAAAAGGCTGGCGTGTTTCGCGCCAATGCGATTGCAGTGTGTGGAGACCCGATGCCTCCCAGCAGCTTAGTCGCGCACGCAGAATCCTTGGGATGTGATCTTTGGCTCATGGGCCGGGATTACAACTTTCAGGGTGATAAACAGCAATGGGCCTGGTCTGGTCGCGGCAAGCGCTTTAGTGGCTTGGGTTATCCCGCTTTGCGGGGCGCCAATCAATTGCTAAATGCCTCTGCTGTGATTGCAGCCTTAAGTGCTTTGCGTGACCGCATCCCCGTTAGCGCACAAGACATTCGAAACGGCTTTGCCATGGTCGAGTTGCCAGGTCGTTTTCAGGTGCTGCCTGGGCAGCCTACGATTGTGCTCGATGTTGCACATAATCCCCATGCAGCAGCGACCCTAGGGCAGAGCCTCGAAAAGATGGGTTATCACCCCTATACCTATGCCATTTTTGGCGCGATGGCTGATAAAGACATTGAGGGCGTTATCCGTCCGATGGTGGGTCTTGTGGACCACTGGTTCTGTACTGATTTGCCTACCAATAGGGCAGCTAGCGCAGCTGAACTGGCTGGATTTTTAGAGGCAAGTGGAGTCAAGCGTGATCAGGGTCTAGATGGCGGCATTCAGACCTTTGCAAGCCCTGGAGATGCTTACCAAAAGGCGCTTTTATCTGCAGGGGAGGGTGATAGAATAGTGGTATTCGGCTCTTTCTATACTGTCGCAGGCGTAATGGCTTATCGAAACAACCAGGCGCACTAATCCATGATTCGTCTTTCCCAGCTTTTTAAGCGCGATTCCCAACCCGATGGTGGGTTGCGTACTTCGTCGACGCGATCACGCTCGGATAACAAATTTAGTAGTCGTAGTTCACGTGTAACGGGCGATGATCCCGTATTAACTGAAGATCCTGAACACCAACGTGCCCGTCATCGCCTCATCGGCGCTGCAGTACTGGTTTTAGTTGCCATTATTGTTTTGCCTCGCGTGCTCGACAGCAAGCCAAAGTCGGTAAGCAATGACATCGCTGTCACCATTGTGAGTAGCTTGCCAGCGGTGGTAGCGCCGCAGCCGACTCCGCCCCCAACCGCTGCACCAAAATCCGAGGAAGCTAAAACGGTGCCAATACCGGCCGCACCAACAGTTGCTGCACCTGCCCCGGCAATTTCACCTCCTGCGAAACCGATTGCGCCAGCCTCAGTAGATAAAACAATGGGCTTGGCTGCTGGTGAAGAAGTGGTAGTTGCAGCCAAGCTAAATGCAAACGGAGCTGCTACCGCAAACGCCAATCCCAGTGCCTCTGGGAAGTTTGTGATTCAAATTGGCGCCTTTGCATCCGAAGAGCGCGCGAATGGTTGGATTACAAAGCTGAAAGAGCAAAAGATTCCGAATTATGTTTTAAATCGCACGGGCACCGATGGCTCAAAACTGTATGCGCTGCGCGCCGGTCCATTTGCAGACAAAGAGACGGCAGAGGCAGCTGAAAAGAAAATCAAGGCAATGGGCCTGGCTCCCCGCATAGTTGAGGTAGGGAAGCAGTGATTCCACAACCATTCACCAAATAGCATATGGAAATTTTGGCCGCCCTTAAACTAACTTCGGTAGACTATTTTGTATTTGCCATATTGCTGGTTTCGGCCTTCGTTGGAATCTATCGGGGCTTTTTTAAAGAGGTGCTGGCCTTAGCCTCTTGGTTTGTGGCGGCATGGGTTGCCTATCACTACAGTAATTATTTAGCGGTGGAATGGCTTTCCACGTTTCAGCTCGATGAGATGGTGCGACTTGGTCTGAGTTTTCTCATTTTATTTATCTTAGTACTCATTGCAGGTAACTTCATTGGGTCAATGATTCAAAAGGCGATCGCTTCAGCAGGTTTAAGTTCTACGGATCGTTTTTTAGGCCTGGCTTTTGGCCTGGTACGCGGCGCTTTTGTCGTGGTGGTTCTGTCGACCTTGGCAGTATTAACGCCGGTCCCTCAAACCAACGCATGGAAAACAGCAATGACCCGTCCCGCGATCGATGTCGCCATGGCGGTGATACAAGTTTGGTTACCGTCCGATTGGGCGGCGAAGCTAAGTGCGCCCAACAGCGCCGTTCCTGCATCACCACCCTCAGGGAGTTAAGTCATATGTGCGGCGTAGTCGGAAGTGTTTCGCGTTACCCGGTAAATCAGTTGCTCTATGACGCATTGCTGCTGCTCCAGCATCGCGGTCAGGATGCAGCTGGTATTGCGACGATGAATGGCAATTCATTCACGATGCATAAGGCAAATGGCTTGGTGCGCGATGTATTCCGTACTCGCAATATGCGCAGCTTGGTTGGCAATGTTGGGATTGGTCAGGTACGTTATCCCACTGCTGGTTCGGCTAGCAGTGAGGAAGAGGCCCAACCTTTTTATGTCAGCGCACCCTACGGAATCATTTTGGCGCACAACGGTAATTTAACCAATGCGCCTGCGCTTCGAACTGAGATGGCCTACCGTGATCGCCGCCACATTAATACGAGCTCTGATACTGAGGTGCTGCTCAACGTACTGGCGGATGAGCTGCAAAAAGAAACCAATAGTGCTGCATTGGATGAGCAATCCATGTTTAAAGCAGTCACGGGCTTGACGCGCAGGGTGAGGGGTTCCTACGCTGTGGTGTCCTTAATAGCAGGCTATGGACTACTGGCGTTCCGGGACCCATTTGGGATTCGTCCTTTGTGCATCGGCCGCATTGATGGTACTGATGGCCCAGAGTGGATGATTGCTTCTGAGTCCGTAGCACTCGAGGGTTTGGGCTTTACCTTTGTTCGCGATGTAGCGCCGGGGGAGGCAATCTACATTGACCTCGATGGAAATTTTGTTGCCCATCAGTGCGTACCTAATGCAGTCCTCAATCCTTGTATTTTCGAATACGTGTATATGGCTAGGCCAGACTCCACGATTGATGGCGTTACGGTTTACAACGTGCGCATGCGCATGGGCGATTATTTAGCCGAGAAAATTCGCGTAGAAACGGATGTCAGTGAAATCGATGTGGTGATGCCGATTCCGGATTCGAGCCGGCCAGCAGCCATGCAGGTGGCTAAGCGCTTAGGCATTAGTTATCGTGAAGGTTTCTTTAAGAACCGCTACATTGGCCGCACCTTCATCATGCCTGGGCAGGCCGTACGCCGTAAATCGGTACGCCAAAAACTCAATGCGATGCGGATTGAGTTTAAAGACAAGACCGTACTAATTGTGGATGACTCGATTGTGCGGGGTACGACTTCCTATGAGATTGTGCTCATGGCACGTGAGTCAGGCGCAAAGAAAGTAATCTTTGCATCAGCAGCCCCGCCGGTACGTTTTCCGAATGTGTACGGTATCGATATGCCAACCCGTAGCGAATTAGTGGCCTATGGGCGTACAGATGCCGAGATTAATAAAATGATTGGCGCCGATCAACTGATTTATCAGAGTGTTGAGGACATGAAGCAGGCGGTGCGCGATATCAATCCAGAGATCAAAAATTTCGAGGCATCGTGTTTTGATGGCCATTACATTACGGGCGACATTAACGACTCTTACCTTGATGCTTTAGAGGCTGCGCGTACCACCGAAACGGCGCAAGCAGACCGCCAAAAGGATCCGGGCGACTTTGCGCGTTCTCAGCTGCACTTGCACTTAGCAACCGAAGATTAAGTACACTAGTAGCATGACTAGCAAAATTACCTCTAAGCGTCGCTCCCTCGACCTATCCAAACTTGCCCAAGAATCTGTTGCGGTTCGTGCTGGCACGCGCCGCTCCCAAGAGTATCAAGAGCACTCAGAAGCCCTGTATTTGACTTCAAGCTTCTGCTTTAATAGTGCTGAAGAGATGGAGCAGGGTTTTGCCAATGCCGAAACCGGTTTTATTTATTCGCGTTTCACCAATCCTACCGTCAGCATGTTTCAGGATCGCTTAGCGGCTTTGGAGGGCGGGGAAGCCTGTATTGCTACCGCCTCGGGTATGGCTGCCATCATGACAACGGCAATGGCCCATCTGAAAGCGGGCGACCATGTGATCTGTTCTCGTTCGGTATTTGGCGCAACCATTCAGTTATTTGGCAGCATTCTGGGTCGCTTTGGTATCACTACCAGCTACGTTGATTTATCCGATAACAAAGCATGGCAAGCTGCAGTGCAGCCCAATACCCGGATGTTCTACCTCGAGACGCCATCCAATCCAATGACCGAGATTGCGGATATTCGTGCCATTGCGAAGATTGCAACTAAAGCAAATGCTTTATTTGTCGTGGATAACTGTTTTTGCACGCCGGCATTGCAACGACCACTGGATTTAGGCGCTGACGTCATCATTCACTCGGCCACAAAATATTTAGATGGTCAGGGTAGGGTGCTGGGTGGCGCCATCGTTGGCAAGAAATCCTTCATTATGGATAAGGTATTTCCATACGTACGTACAGCCGGACCAACCCTGTCGGCTTTTAATGCGTGGGTGTTTTTAAAGGGTCTCGAGACCCTTGATCTTCGTATGAAGCAGCAGAGTGCGAATGCCTTGGCTTTGGCTCAGTGGCTTGAAAAGCAACATGGGGTTGAGGCGGTTTATTACCCTGGTCTCAAGTCCCATCCGCAATTTGCTTTGGCGAAGAAGCAGCAAAAGGCAGGTGGCGCAATTTTGTCGTTTGCCCTCAAAGGCGGAAAAAAGGCTGCCTTCAAATTGATCGATCAAACTACGCTGTGCTCGATCACAGCCAATTTAGGCGATACCCGCACAACCATTACGCATCCTGCAACGACCACCCATTGCCGAGTGTCGCCCGAAGCACGTAAAGCCGCAGGCATTTCAGAGGGCCTAGTACGCATTGCTGTTGGCCTTGAAAATCCAGATGACTTGATCCGTGATTTGCAGGGTGGCTTTAAAAAGTAAGTCCGTGATAAAGCACATCTCTTTTTGTGTGAAGCTTGCCTAGGCAAGCTTTTCTATTTCAATCAGCACAAAATAGACAACCATGACAACTGCATTCTCAGATGGCGCTGATTTTTGGAATAAGCGCTTCGATACACCCGATTATATTTTTGGCAAAGCCCCTAATGAGTATCTGCAGGCGAAGGCCAAGCAATATTTAAAGAAGGGGGACTCCGTCTTATGTGTCGCTGACGGTGAAGGTCGAAATTCGGTTTGGCTTGCAAAGCAGGGTATGCAGGTCGACGCATTTGATTTATCCGAAGTGGCTCTTAGCAAAGCAGTTGCGCTTGCAACAGAGGAGGCGGTGCAGGTTCAATTTAGCCTGGCATCCAGCGATACGTGGGAGTGGGAGCCAAATCAATACGATGCCGTGGTCGGAATTTTTATACAGTTTGCTGACCCAGTGATGCGTGCCCGTCTATTTGCACAAATGATCTCGACCCTGAGGCCTGGAGGCGTCCTGATTATTCAGGGGTATACGCCTAAGCAATTGGAATTTAAAACGGGTGGCCCATCGATACTGGAGCACCTTTATACAGACGACATGATCCATAACTTGATTGGCGATCTAGAGATCATTGATCTATGCGTGTATGAAAAAATGCTATCCGAAGGACCAAAGCATACGGGGATGTCTGCTTTGTTGGGTTTAGTTGCTCGTAAACCTTTATAAGAAAACTAAACGCTCCATTTGCGCAGAATAGTATTGATGTACTGCTCGAGTTCCGGCGGCCTGAGGGCGCCCGACAATCGGTCCAGCTCCTTTCCTCCCCTAAATATGGCTAAGGTTGGAATCGAGCGAATCTGAAACTGCGATCCCAGTTGCTGCTCTGCTTCAGTATTGACCTTAGCAAATACCACTTGGTTTGCATAGCGCTGGGCTGCTGCTGCAAAGGTCGGGGCAAACTGAGTACACGGGCCGCACCAGGGCGCCCAAAAATCAAGCAAGACGGGTAAATGGGTTTGCCCCGTTGCCTCGGCAAAGTTGCCCTGATTTAATTCAATCGGTAAAGACAAGAGACTTTTTTTACAGACCCCGCAGATCGGGTCCTGTGCAATGCGATCGATTGGAAAGCGATTGGGTTTATGGCAATGGGGGCAGCTAATTTGCATGGATTGCTCCTATCCTAAATGGCTTTATAGAACAAACTGAGGGAAATTAAAAAGGTAAAAACGGCAAATGCTTGCTGTATGCGAGGTCCGCTGATTTGTTTGGCTATGAAACTACCAAACACCATCCCAATAACAGCGCCGCCCGCAAACGGAATACCGATTGACCAGTTTAGGTGGCCTGCAACTGCAGCGGTCGTGACGCCCGTAATTGAAATCAAAGCCAATACGCCTAGCGAGGTGGCAACAATCGATTGCATTGGCAGGTCGGTGACCTTTTTGAGCGCAGGAACAATAATGAAGCCTCCGCCAACACCGAGTAGTCCCGATAAAAATCCCGCTACGGCGCCCGAGCCCATCAGAGAACGTGCGCACGGTACAGACCAAATTAGGCGGCCTATCGATTGATCGAGCTTGCAGGGCGGGGCGGGTGGCTCTTTTGGGGCATCGCCTGTGATTTCTTGTTGCGCCTGAATGAACATCCGAATCGACACCATTATTAGTATGCTGGCAAATGCAAGTAACAGTGGCGTATTAGGAATGCGCTGAGCCATGTATACGCCGATTGGCGCTAGCAATATACCCAGCCCTGCCATGACGAGGGCGGCGCGATAGCGCAGTAATTTTGAGCGCAAACCATTGATTGCCCCAAGTGAGCCTGCCACGGCGATCGCCAATAAACCAATGGGGCCGGCGCTGGCTACGCTGAGATTTAGCCCAAATACCAGCAGCGGAACCGACAGAATACCTCCGCCAGCTCCAGTCAAGGCCATCATCATGCCGACGAAGACCCCAAGCCCCACGCTAATTGCGCTCATGCTATCCATATTGCCGAGTATCCACCTTTACGTAATCAATTTATATCAACTCTTATATTATATATTTAAATATAATGTTATACTCAAACCATGAACTCAACTACACAAGCTAGCATTAAGGCATTCTTTGATCCACAAACATGGACCTATACCTACGTGGTGTATGAGTCCAAAGGGTCGGCATGCATCGTGATTGACTCCGTTCTGAACTACGATCCAAAGTCAGGTCGCACTAAGACCAAGTCTGCCGATGAAGTGATTGCTTTTATTAAAGAACACCGACTGCAGCTCGAATGGATTTTAGAAACCCATGCGCACGCCGACCATTTAACAGCAGCTCCATATATTCAGGAACAGTTGGGTGGAAAAATTGCGATTGGCGATCACATCACCACGGTGCAGAATGTGTTTAAGGGTGTTTTCAATTTAGATGACGTGGCGGTGGATGGATCGCAATTTGATGCACTCATTAAAGAAGACGAGCCCATTTCCTTCGGTAATTTATCGTTCAAGGCCATGTATGTTCCAGGCCATACGCCAGCATGCATGGCATACGAGATCGGCGACAGTATTTTTGTTGGTGATACCTTATTCATGCCGGATGTCGGTACCGCGCGTTGTGATTTTCCTGGCGGCAGTGCCAGTAATTTATATTGCTCCATCCAATCGATCTTGAAGTACCCACCCAATACGAAGCTGTATATGTGCCATGACTACCCGCCCAATGGCAGGACCCCGGAATACCAGTCCACCGTGGCGGATCAAAAAAAGAACAATATTCATGTGCATGATGGCATTACGGAAGAGCAGTTTGTCGCAATGCGAACCAAACGCGATGCCGGACTCGAAATGCCGGTCCTTATTTTGCCTTCGATTCAGGTCAATATTCGTGCAGGTCATATGCCCAAAGCAGAGGGCAATGGTACGGCCTATTTAAAGATTCCATTAAACGCACTTTAAGATCCAAAAGAAAAGACAGACCATCATGCCCGCAACCATTGACTTAGAACGCATGCGCACTTCGGCTGATGAAGCCTGTCGTTTAATGAAGGTGTTATCGAACCCAGACCGCATGCTATTGCTCTGTGAAATTAGTCAGGGCGAAAAGTGCGTTGGCGAGCTTGAAGATATTTTGGATATTCATCAGCCGACGCTGTCGCAGCAATTGACGGTATTACGTAACGAAGAATTGGTTGAAACACGCCGCGATGGCAAGTTAATTTATTACTCTTTATCCAGCGCGATTGCGGTGGATGTCATGACATTGCTTTACAAGCACTATTGCCGTAAATAACCCGATTCATTACAAAGAGGAGTTCATTATGAAATGCAACGTAGGCAATATGGATCGCGCCATCCGAATCATCGCAGGATTAGTTTTAATTGGTCTGGCCGCAACTGGCACGATTGGCATGTGGGGCTGGATTGGTATCATCCCAGTATTAACCGGTGCCTTTCGTTTCTGCCCCGCTTATCCGCTCTTGGGTATCAATACGAATAAAAAATCATAAAGCGGCGCACACCCAAGTAAGGTATTTTTACAAGCGCTTTAGTTGGGTGCAATCGTTGTAAAGCGCCGCGGATCATTGATCGGTCGCAGCGGCATGATGTGGATTTGCTTGCCATTGAGTTCAATTTCAACCTCAATTCCTACTCCTAACTCGAGTCGCCGTACCTCGGCAGTAGAAGCTTCCCAAATGACGATTTGATCACTTGCCGGAATGGCAAATTGAATCACTGCAATTTGACCAATGGCGCTGATTTCAGAAACCGAGGCGGTGTGACTAAGCACCGTTTTTGTTCTGCCTACGCTGATGCCGCTTTGCGGAATAACCCAGGCAACGACGCTATCCGCAGGAATTTTATTTTTATCAACGACATCGAGTGCAATACCCGTGCCCTGCCAATGCAGCTTACCTTGATTAAAACGCCCTTGGAATAGATTGCTGATGCCGACCAGTTCAGCCACTCTGGAATTGCGCGGTTTTTGGAATAAGTTTTGTGGACTGGCGGTTTGCAGTCCAATGCCACGATCAATCACCGTAATGCGATCAGCCAATAAACCCGCTTCACGTAGATCGTGCGTTACCAAAATAATGGGAATATCCAAATCGCGGCGCAATTCCGCCAGAGTTTTATAAAGGCCTTGCCGGGTTGGAGTATCAATCGCCGAAAAAGGCTCATCTAAAAGCAAGACCTTGGGCTGACGGGCCAATGCCCGTGCTAAAGCAACGCGTTGCTGTTGGCCTCCGGAGAGTTGATTGGGCATACGCTGTGCCAGCTCGCCAATGCCCATTCGCGCCAGCCAATCTTGCGCAATGGCTTTTTTTTCTGCTGCTGTATGCCGTGAATTTTGCAACGGTATTTGCACATTGTCGATGGCCGACAAATGCGGAAAGAGGGCGTATTGCTGAAACAGGAGTCCGCAGGAGCGCTGCGCTGGGGATAAGGCAAGGGGCTTTAATCCGTTGCCTTCATCGGCGCTAAACCAAATCTCTCCATTGCATTCAATTTGACCCTGGGCTGGATTGCGTAAACCAGCGATGGTGCGCAGTGCCGATGTTTTGCCGCTACCTGATGGTCCTACCAATGCATGTAGCTCACCCTTAGCGCACTCAATATTGAGCTGCAACGGCATGGGCATGGTTTGCTGTACGCGTAGCTTCAACATGCTTTGCGTCTCCCTAAAACGCCATAGGAGAGGGCAATGGCAATCAGGGAGGTTCCGAGTAGCAAGAGGGAAAGTAAGCCTGCGCCGGCAATATCAAAACCCTGAACCTTGTCATAAATAGCAATCGAGACGGTTTTGGTTTCACCGGGAATGGCTCCGCCGACCATCAAAATAACGCCGAATTCGCCTAAGGTGTGGGCAAAGGTCATTACCGCAGCGCTAGTTACGCCACGCCATGCCAAGGGTAGCTCAATCAGGCGAAAAATTTGCCAATGCGACAGTCCGCTGACCTGCGCCGCCTCCCTAATTTCTGGGCTGATGGATTCTAAGGCGCGCTGAATCGGCTGCACTGCAAAAGGCAAATTAACAATCAGGGATGCTAGAAGGATGCCTT
Organism: Polynucleobacter sp.; assembly: GCA_044345935.1. Lineage (GTDB taxonomy): Bacteria > Pseudomonadota > Gammaproteobacteria > Burkholderiales > Burkholderiaceae > Polynucleobacter. The sequence continues at coordinate 3,859 of JBIJAC010000007.1, read as the reverse complement.
CAAAGGAGAAAACGAGGGGGTGACCAAATAGACTGACATCGCCAAAGCCCACCAGAAGGTAGTACCCAAGGACGGTGGGTGGTAAGACCAATGGCAAAGCGAGAAGGGCCTCAAGCCAAGGCTTCGCCGGACCCATCCGGACTAGGCGATGCGCTAGCCAAATTCCTAGGGGCAACATGATTGCCAGGGTGTATAGGGCCAACTTAAACGAGAGAAAAATAGCTTCGGTATCCAGCACGCCCCAATTTTAGGGCCTAAGTGCAGTATTCCTGACTGGATGACTTAGGGTAATTCTCTATGGTAACGAACCTGCCTAAGGCGTTAAATATGCGTTAATGCGTTACAACGCATATTTACACCTTGTATGTAAGCAAAAATAGACAAATGAGCAAATTGATTCCACCGGAAACCAAAGACCTGAGTCCAGCACAGATGGAACAGGTTTTCTCGAAGGTTTCCCAATTTTTTAGCCTTTTGTCAGAGCCATCCCGTTTAAAAATTCTGTTCATTCTGTGTAACGGTGAGCAGTCGGTGAATACAGTGATGGAGCAGGCCGGATCGAGTCAGGCCAATGTGTCGCGTCATCTAACCGCACTGCATCGAGCCGGCATATTGGCGCGTCGTAAAGAGGGCGTTACGGTGTATTACGCGATCGAAGATGAGGCTAGCTTGGAAATTTGCCAAAGCGTTTGTGCTCGTGTTGTAGAAAAAATCAAGTCGTAATTTTTAATTAATCATTTAGTGAGTCTTTAAAACAATGAATAAGAATCAACTGGAACTGAATTCAGACGATATTCAATACGTTGAAAAGCCCAAGGGGCAGTCGCGACTTCGCAAGGCGCCAGAGAATTTCATATCAAATGAATTTGTTGCGGATGTGAATAAGAATGGCCTCGATGAAAACCGCCGCGGCTTTTTACGTAAAGGCTTTATGTCTGCTCTAGGCGGTGCTGCTGGTCTAGCTGTAGCACCGGCTGCATTGGCATCCGGCGCAGGCGATCCAGCCATTTTAGAAAAACAAGAATGGCAAACCACCTTGGGTAAAAACGTAGCTACTATGCCTTACGGTTTGCCTTCTGTCTATGAGTCGAATTTAGTCCGCCGCGAATCACCCGGCTTAACCCGAGTTGCAGCAGCATCGGTTTCATTTACGCCGCTGCAGGGTTTATTTGGAATGATTACCCCCAATGGCTTGCATTTTGAGCGCCACCATCAAGGTTGGTATAACTTGGACCCTAATAAGCACCGTTTAATGGTGAACGGCCTGGTTAAAAGCGAGCGCGTTTTCACCATGAGCGATTTAATGCGCATGCCATCGGTTTCGCGTATTCACTTTATTGAGTGTGGTGCTAACACCGGTTTAGAGTGGGGCAACGTGGCAGTACCAACCGTGCAATACACCCACGGCATGTTGTCGTGCTGTGAATTCACTGGAGTGCCCTTGTCAGTGCTCCTCGATGAGTGCGGCGCTGACCTGAAAAAAGGGAAGTTTTTATTGGCAGAAGGCGGTGACGGTTCGGGCATGACTCGTACCATTAACCTGGATAGCGCACTCAAAGATTCGATTGTGGCTTGGGGCATGAATGGCGAAATGCTTCGCCCTGAAAATGGCTTCCCACTGCGCTTAGTTGTCCCGGGTGTTCAAGGCGTGAGCTGGGTGAAGTGGCTGCGTCGTCTGGAAGTAGGTGATATGCCTTATGGCGCCAAAGACGAAGCAATTCATTACATTGATTTAATGCCCAATGGCTTGCATCGTCAGTACACCTCGATTCAGGAGTGTAAATCGGTTATTACAACGCCATCGGGCGGTCAGCAGTTGCTCGATAAAGGCTTTTATAACGTGACTGGTATGGCGTGGTCGGGTCGCGGAAAAATTAAGCGCGTGGATGTTTCGTTTGACGGCGGCAACAATTGGAGAACAGCCCGTTTAGAAACGCCCATCCTTAGTAAAGCAGTCACGCGCTTCAATATTGACTGGGTTTGGGATGGTTCACCCACGATCATGCAATCGCGTGCGATGGATGACACTGGTTACGTGCAGCCTACCATCAAGGCATTGCGTGATGTGCGCGGTACGCGCTCGATCTATCACAACAACGCAATTCAATCGTGGAAGTTAGACTCTAATGGCGAGGTAAGCAATGTACAAGTTGGGTAAATTAGGCTCGAGCCTGGGTCTCGCAGCAGCGCTGATGTTCAGCGCTGGAATCGCTTATGCACAAGGCGCTGCATCGGGCACCACTAAATTTCCTGGTATCGGTAGAGCAGCAACGCCAGCCGAGATTGCTGCTTGGGATATCGATGTTCGTCCTGATTTTAAGGGACTGCCCAATGGATCGGGTTCTGTAAAAAAAGGCGAGACGTTGTGGGAAGCGCAATGCGCTAGTTGCCATGGCACCTTTGGTGAGTCAAATGAGGTCTTTACGCCCATTGCCGGCGGCACGACCAAAGATGACATCAAGACTGGGCGGGTAGCTGCTTTAAACGACAACAAGCAGCCACAGCGAACGACCTTAATGAAGGTTGCAACGATCTCCACCCTTTGGGATTACATCTATCGTGCAATGCCCTGGAATGCACCGCGCTCGCTGAGTTATGACGATACCTATGCTTTAGTCGCATACATACTGTATTTGGGTGAGATTGTTCCGGATACCTTTGTCCTGAGTAATGCCAATATGAAGCAAGCGCAAGCGATGATGCCCAACCGCAATGGCATGACGCAGCAACATGGTTTGTGGAACGTAAGTGGCAAGCCGGATGTCAATGCAAAGCCCTGCATGAATAACTGTGTCCCATTTGTGCAAATCGGTTCTACTCTGCCAGATTACGCCCGCAATGCACATGAAAATATTGCACTGCAAAATCGTGAGTACGGCCCTTATTTGGGTGCAGATTCGACTAAGCCACCGCTCAGCAAATTGCCAGGACCTGGTGCCGTTGGTATCGTCAAGGTATCCATGGCCGCCGCACCAACAGGCCCTGCAGCACTCTTTAAGAAAGAGAACTGCTCTGCCTGCCACGCACCTGCTGCAAAGCTGGTAGGCCCCTCGATTGAGCAGGTAGCTGCAAAATACAAAGGTCAGGCCGATGCAGTGCAAAAGCTAATGGTTAAAGTGAAAAAGGGTGGTGCAGGCGCTTGGGGTGCTATCCCAATGCCGGCTCAGGATCAGTTAACCGATGCTGACAATAGGGCATTGGTTGAATGGATGCTAACAGGCAAGTAAAAGTGGGTAGAATCAGTGTTAAATAATGTATTAATGTGATTTTAATTATTAGTAATGAAACAGATGAATAAAGGAGTTTTTATGAATCAGCAACGCCGTAGTCTTTTAAAGTATTCCGCGGTCTTTGGCCTCATGGCTTCAGCCGGTTTAATTACAGAAGCGCAAGCCCAAGAGTGGAACAAAGCTGCTTTTGAAGGCAAGAGCTTGGACGATGTGTTCAAGGCCCTCAATGCAGGTAAGCCAAGCAGCTCGACTGCAGTGACTTTAGTTGCTCCTGATATTGCAGAAAATGGCGCGGTTGTTCCTGTTGGCATTTCCAGCACATTAAAAGCCGAGCAAATGGCTATTTTGGTTGAGAAAAACCCCAGCGCACTCGCAGCCCAGTTTTATATTCCTGCTGGCACCGATGCGTTTGTTACTACCCGTGTGAAGATGGGCCAAACATCGAACGTCTACGCTGTTGTTAAGGCCGATGGCAAGTGGTTCATGTCCATGAAAGAAGTCAAGGTTACCTTGGGTGGTTGCGGCGGCTAATGCCGACTCCAAACACAAGGCAATCGTATACATATAGATAATTAGAGAGGAAGCAAAATGGCTGATCCAATGCGCGTTAGAGCAACTGAAGCAGGTGG